>JBAZIR010000026.1:0-27207 GCA_041651735.1 Verrucomicrobiia bacterium | reverse complement strand
GAGCGCGACGGTCATGAGACTCGTGGAAACCAACGGCGCGGTGCCACCGGGGACATAGATGCCGACGCGCCGCAACGGATCGAATTTTTCACCGACGCGCGCGCCTTGCGGGTTGCGTGCGGACCAGCCGCGACGGAGGCCGCGGCGGTTGAAGAACTCGATGTTCCGCAGTGCGAATTTCGTGGCCTGCTTGAACTCCGCGCTGACACTCTTCCCGGCGTCGCGCAGTTCGGCGTCGGTGACGCGGAAATCCCTGGCCGTCGCCGGCGACCAACCGTCGAAACGCGCCGTCACCTCGACGAGTGCGTCGTCGCCGCGCTGGCGCACCGCTTCAACGATGTCGCGGGTTCGCGCTTCGATGGCCGGGTCGAACAGGCTGGTCTGCTCCAGCGCTGCGAGTCCGGCTTCAAAATCCGCCGAGCGGTAATCAAGGCATTTCATGTTTTGGTTTCCGTTCAAAAACGTTGCCAGCGTCGCCGGCTCCGCGTTTCAAAACGCCGACTTGTAACAAACCGGCCGTGATGGCAAAAGCCTTTTGTTGGCGGACGACCAGAGAACAACCGCGACCCGTCATCGAAAACTCGCATTGTGGAAACACTGCGCTAAATTAACAAACTATGCCATTCCTGAAACGAACTCCAAACGGCTGCCAGCTTTCGGTGCGCGTCCAGCCCGGTGCGTCGCGCAGCGAAGTGGTGGGGTTACATGGCGCGGAACTGAAGGTGCGCGTGAAGGCGCCGCCGGTCGAGGGCAAGGCCAACGAGGTGCTGCTGGAGTGTCTCGCGAAGTTGTTTCGCGTGAAACGCAGCCAGTGCGAGCTGTTGCGCGGCGAAAGATCGCGAAGCAAGACGGTGTTTGTCCGCGACCTGAATGAAGCATTGGCGCGGGCCGAGCTTGCTGGCAGAATCGTCGGCATGAAACCGCCCGCCGAGAGCAACGACGAGGAGAGAGGTTGATTCCCCTCCTGACCAAATCGCTGCGCATTTTTACGGGGCGGAGCCTTTCTGTTTGAGCCGAGGACAATGGACGAGCCAACTCCAGTGAAGCTGACGAACGAAGAGATTCGACGTTATTCGCGGCACCTGACGTTGCCGGAGGTGGGCCTGGCCGGCCAGGAGAAGTTGAAGGCTGCCAGTGTTCTCTGCATCGGGGTGGGCGGGCTGGGATCGCCGGCGGCAATGTATCTGGCGGCGGCGGGCGTCGGGCGGCTTGGCTTGGTGGATTTTGATGTTGTAGATGAAACGAATCTCCAGCGGCAGATCATCCACGGCACCGGCGCCGTGGGACGCTCGAAACTGGAGAGCGGCTGCGCGCGGATCAACGACATCAACCCAAACGTCGCTGTCGAGTGCCATGCCGTCCGGCTCAATAGTGAGAACGCGCTTGATATCTTCGGCCGCTACGACGTCGTCATTGACGGCACGGACAATTTCCCAACCCGCTACCTTAGCAACGACGCGTGCGTGTTGCTGAAGAAGCCGAACATTTACGGCGCGATCTTCCGCTTCGAGGGACAGGCCAGCGTCTTTGCGCCGCACCTCGGTGGGCCATGCTACCGTTGCTTGTTCCCGGAGCCGCCGCCGCCGGGCATGGTGCCGAGTTGTGCTGAGGGCGGCGTGCTCGGAGTGTTGCCGGGCATCATCGGTGTCATCCAGGCGACGGAGGCCATCAAGCTCATCCTCGGCAAAGGCGATGTGCTCCTCGGCCGGCTGCTGCTCTACAACGCGCTCGATATGAAGTTCCGCGAGATGAAAATGCGGCGCGACCCGAATTGCCCCGTGTGCGGCGAGCGGCCTGCGATCACGAAGCTGATTGATTACGAGCAGTTCTGTGGCGTGAGGGGCGAGCCCTCCATGAATGATCAACCCGCCGGAGACGAAATCACGGCTGTCGAGTTGGCGGCGATGTTGAAGCGCGGCGAGAAGTTCGCGCTGGTGGATGTGCGCGAGCCGGACGAGTGGGCTATCTGCCGCATCCCCGGCGCAACGCTGCTGCCGCTGTCGGCACTGCCGCAGAGGTTCGGCGAGTTATCGAAAGACGCCCGCATCGTGCTGCACTGCAAAGGCGGCAAACGTTCGATGAAAGCACTCCAGTTCCTGCGCCAGCAGGGCTATGCCGACCTCAAGAGTGTCAAAGGCGGCATTGACGCCTGGTCCACCGACGTGGACCCGGGCGTGCCGAGGTATTGACGGCCCGCCCCGTCAGGCCTTGCAACCGGAGCGGCGCGCGAGACGCCGCGTTTCGTCGAACGAGCGGATGCCGGTGGACGCGCCGATGGCTTGCACGCAACACGCGCCGACGGCGTTGGCAAAAATACCGGCATCGCGCAAACCGAAACCGTGCAGCCGCGCCGTGATGAGTCCTGCCAGCCACGAATCGCCCGCACCGGTCGCATCCACAACTTTCTTCGCGGGCACCGGCGGCACGTACAGCGACTTCGCCGGTTCGGAGGGATCGTTAAGCAGGCAGCCTTCCGCGCCGAGTTTGACACCGACAATGCCCGGCGCGCCGGCGGCGCGGAAACAAGCGATGATCTTTTCTGGCGACTCTTCCCCGCTGACGTTGCGCGCTTCGTCGAGGCTCGGCACGAAGATATCCAGCCACGGCAGCGCTTTGGCGAGATTGTCGAAACCTTTCGCGCCGGCAACACAGTCCAGCGATGTCAGCGTCTTCGGCGCGGCGCGGCGGATGGCGCGCAACGCACGGCCAAACTCCGACTCCAGCTTCGGCATCAGGCCAAAGTAACCGAGGGCGACGGCGCGGCTGCGCTTGATGTAACCGAGCTGTGCGATGATGTCCGCGGCGGTGAGTTGGTTGCCGCAGCCGCCGGTGTGAAAGAAGGTGCGCTCGCCACTTGGATCGACGCAGACGACGGTAGCGCTGCTCTGGCCGTGTTTGTCCACGATGACGCCGCCGAGATCGAGGCCGGCGCTGCGCAGGCGTTGTTGGAGGAACGCGCCCCAGTTGTCGTCGCCGAGGCGGCCCAACGCGCCGACGCGCAAGCCGAGCTTGGTGGCGGCGATGCCGACGTTGCAGACGTTGCCGCCCGTGTGCAACTCAACGGCCTCGCTGTGGAAGAGCTTGCCGAACCCGATGGGCCGGTCGAGTGCGACGGGGCGGCTGATGACATCGGCCACCATGTGGCCGGCGACGATAAGATCGAACGATGATTTCATAGGTTGTGAGAGATGGAATGATAACTGACTTCAGTTTTCGTGGCGACCACTCATTCAGTTGAAACTCGGGGGCAACACGCCAGCCGAATGTGGCCAATGCCCAACTCGACCCGATGCCTCCAGACCAAAAGCAGGGCGAGCTTGAAAGCTCACCCTGCTAACAGACCCAGCGCTGCAGCCGCTCCGCAGTGTTCGCGGTGTTTCAGTCTGCGTTGCGCTCGCAAATATTTGTTATGGTTATGGTACGAGGAAGTTCCTGCCCGTCGTCGGATCCTTCACCGCCGAGCCTGGCGGGAAACCGGTCACGTCCACCAACGGCCCGTTTGGATTCCACGGGCTTTTGACGAGCCCGGGCCTGTCTGTGCGGATTCCGTATGGAACTGACGCCGGCGGCGGAGGTGGAGGCGGAGGCGGCGGTTGCTGCGCTCTCGCATTGCGTTCCTCGCTCTGATCGACGGCGTTGCCCACAACTGCGCCGGTGAGCGCGCCCGCGCCCGCGCCGATCGCGGCGCCCTGCCAGCCACCGACCGCGCCGCCAATGGCTGCGCCGCCGAGCGTGCCGTAGCCCGCGCCTTGTTCAGTGGCAGTGCAGCCGGCCAACACCACACACGCGGCCAACATTGCTCCTGCAAGTTTCATTTCTTTCATAATTGCTCCTTGCACTAAAACGTCGCCTGCTTCGACGAATCCTACCCTGCAATTGTTCAAATCTCAACCCACTGTTTTTCAATCGGCGCAAAAAATCAGTTGACGATTTTTCTTGAAGCCACCGGCCGGTTTGGAGTCAAAAGAAGGCATGAAGAAATACCTGCTCTCTCTCCCGATCGTTCTCAGTCTCGTTTTTTGCAGCACGGCGTTCGCGGCGAATGATGCAAAACCATTCGTCGGCAACTGGGCGCTGACCATCCCCGGTGGCGGCGCGGGCTGGCTCGGCGTCGAAGAAAAGGACGGTGCCCTCAAGGCCAGCGTCCTTTGGGGTGGCGGCAGTGTGTTGCCCGCTGCTGGCGCGAAGGTTGAGGATGGCAAGTTGATCGTCACGCGCATCCAGCAGCCTAAAGGCAAGGATGGCAAGCCGGGCAAGAAAATCATCGAAACCATCACCGCGACGCGGGACGGCGATTGTCTGAAGCTCATGACTGTTAAATGCAGCGAGGGGGGCAAGGAGTTCGGCCGCGCCGACTTCAGCGGCAAGCGCATCCTGCCGATGCCGTCCGCGCCGGATTTGTCGAAGGTGAAGTTCGGCGAGCCGATTTGCCTCTTCAATGGCAAGGATCTCAGCGGCTGGAAAGTGCTCAACCCGAAGGCTCCCAATGGTTGGAGTGTCAAGGACGGCATCCTGGTCAACGACGCTCCCCAGGAGCCGGGCAAGCACAAGGGCTACGCCAACCTTCGCACCGAGCGCGAATTCGAGGACTTCCGGCTCACGCTGGAGGTGCGCGTGCCGAAGGGTGGCAACAGCGGCGTCTATCTGCGCGGCATCTACGAAGTGCAGGTGGCCGACACGTGCGGCAAGCCGCTTGACTCTCACAACATGGGCGGCATCTACAGCCGTATCACACCGACCGTCGCGGCGGAGAAGCCGGCGGGTGAATGGCAGACGATGGACATCACGTTGGTGGACCGCCACGCGACGGTCATCCTCAACGGCAAGAAAATCATTGATAACCAGCCGGTGCTCGGCTGCACCGGCGGCGCGTTGACCTCGGATGAATTCCGCCCCGGCCCCATCTATTTCCAGGGCGATCACACGAGCGTGGATTACCGCAATATCGTTATCCGGCCGGTTGTGAAATAAAGGCGCGGGAAATCACCACCGGTTCTCGTTCAGCCAGCGACGCACTTCGGACGCCTTTGGATCGTCGGGGCGCAACTGGAGGAAGCGGGTGTAGTGCTGCCGTGCCTTGTCCTTCGTGGCGACCTGTTGCGAGTAAATCTGGCCGAGCGCCAGATGCGCTTTCGAGAAACCCGGGTCTTTCTGGAGCAGCGCCTCGAATTGCGGCGCGGCCTCGGCGTAAGCGCTGCGTTGCAGCAGCGCGAATGCGTCCTGATAGCGCTCCAACGGCGTGCGGCGATCCACGGGGGGTGGCGTCGGCGCAGGCACGGGAGGCGTCACGGGCGGCGGCGGCTTCGTTGGCGGCGGCTCTTCCGTCCGCGCAATTGTTTTTGGCGCGGGCTTGGCAACGTGCCTGGTGTTCTCGCGACTGGTGACACTCAACTTGTTGACCCGTGATCGCACAACGCTTGCGTCGGCGGCGGTCGGGAATTTTTTCAAGAACGTTTGGTAGGTTTGTTCTGCCACCGCGCGGTTCTTGAGGTATCGCTCCTGTAGATCACCGAGGTGAAACAGCGCGTTGGCGTCGCTGGGGTCCAGCTCGACGATCCGCTTGTAGGCGGCGACGGCGACGGCGGGTTGGCCGAGGTCAGCAGCCAGCGGTGCGGCGCAGCGCAGTGCGGCGACGAAATCCGGCTTCAGGCGCACAGACTCCTGGAAACTTTGCAGCGCCTGCGCTTTCTGGCCCTGCGACAGGAACAATTCGCCGAGCCGGAAGTGCGTGAGCGAATTCATCGGGTCCAATTCGGCGGCTTGCACGTAGGCGGCGCCAGCGCGGTTGGTGTCGTGCTGTTGCTGGTAGTGATCGGCGAGCGAGAGTGCGACCTCGGCGGCGTCGCGGTTGCGGCCGGCGGCTTTCAGTTGAGAGATCAACGTGTCAAGCGCTGCCGGTTGCTGGTTCGAGGTCAGGGCCGCGGCAGACACCGGCGTGCCCGTGTTCGTGCTGATCGATGTCGGGATAGCCAACGGCTGGACATTGGTTGCCACTGCAATGGGCACGACCGGCGTGGGCTGGGGTGACGGCGGCAGGTTCAGGTCGAGTTCCAATTGCCGTGTCGAACGCAGCACCGCGAACCGGAACTGCGAGTCGGGTGCGAGCGCAGTATAGCGGCGGTAGAACTCCAGCGCGCGCCGCTTGTCCTTGAGTTCGATCTCGTAGAGCCGCGCCAGGTTCAGCGCGACCTGCGGGTTGTTGGGCGCGGCGCGCAGCGCGTCGTTCAGCCAGGTCTCGGCGTCGCGGGGGCGGCCGCGACGGCAGGCAATCACCGCGAGGTTGGACAGAGCGTCAGGGTTGTTCCGATCAAGTTCACGCGCATTGCTCGTGGCGCGATAGGCTTCGTCGAGTCTGTTGAGTTGAAGGTAAGTAGCGCCGAGGAACAGCCAGGCCGGGACGTTGCGAGGATCGAGAGCGGCGCAGCTCTGGAACTGCTCCAATGCAGTGGCGAAATCGCGCTGGACATACGCGGCGAGACCGAGGTTGTAGCGGAACGCGGGATTGTTCTTGTCGCAAGCAACGGCTTTTTGGAACGCCGCCGCCGCCCCCTTCGGATCGCCGAATTCAAAAAGCGCCTGGCCGTGGAGGTTTTGACAACGGGCGTTGTTGGGCAGGCTGCGCGCAGCTTGCTCCAGCAGGCGGACCGCGCGGACGAGGTTGGTGGAGCCGCCGCGCGCCAGCGCCTCGGCGCCGGCATGGATCTGCGACTCTGGATCCAGCGGTTCGCAGCTTGCCAGCAGCGATGCCACCGCCGCCATTAGTAATACCAACACTTTTTTCATGCTTCCCGCGCGTCTGCCAGCTAACATGACCGGCGTCGTGTGTCAAGATAACCGCCACGTCATGCAAAGACGAACTTTCATGCGACGGCTTGGAGCCGCCGCCACAGCCGGGCTGTGGTTGTCCGTCGTGACTCCGAACGAAGCGCAAAGGCCGTTCCTGCCCGAACCGCCAGCGGCGAAGGCGACGCGCCTGTCGCGCGTGGTCATCGTCCGTGACGCGCGGGCGATGGAGTTCTACACGCCGCAAACCGACCGTGTGACGCGGATGATCGATCGGGCGGTTGTGGCTTTGACGAGGACGGCGGACGCCGCGGCGGCGTGGCGCGAGCTTGTGAAGCCCGAGGACGTGGTTGGCATCAAAATCAACTCCCTGCCCGGCCCGGCGATGGGCACGCGGCACGAGGTCGTGCACGCTGTGGTGAACAGCCTGCGGCGCGCGGGCGTGGCGGCCAGGAACATCATCATTTGGGACCGGTCGGACGAAAACCTGGTTGCGGCGGGTTGGGAGCTTCGCGAGAGCGGCGAGGGGCCGTTGTGCATAGGCACACTGCCGAACGTGGGCTGGGACAGCCGGGTGTATTACCGGGTGCCACAGGTTGGCAAAGTCATCTGGGGCGATTTGGAATTCGGCGAGCGCGAAATCAGCGAGCGGTCGTATTACTCGCGCATTGTCACCGAGCGGGTGACCAAACTGATCAATATCCCCGTGCTCATGGATAACAAATATGTCGGCGTGAGCGGTTGCCTCCACAACATCGCGATGGGGTCGGTGGACAACAACCGGCGTTTCCAGACGGAAAACCTGCACTACGACGCGGGCATTGCCGAACTTTGTGCGCGCCCGCCGCTCAGCGAGAAACTGGTGTTGAACATCGTCGACGCGTTGGTGGCCCAATATGCCGGCGGGCCGGTGTTTCAACCTCAAGCGACGTGGACGCCGGGGGAAATCTGGCTGAGCCGCGACCCGGTGGCGCTCGACGCGCTGGCGTTGGAGGCCATCGACAAGCGGCGCAAGGCTGGCCGCATGCCGCTCCTGGCGGAGCGCGGGCGTCATGTGCGTTTCGCTGCCGAGATGGGCGTTGGGGTGGCCGAACGCTCCAAGATGGACATCGTCGAACTGAACCCGTAGACTGTGCGCCAAGATTATGCTGTCGCTAAAAAGGTTTATCGAAATCGCTGTCATCGGCGCGATGGTTGCCGTCACGCTCTTTATGTTGGATTGGTGGCAGCGCTCGCGGCTGGAACGGTTCCGCGCCGATACGCAGCAGCAGTTTGTTGCCGACCTGACCGCTGCGCTGAAGAAAGCGTTGCCGCCGCCGGAAACCAACCCACTGCTTCGCGACGACCCGGCGATGCCGCCGGTCGGTCTCAGCTTCCACAACAACCCGCTGCCGCGCGGCACCGGCCAGATCGAGATTTTCAATCTCGCCAGCTCTTCCGCCTACGCCGACGACAGTGGCACGCGCGTGACCGGCGAACTCTGCAATGATACCCCGCGGCATTTCTCGCTCGTTGCCGTGGCCCTCGTTGCACTCGATAACCGCGGCAAGGTGACGCGGCGGCACCCGATTATTTTTACCGGCCTCGGCGCTGGCGAGCGTCGTTCCTTCGAGACGACGTTGAACCTGCCTCTGGACCAGTTCGCCGCCCATCGTTTCGAACTCGATGCCGCGCGGTAAAGAATACGCCAGCGCACGCAGAAAATCACTTGCCGCTCACAGGATGCGTGTGTAATTTCCCCTGTGATGCAAGACGTGCCTGCGCCAACTCAGTCTGTGCTCAATCCACAAACGGTGAGCCATGTGTTCATGACGCGGTTTCGCAGCCTGCCGTTCTATTTGGTGGCGGTGCTCCTGCACGTGCTTTTCCTGCTGATCTTCGGCACCTACACTGTGTCAGAAAAAGGCGCGACCGTGATCACGCAGTTCACGGCGCCGGAGCAGAAAGTCGCCCCAGGGCCTCCTCCGCCTCCTCCGCCTCCGCCGCCGGAAAAGCAGAAGACGACGCCGGTGCAGACGGCGACAGCCAGGAGCATGGCACCGCGGCCAACGATGATCTCCACGCCGCTGCCTTCGGCGACGATGGTGATCCCGGTGCCGACGCCCGTGCCGTCGATGGACATGAAGAGCGTGGCGTCGCTGCCGAAGGACTTCAAAATCAACACGATGTATACACAACGCCTGGACACCCGGGCGCGGACTGGCGCGATTACCCGCTACGGTGGGGGGGCGACGAAGGCGGATCAACTGGAGGGCGCGGTTTATCGGGCGTTGAACTGGTTGCAGAAGAACCAAAATGAGGACGGTTCCTGGGGTGGCTCCCGCAAGGCATCCATGACGGGCCTGGCGTTGTTGACATTTCTCGCGCACGGCGAGACGCAGGATCCCGCCAAGAGCAAATACGCTGAAACGGTGCAGAAGGGTGTGCAGTGGTTGATGGACACCGGCCGCAAGAACAAGAACGTGTTTGCGGCACAGAACGTCGAGTATCAGCACGCGATTGCGACGTATGCGCTGGCGGAGGATTATGCGCTGACGAATATCGGCGACCTGCTGACGGTGTTGGAAGGAGCGGTGGAGAAAATCATTGTATCGCAATCTCCGACCGGTGCGTGGGAGTATGGCTATAACAACAAGATGACCCGGCCGGATGAGCGCCCGCTGGGTGGAGATCTGTCCATCAGCGGCTGGAACATCCAGGCGCTCAAGGCCGCCAAGAACGCCGGCGTGCGTGTGAAGGGGTTGGACGAGGCTATGCGCAAGGCGCTGGATTTCTGCAAGGCGGTTTACGACGACAAGACCCACCGTTTCGGCTATGCGAAGAAGGGTGGCGGTTCCGACAGCTTGCTGGGTGTCGGTATTCTGAGCATGATGTTCCTTGGCGCGGGCGATTCCAAAGAAGCGCGTGGCGCGATCAGGGAGGCCAGTGGCAGGATCAAGTGTGATTGGAACAAGGCCGGCGAGGCAAACAGCTACATGTGGTATTATGTCACGCAAGCCATGTTTCAAGGTGGTGGCAGTTACTGGGTCGCATGGAACCGGGAGTTCCGCGATACACTGCTCAGGAATCAAGTGGCTGATGGGCACTGGACGGTGCCAGGAAGCCGGGATGATGTTCCTCAGCGTCCGCCCAACGCCCGGCCGGACTGGCATGCACAAGTCGGCCACCCGAAAGACAGCCCGGTCTATCACACAACGATGTTGTGCATGATGCTGGAGGTTTACTACCGCTTCCTGCCGACCTTCCGGTAACCGTGGCGCACTCCGCAGCCGCGCGTAAAATTCTTGCCGCACACAAGGCGGGTGTGTAATTTCCTGCGTCATGCAAGAAGCACCAGCGCCAACACAGTCCGTGTTCAATCCGCAGACGCTGAACCACGCGTTTATGACGCGGTTCCGAAGCCTGCCGTTCTATCTGGTGGCAGTGCTCCTGCACGTGCTCTTCCTGTTGATCTTCGGCACGTACACCGTTTCCGAAAAAGGCGCGACCGTGATCACGCAGTTCACGGCGCCGGAGCAAAAAGTTGCGCCGGGACCTCCGCCGCCTCCACCGCCTCCGCCGCCGGAGAGGCAGAAGACGACGCCGGTGCAGACGGCGACAGCCAGAAGCGTGGCGCCGCGGCCGACGATGATCTCCACGCCGCTGCCTTCGGCGACGATGGTGATCCCGGTGCCGACGCCCGTGCCGCAGATGGACATAAGCAAGAGCCTTGCGTCGTTGCCGAAGGACTTCAAAATCAACACGATGTATGCACAACGCCTGAACACCCAGACGCGGACTGGCGCGATTACCCGCTACGGCGGCGGCGCGACGAAGGCGGACCAACTGGAAGGCGCGGTTTATCGGGCGTTGAACTGGCTGCAGAAGAACCAAAATGAGGACGGCTCGTGGGGTGGTTCCTACAAAGCGTCCATGACGGGCTTGGCGCTGCTGACAATGCTGGCGCATGGTGAGACGCAGACCAGCAAACAATATGGCGAGACAGTGCAGAAGGGTGTGCAGTGGCTGATGGACACCGGCCGCAAGAACAAGAACGTGTTTTCAGCGCAGCATCCGGAGTATCAGCACGCGATCGCGACGTATGCGTTGGCGGAAGATTACGCGTTAACGCAGATCGGAGACTTGTTGACGGTGCTCGAAGGTGCGGTGGAGAAAATCATTGTGTCACAATCTCCGGCTGGCGCATGGGAGTATGGTTATAACAATAAGATGAGCCGGCCGGACGAGCGTCCGCTGGGCGGGGATCTGTCCATCAGCGGTTGGAACATTCAGGCGCTCAAGGCTGCCAAGAACGCTGGCGTGCGTGTGAAAGGGTTGGATGAGGCCATGCGCAAGGCGCTGGATTTCTGCAAGGCGGTTTACGACGACAAGACCCGTCGCTTCGGATATGCGAAGAAAGGCAGCGGCTCCGATGGCTTGGTGGGGGTAGGCATCCTGAGCATGATGTTCCTCGGCGCGGGCGACTCCAAGGAAGCGCGCGGCGCGCTGAAAACAGCCAGCAATTTCAAGTGCGATTGGAGCCGGGCCAGCGAGGGCAGCAGCTACGTGTGGTATTACGTGACGCAAGCCATGTTCCAGAGTGGCGGAAGTTACTGGGTCGCATGGAACCGTGAATTCCGCGACACGCTGCTCAGAAACCAAGTGGCCGACGGGCACTGGACGGTGCCAGGAAGCAGGGAGGATGTTCCTGTGCGTCCGCCCAACGTCGCCCCCGAAAAATGGTGGGTGCAAGTCGCCAATCCGAAAGACAGCCCGGTCTATCACACGTCCATGTTGTGCATGATGCTGGAGGTTTATTACCGCTTCCTGCCGACCTTCCGGTGACCATGCTTCCGCCGGTGTCTTCGCGGGCGCTGGCGGCAGTTTCGGATTGAAGCTTATCGCTCCCGAACCTTAGAGTGGCCTCGTGGACTGGCTCGCTGAATCAGTTGTTGCGGTTGTGGCATTCCTGATGGGCTCGCTGCCGACGGGCTACCTCGTCGCGCGTGCCTACGGTGTGGACATTCGCCAGGTGGGTAGCGGCAACATTGGCGCGACCAACGTTCTCCGTAGTGTCAGCCGTTGGGCCGGCCGCGGCGTGTTCGCCGTGGACTTGCTGAAAGGTTTCCTGCCTGCCTTCCTCGCGCCGATACTGCTGCCGCAACTCGACAGTTCCATCACCCAGATCATTGCCTGCCTCTGCGCTGTCCTTGGTCACAACTACACGCCGTGGCTCGGTTTCCGGGGCGGCAAGGGTGTTGCAACGGCCGCGGGCGGGTTTCTCGCCATCTGTTGGCCGGCGCTGCTCATCATTGCCCTGGTGTGGCTGGTGGTGTTTTTATTGTCGCACTACGTCTCGCTTGCCTCCATCCTCGGGGCGGTCGCGTTGCCGCCCTTGGTGTTCGGTTTCTCAGGCAACTGGAAATTTACCGCGTTCGCGACGTTGGTCGCCGTTGTTACCGTCTTGCGGCACAAGTCAAACATCCAGCGGCTGTTGGCGGGCACGGAGCACAAATTCGAGAAGAAATCATCATGAACATCGCGATCATCGGCGCCGGCGGTTGGGGCACGGCTTTGAGTGTGCTGCTGCACGGCAAGGGCCACCGTGTGCGGCTTTGGGCCTACGTGTCGGCCCACGTTGCAGAGATGCAGGCGAAGCACGAGAATGTCCATTTCCTGCCCGGTGTGCCGCTGCCGCCTGAGCTGGAAATCAGCAACGACATGGCTCATGTCGTCGAGGGCGCGGAACTGGTCGTCATGGCTGTGCCTTCGCACACGATGCGCCAGAGCTGTCAGAAACTGCCGCGCCTGTCCTTGCCCGTCCTCAGTGTTTCCAAAGGCATCGAGAACGAAACCGGCAAGCGCATGACCGAGGTCATCGCCGAAATCCTGCCTGGAGTGCCGGTGGCAGCGCTGAGCGGCCCGAGTCACGCTGAGGAAGTTGCGCGCGGCACGCCGACCGCCGTCGTTGCGTCGTCGCTCCACACCGCTCTCGCGCGTCTCGTGCAGCAGACGTTCATTACGGACCGCTTCCGCATTTACACCGGCGACGACCTCGTCGGTGTCGAGTTGGGCGGGGCACTGAAAAATGTCATTGCCATCGCCGCTGGCATCACCGACGGCCTCGGTCTTGGCGATAACGCCAAGGCGGCGCTGGTCACACGTGGACAGGCGGAGATGTCGCGGCTCGGCGTGGCCCTCGGCGCGCGACAGGAGACGTTCTTTGGCCTGAGCGGCATCGGCGATCTCATGGTGACCTGCTTCAGCAAATGGAGCCGCAACCGCGGCGTGGGTGAACGCCTTGGCCGTGGCGAGTCGCTCGATCAGATCCTGGCCTCGATGGAAATGGTGGCTGAGGGTGTGAAGACAGCCAAGTCGGCCGTCATGTTGTCCCAGCGGATTGGCATCGAGATGCCCATCACCCGCGAGGTTTTTGCAGTCCTCTACGAAGACAAGAACCTCCGCCTGGCGATGCGCGACCTGATGACGCGAGAGGCCAAGCCGGAATAGCAGCCCTTCCGCGGTCTTTCGCTTCCGCCGGCGGGTGCGAACATTTTCACCGCCCTTGTTGACTCACGGCAACGTGCCACTATATTCCGCGTGCAATCAAGAGTAGTTCCAAATAGTGTGTAGCACGTTTTTGCAGCACCAGGTTTGTTTATGAGCGATTCGAACAAGACCATCGAGCAGTTCGTCCAGTCCGACTACAAGTACGGATTTACGACGGACGTCGAGACCGACACGGCTCCGCCGGGGGTGAGCGAGGACATCATCCGCCTCATCTCCCGGAAGAAGAACGAGCCGGAGTTCATGCTGGAGTGGCGGCTCAAGGCTTATCGGCACTGGCTGACGATGGAGGAGCCAACGTGGCCGAACGTCCATTACCCGCCGATTGATTACCAGAGCATCGTCTATTACGCCGCGCCGAAAGCGCGCAAGCCCGGCCCCAAGAGCCTCTCCGACGTGGACCCGGCGATCCTGGAGATGTATCGCAAGCTCGGCATCTCGCTTCAGGAACAGGAGCGGCTGGCTGGCGTGGCGGTGGACGCCATCATGGACAGCGTCTCCGTTGGCACGACGCTGAAGGGGCAGCTGGCTGAAAAAGGCATCATCTTCTGCTCGTTTACCGAGGCGGTCCACGAACATCCCGACCTCATCCGCAAATGGCTCGGCTCGGTCGTGCCCTATACCGACAACTATTTTGCGGCGCTGAACGCCGCCGTCTTCAGCGACGGTTCGTTCTGCTACATCCCGAAAGGCGTGCGCTGTCCGGTGGAACTGTCCACTTACTTCCGCATCAACGCCATCAATACCGGCCAGTTCGAGCGCACGCTGATCGTCGCCGACGAAGGCGCCTATGTCAGTTACCTCGAAGGCTGCACCGCGCCGATGCGCGATGAGAACCAGCTCCACGCTGCGGTCGTCGAACTGGTCGCGCTCGATAACGCGCAGATCAAATACTCCACCGTCCAGAACTGGTATCCCGGCGACAAGGACGGCAAAGGCGGCATCTACAATTTCGTCACCAAGCGCGGCAAGTGCGCCGGCGTCAACTCCAAGATTTCCTGGACGCAGGTGGAGACCGGCTCGGCGATCACATGGAAGTATCCCAGTTGCATCCTGCTGGGCGAGAATTCCATCGGCGAGTTCTATTCCGTGGCGCTCACGAACAATTGCCAACAGGCCGACACCGGCACCAAGATGATCCACATCGGCAAAAACACCCGCAGCACGATCGTCTCGAAGGGCATCTCGGCGGGCCGCGGCCAGAACAGCTATCGCGGCCTGGTCAAGATCATGAAGGGCGCAACCAACGCCCGCAATTTCTCACAGTGCGACTCGCTGCTCATAGGCGACAAGTGCGGCGCGCACACGTTCCCCTACATCGAGGTGCACAACAAGAGCGCCACAGTGGAACACGAGGCCTCCACCTCGAAGGTTGGCGAGGACCAGGTCTTCTATCTCAATCAGCGCGGGCTTTCCACGCAGGACGCCGTCTCGATGATCGTAAACGGTTTCTCGAGGGAAGTTTTCAAACAACTGCCGATGGAGTTTGCCGTTGAAGCGCAGAAACTTCTCGGCGTCAGTCTCGAAGGCAGCGTCGGCTAGAACTTGAAGGGCGAAGCAAATGGCACTACTTGAAATCCGAAAACTGAACGCGGGCATCGCGGGCAAGCACATCCTCAAGGGCATCAACCTCTCCATCAACGCCGGCGAGGTCCATGCCATTATGGGGCCGAACGGCAGCGGCAAGAGCACGCTGTCGCAGGTGCTCGCGGGCCGCAAGACCTTCAACGTCATGAGCGGCGAGGTCCTCTACAACGGCAAGAATCTCCTCGAATTGGAGCCGGAGGAGCGCGCTCATGAAGGCATCTTCCTGGCGTTCCAGTATCCCGTCGAGATTCCCGGCGTCAACAATACCTACTTCCTCAAGGCCGCCTACAACGAAGTCCGCAAACACCGCGGCGAGCAGGAACTCGACGCGATGGACTTCCTCGCGCTCGTGAGGGAGAAGATGAAGTTGCTGCATCTGGAGCAGGATTTGCTGAACCGCCCGCTCAACGAAGGTTTTTCCGGCGGCGAGAAGAAGCGCAATGAAATTTTCCAGATGGCCGTGCTCGAACCGAAGCTGGCCATTCTCGACGAAACCGATTCCGGCCTCGACATTGACGCGCTCCGCGATGTCGCCGACGGCGTGAACAAGCTGCGCCGGCCCGACAACGCTGCGCTCGTCATCACGCACTACCAGCGGCTGCTCGACTACATCGTCCCGGATTTTGTCCACGTCCTGCTGAACGGTTGCATCGTCAAGTCTGGTGGCAAGGAACTGGCGCTGGAGCTGGAGGAAAAAGGCTACGACTGGCTCGCTTGCCAGCCGTGCCTCTGAACGTCATCCATCCAACAAGGCACGATGACCACGACGACATCCCAAGCCAAGCCCGGCCCGGCCGATAACGTGCGGCCGCATCTGGCGGCGTTCAACGCCTTCGAAAAGGACGGCGCATGCCGCTTCCCATTGTGGGTGAACGAACTGCGGCGGGCCGGCATTTCGCACTTCGCCACGCTCGGTTTCCCGACGCCGCGCCACGAAGATTGGAAATACACCAACGTTGCTCCGATCACGCAATTGCCGTTCAATCCAGCGGTCAATCTTTCGCCGGCCGCGCTGATGGCGGCGAAGGCTGCGCCCTTTGCGTTCGCCGGCCTCGGCGGCAGCCGGCTCGTTTTCGTCAACGGCCACTTTGCGCCGGAGCTTTCCGCCATCTCCAAACATTTGGCCGGCGTCAAGCTCGGCAGCCTTGCCGCGGCGATGACCTCTGACGTTGATCTCGTGAAGCAGCACCTCGGTTGTTACGCCAGCGTCAACAATCATGCTTTTCGGGCGCTTAACGCCGCGTTCTTTGCCGATGGCGCGTTCATTTTCGTGCCGAAAGGCGTCGCCGTCGAGGAGCCGGTTCATCTGTTGTTCGTCGCCGTCGCCAGCGAGGGCGGCACGGCAGCGCATCCGCGCAACCTGATCATTGCGGAGGCTGGCAGCCAGATAAAGGTCGTCGAGAGCTATATCAGCGCGGGCAACGCGCCGGGTCTTACCAACGCGGTGACGGAAATCGCGGTCGGCGAAGGCGCCAACGTCGAGCTCTGTAAGTTCCAGGACGAGAACCTTGACGCGTTCCATGTTGCCACAGTCCAGTCCAGCCTCGCGCGCAACAGCCGTTTCACGGCGCACTCGATTTCCATCGGGGCGCAGATCGCGCGCCACGACATCAACACGATCATGACCGGCGAGGGGGTCGAGTGTGTGCTCAACGGCCTCTACGTCACCCGCGGCAGCCAGCTCGTGGACCATCACATGATTGTGGACCACGCGCAGCCGCGTTGCGCCAGCCATGAGTTCTTCCACGGCATTCTCGGCGGCAAGTCGCGCGGTGTATTCAACGGCAAGATTTTCGTCCGGCCCGGCGCGCAACAAACCGACGCCAAGCAGACCAATCGCAACCTGCTGCTCACTGACGACGCGACGGTGGACACGAAGCCGCAGTTGGAAATCTTCGCCGACGACGTGAAGTGCACCCACGGCGCGACCGTTGGCCGGCTCGATGAGGACGCTGTTTTCTACCTGCGCAGCCGCGGCATCGGCCACAACGCCGCGCGGCGGATGCTCACGCAGGCTTTCGCGAGCAACATCCTCGCCCGCATCGGTGTCGAGCCGGTGCGCAAGCAACTTGATGAATTTCTCCAGAACCGTCTCGACGCGGAAATCCGGGCGGTGGAGGGCTGACCATGTTTGACGACCTCAACGATCTCTACCAGCAGGTCATTCTCGACCACAGCCGCAGTCCGCGCAATTTCAAGAAGCTCGACGGCGCCAACCGTGTCGCGCACGGCCACAACCCGCTCTGCGGCGACCGGATCACCATCTACCTGCATCTCGACGGCGACGTGATCAGCGACATCAGCTTCGAAGGTTCCGGCTGCGCCATCTCCAAGGCTTCCGCATCGGTGATGACCACCGCGTTGAAAGGCAAGACGATTGCCGAGGCGCAGAAGCTGTTCAGCCAATTCCGCCAGTTGGTCACCACGGAAAACGCTGAGAGTGGTGAACTTGGCAAGCTCGCTGTGTTCGCCGGCGTGCACAAGTTTCCGGCGCGCGTGAAGTGCGCCATCCTCGCCTGGCACGCGCTTGTGTCGGCGCTGGAAGGCCGTCCGTGCGCCGTCACGACCGAAGAGAATACAACCGAACCCAAACCATGAGTGCCACGGATCCCACAGTGATTTTGACGCGCGACTGCGAGGCGGTGATGGTGCCTTCCGGCGCCACCGTAACGCTGCAAAAAGGCGGGCAAGCCGTCATCACGCAGGCGCTTGGCGACAGTTTTACGGTCGTGGTAAACGGCAACATGTTCCGCATCGCCGGCAAGAACGCTGACGCCATCGGCCGCGAACCTCCAGTGACGCCCGCGCAGATCGCGCCCGCGCCTGGCGGGCCTGTGGACGAGAAACTTGTTTGGGCGCAGATGAAAACCTGTTTCGACCCGGAGATTCCGGTGAACGTCGTGGACCTTGGGCTCATCTACGACTGCAAGGTTTTGCCGCTGCCTGCTGGCGGCAACCGCGTGGAAGTGAAGATGACGCTCACCGCGCCCGGTTGCCCGATGGCAGGTTCGATTGCCGCCGACGTCAAAACCAAACTCGAAGGCGTTCCCGGCGTCACCGAAGTGAACGTGGACATCGTCTGGGAGCCGCCGTGGAACCAACAAATGATGACCGAGGCCGCGAAGCTTCAACTCGGTTTGATGTGACATTGCAGACCATGAGCACAGCCAAAAACCCGCACGCACCCGATTGGGCCGCCATCCGCGCCGATTTCCCGGTTCTCAACCAGAAGGTCCACGGCAAACCGTTGGTTTATCTCGACAATGCCGCCACGAGCCAGAAGCCGGTCGCCGTGCTGGACGCGTTGCGCCACTATTACGAGCGCGACAACGCCAACGTCCACCGTGGCATCCATGAGTTGAGCAACCGCGCCACCGCCGGTTTCGAGGCCGCGCGTGCGCGGGCCGCCCGTTTCCTGAACGCTCGTGCCGCCGAGGAGATCATCTTCACGCGCGGCACCACCGAGAGCATCAACCTCGTTGCCCACTCGTGGGCCGGCACGCACCTCAAGGCCTGCGACAAGATTCTGCTCACCGAGATGGAGCACCACAGCAACATCGTCCCATGGCAGCTCATTGCCGAGCGCGTCGGCGCGAAGCTCCTCTATGTGCCGGTCACTGGCGACGAAGGACTGCTCGACCTCTCGAACTTCGACAAGCTGCTCAAGGATGGCGTCAAGCTCTTCGCCTTCACGCACATCTCCAATACCCTCGGTACCGTCAACCCCGCGGCCGACCTCTGCCGCCGCGCGCGCGAACACGGCGTCGTCACGCTCGTGGATGCGGCGCAGAGCGCGGGCCATTGCCCGGTGGATGTGCAGGCCATCGGCTGCGATTTCCTCGCCATGTCCGGCCACAAGATTTGCGGGCCGACCGGCATCGGCGTGCTCTACGGCCGCAAGGAGCGGCTGGAGAAAATGGCGCCCTATCAGGGCGGCGGCGAGATGATCTCCCACGTTGGCTTCTTCAAGACCGAGTGGAACATCGTCCCGCACAAGTTCGAAGCGGGCACGCCCGACATCTCCGGCGCTTTCGGTCTGCACGCGGCGATGGATTACCTCGACAAGATCGGCCGCGCCGCCATTTTCAAACACGACTGCGAACTGGCCGCCTACGCTTACGAGCGGCTCGCGTCGCTCGGCGGCATCCGGCTTTTCGGCCCCAAGACCGGCCACGCCGGCCTCGTAAGCTTCCTGCTCGATGACGTGCACGCCCACGACGTGGTGACTTTTGCCGATCGGCTCGGCGTCGCGTTGCGTGGCGGTCATCACTGCAACCAGCCGCTCATGCACAAGCTCGGCGTCGAGTCCACTGCGCGCGCCAGCTTCTACTTCTATAACACACAGGCCGAGGTGGACCGCTTGATCGAGGTCGTCGGCGAGATCCGCAAGTTCTTCACCCCGAAACACTGACCATGCGAGCCGCAGCGAACAAACACGAACAGAGCGCCCTCGGGCAGGTGTTGCACGAGCGCGGCCGGCGCATGACGCGCCAGCGGCAGGCTGTGTTCGACGCTGTGGTCGCCGCCGGCGGTCATCCCTGCGCCGACCAGGTGTTCGCGCGTGTGCGCCGCCAACTGCCCCACGTGAGCCTTGCCACCGTCTACAACGCGCTGGAGGCGCTCGTGGGCTGCGGCCAGCTCGCCAAGATTCCCCGCACCGACCGCGGTCCCGCCCGCTACGACCCGCGCCGCGACAGCCACCATCACGCCCGGTGCATCGCGTGCAGCAAGGTCTGGGATATCGACGACAAGGCCATCGCCGTCCAAACCGTCTCCACCCCGCGCCGTTTCAAGCCGGTGGGCTACAAAGTGGAAATACTCGTCGAATGCCCCGCCGACTGTCCCGCCGACGCCCGCATCTGCGTCCCCACCACCGGCTCGAAAAAAACCTGAGCCACCGGACACACGTGCCGTCAATATAAAGTGGGATAGGCTTCCAGCCTGTCCAGTCATTCATCAATGGACAGGCAGGATGCCTGTCCTACTCTGAGGGCCTCGCCTTCGCGCATCTGGCGGAAGACCGAAGACCAGTGACGGAAGACGGTGGACGGAAAAGAACGAGAGCGGTCCTATGTCGCCGCTTACCGCTTACCGCCTGCCGCTTGCCGCCCCCTAGTGCATCATCTCTTCGAGCGTCTTGCGGTCCGTGCCCAGCAGATGCGCTTCGCTTAGCACTTTGTCCCGTTTCGCCAGATGCAGCCGCAGCGTGCCCGATGAAAACGCGGACTGCCGGTGCAGTTGGTCCAGGCTCAGCATGTAGTCGGCCAGAGCCGTCTTCAGTTCCCGCGTCTTCGGATGCAGCCGGAATTGCAGCCAGTTCAGCCGGTCCATCGCCGCCTTGAACGCCCCGCTCGGCACCTTGTCGAAATAATACCGCTTCGATTTCTCCGGCTCCGTGTATTCCGAGAACAGGAACCCCAGCAACGGCCCCGCCGCCGCCCAGATCTCATCCAGCGACCCGCCCAGGCTCAGCGTCACCGGCAACTGGTTGTTCGCCACCCGCAGCATGTATTCCGCCGACGAATGATTCGGCGCAAGCTGCAACACCTGCCGCAATGCCTGGACGATCGCCGGGTTGCGCAGCGCATACACCGTCGCGTTCTGACTGAGCGACCACTGCACCTGACCAAACAAGTCCAACGCCTTGGTCAGATCTGGGGCGCGGTTTACGCGAGCCACCGCCGCCGCGTCGTCCAGCGTCGCGATGGAGAGGATTTGCATGCTCCAGAGCATCGCGGGCGAGTAAAGGACGGCGAGATCGTTGAGATTCTCCTCGTTCGCCTCCGGGATGGCGACGATCCGGCACTTGTCCAGCAGCGCGCCGCGCAGCTTCTCGGCCACCGCGCCAACCTCGCGAATCTTGCCGTCCACGGTCACATCGCCGGTCATGGCGAAGCCGGGGTCAATCTGCATCCCGTCCAGCAGCGACAGCAGCAGCACCGAGAACGCGCCACCGGCGGAGCCGCCGGCCTGCTTGGTGTATTTGTTGGAGTAACTGAATCGAATCTTATAGCCCGCCTGCCAGACTGGATGGCGGACCTTGAGCAACCGCGCCGCCTCCTCCATCGAGATCTGGGTGTCCTTGGCCACGTCGGTGACGAAGTCGCAGATCGTCTCGCGGTCGCTGCTGGCGCGCTCGGCAGTGGCGATGATGTCCTGCGCGCCGCCCACGCGCAGCCCGGCGTCAGTGCGGACGACGTAGAGACCCTTGATGCTGCTCTGGTTGCGCGCAAACTTCCTGGCGTCCTTCTGCATCTCCTTATCCGCGACACCTGCGACGGCCGGCTTCTTCTCTTCAGTCTTTGCATCGGAGGTCGTCTTGACAACCGTGGATTCTGTTTCAATCAAGTGACCGCTGCCTCCCTGCGCACCGCAACAAACCCGGAAACCGGTGAACTCATCGGCATTGGACCGCATCCGACCACCGCGGTAGGCGCACCTAAGAGCGCCGAGAAGGCTCTTAAAAGTTCCGCCGCGCGACACCCCGTCCCAGGCATTGCCTCCGTTGTAACATTCCGCGTGCGCTTGCTGGGTATCCAGCCTGTCCAGACACCATTCCCGCACATTACCCAACATGTCCGCCAACCCAAAATTGTTCCGGCCTCGTTTGCCAAAGTGGTCCACGGGAGTCACAAATTCAAAGCCGTCCGGTATTCCTTCCCAATGCAATTTTCCCTCGCCACCTTTGACCGTATCGCCCCACCAGAATCTCGTTTGCGTGCCCGCGCGACACGCATACTCCCACTCCGCCTCCGTCGGCAACCGACAAATCATTCCATCCGGCAGCCTGTTCGCCTTCTTCTCCGTCTCCGTTAACCATGTGCAGAATGCCACGGCATCATTCCAACTCATCCAACAAACTGGATAATTGTCCTTCGGCTTGAAGTCGGGCTTGGGGCGTTTCCAATTCGCTCCCTCTGCTTTTCCAGTGCGTCCATCGGACTTGTGATCTGGCGACTTACCCTTCTTTTCTGCTTCCGTCACATAACCGGTTGAGTTCACGAAATTCTTCCATTGGCCCACCGTAAGTTCTGTTCGACCGAGCCAAAAGCCCGGCCTCATCTCCACCCTGCGCGGTCGTTCACCCTCCAACTTCGTCCACTTTGGGTTGCCACCGTTGGCATTTGCCCACTCACGCTCTTCCGGCGTGCTGCCGAGCATGAACTCGCCAGGCGGAATCCAGACCAGTTCCATCCCCGTGGAAGTTATGAGTGATGCGTCCGTTTGAGCACCAACGTTTGTGGGCGCCGCAGTGGGCGGACGAAGCATGCCTGCCGGTTGCGATGGTGGCGTCGCAGGAGACGCCGGAACAACCGGCGGTGGCGGCGGGGCGGTCGCGACAAGAGGTGCGGTGTTTTGACTGGGTTGCCCACTACCGCTTGGCGTACCGCAACACACCCGGAAACCTAAAGAACTGTAAGAAAAATCCACGCCGATCTGTTCGCGAACCGCGCAACGTGTAACGCCGGGCGGATGATTGAAGGAGCCGCCCCGCAATACCCGCCGCGTTGGATCCTCTTCATACAACTCTGCGTGCGCCCCCCGTGGGTCATAGGAATCCAGGCACCATTCGCGAACATTTCCCAACATATCCGCCAAACCAAACTGATTTCGACCGGCGGGGCCAAAGCTGTCCGCCGTCTGTGGAACCAGAAAGGTTTCACCCGGTATCTTCCATTTGGCGCGTTTCAATCCGCCGGCCGATTTATCACCCCACCAAAACTTCGTTTGTGTCCGTGCCCGGCACGCATACTCCCATTCCGCTTCCGTGGGCAGCCGATATATCAATCCAGCCGGCAGCTTATTCGACTTCCTGGCGGCCTCCGTCAGCCATTCGCAAAACACTTTTGCATCGTTCCAACTGACACAGCAAACCGGGTGATTATCTCTCAACCCGAGGCCAAACTTTGGATCACGCCAGCAAGCACCACTAACCCTTTCGGTCGGTGCGATTGACCAGCCCTTTTTTTCCGCGTCTGTCACGTAGCTGGTCTCGGCCACAAACGGTTTCCACTGGCTTACAGTCACCTCAGTTCGCCCCAACCAGAATCCCTGCCGGATCGTAGCCCGCGATTGCCCCTCCCGATCTACATACTCTTGGGAGCAACCGTTGGCTTTTGCCCATTCGCGTTCTTTCTCCGTGCTGCCCATCATGAATTCGCCGGGCGGAATCCAGACCAGTTCCATGGCGGTGGACGCGGTCATGGTTTTTTCTTGGGCGAAGAGGATGGCGGCGGGAGTGGACAGCAGCAGCGCGGCTGCGAAGGCAAAGAGGCTGACTCGGTTCATTGTTTCCTCCGTGGATTTGTGTGGAAGACTATGCCGCGCGAATGAGAAGACGACAAGAAAGATGTAGTTTTCGAGACGGTGATTTTCGGATTGTGTGCGCTGTGCGTTTCGCCGTTCAATGAAGAGGAATTTGAGACTGTGAAACAACGCACACCACATCATCATTTGCCGGCCCTCGTGGCCCGTGTCATCGCAGAGGCAAATCGCACCAAGCCTGCGGATGACGTGCCGGCACGTTTGGGTTCGCCGGGAATGTGGGAGGGGCCTCAGTGCCCCGATGGCAGTAGTGAAGTTGCCGGACTGTCCGTGCGGAGTCGGGGCACTGAGGCCCCTCCCACATTCAGAACCCGCCCCGTCCGCGTTTAGTGCATCATCTCTTCGAGCGTCTTGCGGTCCGTGCCCAGCAGATGCGCTTCGCTTAGCACTTTGTCCCGTTTCGCCAGATGCAGCCGCAGCGTGCCTGACGAAAACGCCGACTGCCGGTGCAGTTGGTCCAGGCTCAGCATGTAGTCGGCCAGAGCCGTCTTCAGTTCCCGCGTCTTCGGATGCAGACGAAATTGCAGCCAGTTCAGCCGGTCCATTGCCGCCTTGAACGCCCCGCTCGGCACCTTCTCGAAATAATACCGTTTTGACTTCTCCGGCTCCTTGTAGTCCGAGAACAGGAATCCCAGCAACGGCCCCGGCGCCGCCCAAATCTCATCCAGCGACCCGCCCAGGCTCAGCGTCGCCGGCAACTGGTTGTTCGCCACCCGCAGCATGTACTCCGCCGACGAGTGATTCGGCGCAAGCTGCAACACCTGCCGCAATGTCTGGACGACCGCCGGGTTGCGCAGCGCATACACCGTTGCATTCGCGGGCAGCGACCGCTGCACCTGTCCGAACAAGTCCATTGCCTTGGCCAGATTCGGCGCGCGGTCCGTGCGAGCCACCGCCGCCGCGTCGTCCAGCGTTGCGATGGAAAGGATTTGCATGCTCCAGAGCATTGCGGGCGAGTAAAGGACGGCGAGATCGTTGAGGTTCTCCTCATTCGCCTCCGGGATGGCGACGATCCGGCATTTGTCGAGCAACGCGCCGCGCAGTTTCTCGGCCACCGCGCCGACCTCGCGAATCTTGCCGTCCACGGTCACATCGCCGGTCATGGCGAAGCCGGGGTCAATCTGCATTCCGTCCAGCAGCGACAGCAGCAGCACCGAGAACGCGCCGCCCGCCGAGCCGCCCGCTTGTTTGGTGTATTTGTTGGAGTAGCTGAATCGAATCTTGTGGCCCGCCTGCCAGACCGGATAGCGGACCTTGAGCAACCGCTCCGCCTCCTCCATCGAGATCTGGGTGTCTTTGGCGACATCGGTAACGAAGTCGCAGATCGTCTCGCGGTCGCTGCTGGCGCGCTCGGCGGTGGCGATGATGTCCTGCGCGCCGCCCACGCGCAGCCCGGCGTCCGTGCGGACGACATAGAGACCTTTGATGCTGCTCTGGTTGCGCGCAAACTTTCGCGCGTCCTTCTGCATCTCGCTATCCGCGACGCCTGCAACAACGGGCTTCCTCTCTTCGGTGCGTTTTTGAGCAACGGAAGCAATCACACCGAGAGACTGGCCACTGCCTCCCGGCACAGCAAAGCAGACCCGGAAACCAAAATCGCAGTCCCCGCGAGACGGAGGAAGTCCGCGGCGGTAAGCACAGCGGGTAGTGCGGGCGTCTGAGAAAGACCCGCCACGCAAAACTCGAGCATTGGAATTACCTTTAAAGCACTCCCCGTGAGCTTGCGTGGGATCAACATCATCGAGACACCACTCCCAAACGTTGCCGAGCATATCCGCCAACCCCCAACGGTTGCGTCCTCTTGCCTTGTGGTTGTCCACGGGCGACACAAAATCAAACCCGTCACTCTTATCTCCTCTGTTCAACCTGCCATCACCTTGTCCCTTTTGGTCGCCCCACCAGAACTTGGTTGTTGTGCCCGCACGACAGGCATACTCCCATTCCGCCTCAGTCGGCAGTCGACCAACCATACCTACAGGAAGTTTGTTCGCTTTTTTCTCCTTTTCAGTCAACCACTCACAAAAGGCCACCGCATCATTCCAACTCATATAACAAACTGGATGATTATCTTTTAGTTTGAAACCAAACTTGGGATTGCGCCAGCACGCCCCTCTGACCATGCTCCACCTGTGGTTTTCCCGATCGCGTACACTCGCTTCACCGGCCTTTTCCGTGTCTGTAATGTAACCAGAAGCTTCTGCAAACTGTTTCCACTGGCCAATGGTCATTTCGGCCCGCCCCATCCAGAAACCTGTAGCAATCTTGACTCGCCGAGGTTCTTCCCCTTCAACCTTGGCATTTTTTTCGGGCAACCCGTCCGCTACAGCCCACTCTCGTTCCTCAGGCGTGCTGCCCATCATGAACTCGCCGGGCGGAATCCAGACCAGTTCCATCCCGGTGGACGTGGTCATGGTTTTTTCTTGGGCGAAGAGGATGGCGGCGGGAGTGGACAGCAGCAGCACGGCTGCGACGGCAAAGAGGCTGACTCGGTTCATGATTTCCTCGGTGAGATTGCGTGGCGGATTATACGGCATGGCTTGATGGTGACAAGATTGTTGTGGGTCATGTCCCCGACGTGGCGATGGGTCGGGATGATTTTGCCTGGTGAGGGCACCGGGCCTGCATCATGCGTTGATCGCGGAGTATTGAAGAAACCTGCGATGAGTTCGTGGTTGAACAATCTGCCGGAAACCCTATAGTCGCCGACCAATTTTGCCTGTTGAACCGGGCCGGCATCCCTGTTGCGGTATGAGCGGCTCAAGAAGTATATTGGATTTCATCGATGAAGAATATTCATACATATAACGTAGTCAGCACATTGCCGGAGGAGTTGCGTGGTCTGCAAACTCTGGCCAACAATTTGTGGTGGTCGTGGGACGCGGAGGCGAGCGCGCTCTTCGAGCAGCTCGACCCGGCGTTGTGGCAGGCGGTGTATCACAACCCGGTGCTATTGCTGGCGAGGATCGACTACCAGCATCTGAAGGCGGCGAAGGCGGACCGCGGTTTCATGGACCGGCTCAAGCGCATCCTGGGGCGGCTGGAACGTTACATGACGGAGCCGGCGTGGTTTCAGCGGAAATACGACGGCAGCGGCGCGCCGTGCTACGCGTATTTCTCGCTGGAGTTCGGGCTGCACGAGTGTCTGCCGATTTATTCGGGCGGCCTCGGCGTGCTGGCGGGCGATCATCTCAAGAGCGCCAGCGATCTCGGCGTGCCGCTGGTGGGCGTGGGGTTGATCTATCGGCGCGGGTATTTCCACCAGCATCTGAACGCGGATGGCTGGCAGCAGGAGTTTTATCCGGACAACGATTTCTCAACGATGCCGATGACGCTCGTGCGCGATGGCGGGAACCAGCCCGTGGTCATCAGCGTGGACATGCCGGGGCGGAAGGTGCACGCGCAAATCTGGAAAGTGCAGGTGGGGAGGGTGCCGTTGTATCTGTTGGACTCGAACATCGAGCCGAACGCGCCTGCGGATCGTGAGATCACGGCGACGCTCTACGGCGGCGACCACGACATGCGGATGCGGCAGGAGATCCTGCTGGGCATCGGCGGGGTGCGGGCATTGCAGGCGCTCGGCATCCGGCCGTCGCTGTGCCACATGAACGAAGGTCACTCGGCGTTCCTCGGCCTGGAGCGCATCCGGCTGATGATGAAGGAACATGGGGTGTCGTTTGCGGAAGCGCGCGAGGCGGTGTCGGCGGGCACGGCGTTCACGACGCACACACCGGTGCCGGCGGGCATTGACGTGTTTCACGCGGACATGGTGGAGCATTACTTCCACGGTTTTCGCGGCGAGCTGGGTCTTGAGCGGCATGATTTCCTGGCGCTGGGCCGGCACAATCCGCAGGATCATCATGAAGGGTTCAACATGGCCGTGCTCTGCATCCGGCTTTCGGCCAAGCGCAACGGCGTCAGCCAGCTTCACGGCAGCGTTTCCCGCAAGATGTGGAACCGGCTCTGGCC
>JBAZIR010000025.1:0-27487 GCA_041651735.1 Verrucomicrobiia bacterium | reverse complement strand
GGTCGCACTGGAGATCGAAGAGCATCATGGCTTTCGCCTTATCGCCGCTGCGCAGGCCGGGATAGTCGGAGGGCTGATATTGTTCGTAAGGCGCGAGAATGGTCACGCCGTCCGGCCCGCGCGGGTCAATCCAACGTCCGTCGGGTCCGGGTTTCAACCGCATGTCGCTGGGCGGAAACACGTGGAGCTTCCAGCGCGCGTCACGCACAGTCGCCAAGCGTGGGCCTTGATGGCCGAACACGGCTTCGTGCGGACTCTTCGCGCTCGAAGTCAACAACGGCATGATGTCTCTCCCGTCGAGCACGCGATCCGCTGGCGCGGCAATTCCGGCGGCGTTCAACACGGTCGCAAACACGTCCATCGTCACGGCCGGTTCGGCGCTAAGATGACCGGCGGGAATTTTGCCGGGCCAGCGCGCAATGAACGGCACGCGATAGCCTCCCTCGAAACTGGAGCCTTTCATGCCGCGCAAGCCTCCGCTGCTGCCGCCGAACCACGGGCCGTTGTCGCTCGTGAACACCACCAGCGTCCGCTCATCGAGATGCAGTTCGCGCAGTGCCGCCAGCACCCGGCCGACGCTGTCGTCGAGTTCCGCCAGCGCGTCACCGTAAAGGCCGCCGCCGGATTTCTTGTAGAATGCCTCCGAAGCCGCCAGCGGTTTGTGCGGCATGGCGTGGGCGAAGTAGAAGAAGAACGGTGCGCCGCGATTCTTCCCGATGAACGCCAGCGCACGCTCGGTGTAACGGCGCGTCAGCGTCGCCTGCACGAGCGGATACTCGACCACGCGCTCGCCATCGATCAGTTGGACCGGGCGCATGTCGTTGCTGTAGAGAATGCCAAGATAGTCGTCAAAGCCGCGGTTGACGGGAAAGCAGCCCGGCTTGTGGCCGAGGTGCCATTTGCCAACCATGCCGGTGACGTAGCCGGCTTGTTTGAAAAGTTGCGGCAACAGAATTTCCGATTTCGGCAACGCCAGCGCGTCGGCCGCCGGGCTGGCGTCGGGCGTCGGATTGCTGGTCATGCCGCAACGGAACGGATAGCGGCCGGTGAGCAGCGACGCGCGCGTCGGCGCGCAGAACGGCGCGGGCGTGTTGAACGATGTGAGACGCGCGCCCTCGGCGGCCATGCGGTCGAGATGCGGTGTCTTGAACTTCGGGTGGCCGTAACAACCGAGGTCACCGTAGCCGAGGTCGTCGGCGAGGATGACGATGATATTGGGTTTTGACGATGGGGCAGCGACGGCAAGCGCCGCGGCACACATGATGATTGCGAAGGACACGAAAGATTTGAGCGTATTCATGATCCTGATCAACTGCCGCTGACAACACCGAGATACTTTAGCCCATCCCAAAAGAAAAACAGCGCGAACGCAACCAGCAACACGCCGAGTGCCTGCATGATGAGATGGTATGACCTGCCGGTCAGGAGCGTTCGTGACCTTGCCGCGAGCACTGCCACCACCACCTTGCTCCCGACCAGTAGAGCGTAGAAACAGACGAGAAACACTGCCGCCGCCCACCCGCTTTCCGCCATTGTCTTGTTCAGCGTTGCCGCGCCGATGGTGAACCAAAACATCCACGGATTCGGGTTGAGAAGATTCGCGAGGACGCCTTTGCTCCACGAGCGTGGCTGGACTTCCGGCGCATCTGCATCCATGCGCACCGGCCGGAAGCTGTCCCACGCCAGATGCAGCACATACGCGCCGCCCGCAATGGAGATCAGACCCAGCACAGGCCGGAGCGCTGACACGCGGGAGGCAAACAACATCGCGAGCAGCACGACAGGCAGGTCAGAGCCAAGCGGCGAGAGTGCGACCTTGCAGCCCTCGCGCGCGCCGTGCCGCAGCGTCTGGGTCAGCACGAGCGTCAGCAAGACACCCGGCACCAGTCCGCAGGAAAGGCCGAGTAGGATTCCCGATACGAGCGCGGCGGTCATGGTTCGTTCTCGTTTCCTTTCATCTGGTGACTTGTTCCAACACCGGCGACTGCGAATCGTTTTGCCATCGCTGCGACCGCGAAGCAATCCTTGCCGCGCTCTCGCCGACTGCGCTACACTCCGCGCGTCACAGAGAATACAGAATTATCGAGTAACTAAAACCAAAACTAATTTCGCGTAGCTTCGGCTACTGTCCGTTACGAAACCTAGGAAATTTCGACGAAAGACGGTGCTTGAAGCGCGCCCCCACGTGGGGCGCGCTGAAAGCGTTCTTTCGTGGGCCCTCCTAGGTGCCTGTAACGGGACGCAAGTAAGTGCGTCCCACATTTATTTCAGGCACCTGGCGAGTCCACAGAGGAAAGCCATCCCCCGACAGGGCTGATTCGCACGCGAGCGAATTGGAGGCCCTGTATGAGCTACCTCGACCGCGCCATCGCTGACGGCCACGCCAAATTCTCCGCCGAAGGCAAACAACAAAAAATCATTTACGCCGCGGTCAACCACACCGAACGCTACGCCGAACCGGAGGAACAAGTCCGCGCCGAGTTTTGGGCGGAACTGATTTACCGCTACGGGTATGAGCCGGCCCGAATCGGCGTTGAAATCACCGTGCCCGACCGGACGCCCAGCGACCGAGCGGACTTGGTTATTTTCCGCGATGACGAGCGCAAGAAGCCCTATTCCGTCATCGAGTGCAAGCAGGACGGCGTCACCGACGCCGAGTTCAACCAGGCCGTCGAGCAGGCTTGCGGCAACGGCACTTGGGCCAAGTTCCGCGCGAACTACGTTGGCGTAGTCGCGGGCATGACGCGCCGCTTCTTTGATTTCTCCGAGAAATACGGCGTGCTGGAGCGCGAGGCGAACATCATTGCGGATATACCCCACCAATACGGCAAGCCGGAGGAATACCGTTTCTACAAGGGCGACCCGAACAACGACATCCAGCCCGTCAGCAAGGAGGCGCTCATCGGCGCAATCAAGAAATGCCACCAGACCCTTTGGGCGGGCGGCAAGCTCTCGCCGCCGGCGGCCTTCGGCGAACTTTGCAAAATCATCTTCGTGAAGATCAGCGACGAACAGGCCAAGCGGAAGAAAGGCGAGCCTTACGAATTCCAGATCAAGACGCACGAGCCGAGCCGCCGCCTGGCCGAACGCATCAAATCGCTTTACGAAACCCAGAAGCAGAAAGACCCGGACGTCTTCACCGAGACGGTCAAAATTAACGACGCCAGCCTGCGCACCGTCGTTTCGCATCTGGAAAGCATCAATCTGAGCAAGACCGACCTCGACACCAAGGGGCTGGCCTTTGAGCAGTTCATGGACGGCTTTTTCAAGGGCGACTTTGGGCAATATTTCACGCCGCGCGAAATCATTTCCTTCGCGGTGGAAATGACCAAGCCGACCAACGAGGACCTCGTGCTCGACCCGGCCTGCGGTTCCGGCGGCTTTCTCCTCTACGCGCTCGACGCCGTGCGCCATGAAGCGAAGGAATACCATGACGAAGGCACGGAAGAACACTACAAGCACTGGCACGACTTCGCGAAAGAGCGGCTCTTTGGCATCGAGATCAATGAGGAAATCGCGCGCGTCGCCAAGATGAACATGATCATCCACGACGATGGTCACACGAACGTCATCGGCGCGGACTCACTCGACCGCGTGGAGCGGATGTATGCCGTCAATCGTGGTTTCGTCAAAAACCGTTTCGACATCGTCCTCACCAATCCGCCGTTCGGCGCGCAGGTGGTGCTGGCGGAGCGGCCTTATCTGGCCGATTACGAACTGGGCAATGCCGAGGACAGCAAGGGCGGCAAAAAGGTGCGCAAGAACCAGAAGACCGAAATCCTGTTTCTCGAACGGGTCTGGCATTTTCTCAAGCCCAAGACCGGTCGCGCCGCCGTGGTGCTGCCGGACGGCATCCTGACCAACTCCTCGCTGCAATACGTCCGCGAATTTCTGCTGGAGCATTTTCAGGTGCAGGCCGTCATCAGTTTGCCGCAGACCGCGTTCAGTCATTACGGTGCGGGCGTGAAATCCAGCCTCGTGTTTTTGCGCAAGCGTGCCGAGGGCGAAAAGCCAGATGATAACGAAGCCATTTTCATGGCCGTGGTGGAAATGATTGGTTACGACGCCACCGGACGCAAATGTGAAAACCACTTTCCCGAAGTCGCTCAGCAATTTAGGAAATTCCAAGAGGATGCGAAACCTTTTTTCGTCTAAGCCCCGCTGTTGAAGGCAAGGCACTGTGCTTTGCAATCAGGCGGGGCGATACGAACATTCGATTTGATCCGTCATTTCATCTGCCGAATCCTGATTTGCCCGCCGGGAAGAAATTTCCAAATAACTTTTCAAGCAAGTCGCTCGAAGAACTTGCGGATGACATTATCCAACCAAACGAGTTCATTCGCGAATACGTTGAAGATTCCAACGAAGCTGTTCCACTTCTTCGCGCCGGAAATGTTCGCGATGGCGAACTCGACACGACCGATTTGGTTTATGTTGCAAAAACCAAACTCGGAAATGGATTTGCGGCATCTTACATCCGCGAGGGCGATATTCTCATTACGCGGACAGGTGCAAAAGCCGGCGAAACTTGCATGGTGCCGGCGCTTGACCGCGATTTGATTATTTCGTCCCACTCAATTCGAGTGATTCCCCGTGTTGGTGTGATTGAGCCGAAGTATCTTGAACTTTTTCTTTTGAGCCGATGGGGAAAAGCTCAAATCAACAGACTGTTTACTGGCGCGGCACAGAAACAACTTCAACTTGAAACAGTCGCAGGTATTCAAATTGCAGTTCCATCGCTTGCCAAACAACACGAGTTTGTTGTCACGATGGACGCGGCACGAGTGACAAGGCGGAAAAAGTTGGCGGAAGCAGATGCGTTGCTGGCGGGATTTGACGGCTATTTGCTGGCGCAACTGGGCCTAGCCGCGCCCGCGCCCGATTCCCGCCAGGTTTTCGCCGTGCGCCTCGGCCAGTTGCGCGACACCGGACGGGTGAACGCCGACTATTTTCATCCCGAAAGAACCCTGGCCATCCGCGCGATGGAAAAGAACCGGAAGATAATGCGCGTGGAGCGGTTGCGGGACATCGCGGATTTTGTCCGCGACGCCGTGCCCGCCGAAACATCGGAGAACTATCTCGGTCTGGCGAACGTCCAAAGCCACACGGGCGAACTGGTGGAATCCACCGAAGAGGACGGCGCGGGGCTGTGTTTCCGCTTCGCACAACAGGATGTATTGTTTGCACGGTTGCGTCCATATCTGAACAAAATCCATCGTGCGGAAAAGGCGGGCGTCTGCTCCACCGAGTTTCACGTCATCCACATCCAACCTGCCGCCAAGCCGCAGGATGAAATCCGCGCGGAATATCTGGCCACGGTTCTGCGTTCGTCGCTTGTGCTGGCGCAGACGCGCCACATGATGACGGGCAACACGCATCCGCGCCTGGCCAACGAAGACGTGGTAAATCTGGTCGTGCCGATACCCGATCCAAAAATTCAGGAAGCCATCGCCACCGAAGTGACGCGTCGCCGGACGGAAGCGCGGCGGCTGCGGGCGTCCGCCGGGGCGGAGTGGGCTGCGGCCAAAGCGCGTTTCGAGCAGGAACTATTGGGAGAAAGTGCCAAGTCGTGAAAGAACGCAGGTTGTTTCGAAGACCATGGCGGTATCGCGCACGTCTGCGATCTGAGTTGGTGTCCCGCCTTCAGGCGGCAGAATCATCGCGTCAAGATGCCGGCTGAAGAGACTGTGCGAAAAACTCGAAATCATTCGAGTCGACGATTATTTCCCAATGACTTGCGAAAATCTATCAACGACTTGCGAAAGCAAGTGGGATTTTTCCACACACTCTCTGAAGCCGGGACACCAACCCTAGCGCCCGGCGGTTTTATCACTTGCTCTTTCCTCCGGTGATGAACTCCTCGCGGCTCAGGACGCCGTCCTTGTTCGTGTCGAAGAGGATGAACCGCTTCGGCGCTTCGTCGGGATCAGGCTGGCCGGTGAGGAATTCTTCGCGCGTGAGTTTGCCGTCGCCATCCTTGTCGCGCTTGTCGAACATCGCGCCGCGGTCCTGCTTCGGTTTCTTGGACGAGGGTTTTGCATTCGTTTTCCTGCCGCTGCCAATCTGCGGCTTTGCTTCGGGCTGCTTGGCGAGGATGGCGCGGAGTTTCGCGACGATCTCCGGTTTGTCGGCGGCAAGGTTCTTCGTCTCGTCGGGATCGCTTTCGTAATCGTAGAGTTCCAGCATGGCCGTGTCGGCTGGCTCGCCGATCTTCTTCCACTCGACCAACCGGTAGCGCGCCGTGCGAACGGCGCGGCCCATTCCCTGGCTGCGCGGATAGACGTGGAGGACGGCTTCCTTGGTCGTGGCAGAGGGATTTTTCAGCGCAGAGGCAAAACTCGCACCGTCGAGCCCCTGTGGCGCGGGCAGGCCAGCCAGTTCGCAGAGCGTCGGGTAGATGTCCACCGTCTCAGCCAGCGCGCCCGTCTTCACGCCGGCTTTGCCGACACCGGGCGCGACAACAACGAGCGGGATGCGGGCGGCCTGCTCGTAGTTGGTGTGCTTGCACCACATGCCGTGGTCGCCGAGATGCCACCCGTGGTCACCCCAGAGAACGATGATCGTGTTCTCCGCAAAACCATTCCGGTCGAGCGCGTCCAGCACGCGGCCGAGTTGGGCGTCCATGTAGCTGGTGGCGGCATGGTAGCCGTGGATAAGCAGGCGCGTCTTTGCGTCGTCGAGCGGACCGACGGGCGGGATGTCGCTGTATTGGCGCAGTTCGCCCCAGGTCGTCGGCGCAAATTCCGGCGCGCCGATGGGTGGCACGTTCAGCTTCGGCAGCGGAAACGCCGCCCGGTCGTAGAGATCCCAGTATTTCTTTGGCGCGATGAACGGCAGGTGCGGCTTGAGGAAACCGACCGCGATGAACCACGGTTCGCCGGGTTTGGCTTTTGCAGCGCCAAGACGAAGGACCGCCTCATCGGCGATCATGCCGTCGCCGTAAGTGTTGTCGGGCACGTCGGCGCATTCGGTGGTGGCGCCGCGCGGCAGTTTCGACACGTCCACCTTCGCGTTGGCGAACCGCGCTTCTTCGCGAGTCATTTCCTTGGGACGGTTTTCCTTGAGCGCATAGCCGCCGCCCTGGCCGCTCTTCGGCTTCCAATGCTCGACACTCCACGAGGCGGCATCCTCATGATTGCCGTGGCCGACGTGAAAAATCTTTCCCATCGCCTCGGTGCGGTAACCGTGTTTTTGAAAATACTGCGCCAGCGTCACCGCGTCGGGCGCGCTCTTGCGGAAATTGGTGGCGAGGTCGTAGATGCCGAGCGTCTGCGAACGCAGGCCGGTCATCAGCGCGTTGCGCGACGGCGAGCAGACGGCCTGGTTGCAGAACGCGCGCTCGAACAACACCCCTCGCGCCGCGAGCCGGTCCATGTTCGGCGACTTCACAATCGGCGTGCCGTAGCAGCCGAGCAACGGTTTGAGATCGTCCACGCAGACCAGCAGCACGTTGGGCTTCTCCGCCGCAAGAGCCGTCGCTGCCAAAAACGGCAACAGCAGTTGAACCGGTGTTTTCATGGCGCGTCCTTTCATGGTTTCAGTTTGCCGCCCATCGTCACGAATTCCTCTTCGCTGAGCACGCCGTCCTTGTTCGTGTCGAACGTCGGGAAACGGCGGCGGCCTTCGGCCTCGTCGGGAAACTTGTGGAGATACTCCTCCAGCGTGAGTCTGCCGTCGTGGTTGGTGTCCTTGGCTTTGAACATCGTGGAACGGTCGGGCGCGGCCTTGCCTTGTGATTTGCCTTTGCCTGCTTGCTTGCGCGGCATGTCCACCGGTTTGCCGGTGGCAGCGGCCGTCTCGCGCGCTTTGCTCGGGGGCAATGTCTTTTGCCAGGCCAGCGCTTTCGCCGTCAGATCCCTCACCACGTCGGGATGCCCGGCGGCGACATCGTGCTCCTCACTGATATCCTTCGGAATGTCGTAGAGCTGTGCGCTGCTGCCGCTGTGGTTCACGAAGAGTTTCCAGTTGCCATCCCGGACCGCAAGCATCGGGGGCGTGTAGTCGTCGCCCCACACGCGGAACAACCATTCCCAATACAGCGGCTTCGTGCGCGCGCGCGACTTGCCGAGCCAGATGTCGCTGACGTCTTCGCCGTCGGGCTGCACGTCTACCGGCACTGTCACGCCGGTGAGTTTGCAGATCGTCGGCAGCCAGTCCACAGAGCTGACTACACTCTTATCATCCACGCGGCCGGCGGCGACGCGCCCCGGCCAGCGCAACAGGCCGAAGGTGCGGATGCCGCCTTCATACATGCTGCGTTTGCGGGCGCGCAACGGCCCGGTGTTGCCGACGCCGGCGTTGGCGGCATTGCTGATGTTGTAGTCCTCGGGGCCGTTGTCGCTGGAGTAGAAGACGATGGTGTTGTCGGCCAGACCGAGTTCATCGAGCGCGCGCAGCAACCGCCCGACCTGCGTGTCGAGATCGGTCAGCGATGCGCAGAAGACGCGCATCTGGCTCTTCAGGTCCTTCGCCGCGCCGGCGAATTTTTTCATCCACGGCCCGAACGCCGGATCGGCGGCGCGCGGTTCGAGACCGTCATAGACCGCGAGTTGCTCCGGTGTTGGATTGAGCGGCGCGTGCGGCAGCAGCGTCCAGACGTTGGCGTAGAACGGCCGGTCTTTGTTGGCTTTGATGAACCGGATCGCCTCGTCCACGATCAACCGCGTGGACTTGGCCCAAAACGTCGTCGCAGGCTCGGTCCACGCCGGGTCGCGGCAAACCGTCGTGCGCACGTCGTCAATGCCGTAAGCATCGGGCGTGGGCGCGCCGTCGCCGCCACCGAGATGCCACTTTCCGAAATGGCCCGTCGCGTAGCCGGCGTCGCGCAACAGCCGCGTGATCGTCGGCGCCTTCGGGTCGAGCCAGTCGGGCATGGACCGCGCCGCGTTCTGCTCGTGGGTGGAGAAATGGCCGTGGACCAGATGCCGCGCCGGATAGTGCGAGGTCATGAACGCGCACCGGCTCGGCGAGCAAACCGTCGCGGCGACATAGAACTGCTTGAATCGCGTCCCCTGGCTGGCAAGACGGTCGAGGTTCGGCGTCTTCACATAAGGGTGCCCGGCGAACTTCGCGTCGGCCCAGCCCTGGTCGTCCGTGAGAATGAAGATGACATTGGGTCTCTGCGCCGCAACAGCAGCGTTGAGACAAATCAGCATCGCCGCCAACCGTAAACACCAACGAAGGCTCAACGAGCTTGCTTGCATGTTTATCTCGCGGTTACGGGCGCATCATTTTGCGCCCTTGAGCTTGTCGATAAGGTAAATTGGGGCCGTCGCGTGTTTCACATCGGGCGCGCCGGGATAAACCAGCTCGCACTCGACGCCGACGCTCTTGCATTTCTCCTGCAGTTTCACACCGAAGTTCGAGGTGTGCGTCGGGTCTTTCTGGTCCTGGCCGAGCGCGGGCGGCGTACTGTAAATAAGATAGACTGGCGGATCGCCCGCCGTGACGAGCGCGTAAGGGGAATACTCCGCAATCCACGGCAGGATTTTATCGCGATTCTCCAGGAACTGCTGGAAGCCGGCCAGCTTCTTCTCCTTGTCGCCACTGAACCCGAACGCGTGGCCGCCATATCTGCTGTTCGGCGTCCACTCTTTCATCTGCTTCGGGTCGAGCGTGGTCTGCGCGCCCATCACTGCGGCGCACCAGAGGCGCGTGGATTCGCGCGCAACCGGGTCGTCGCTCTTCGGGTCGGCGAGGTCGGGGTGAAACGCCAGCCACAGCGACGAGCACGCGCCCGCCGAGCCGCCCGATGCGCCGATGCGTTGCTTGTCAATGTTCCACTCGCCGGCCTTGCTGCGGACGAACTGCAACGCGCGCGCCGCGTCGTGGAGTGGCCCCTTGACCGGCGGAACCACCTTGTCCGCGGTCGCCTCGGCAATGAAGCGATACTCGACTGACACAACGGAGATGCCAGCCGCCAGGCACTCGGTCAGGCCGCTGACCCTGCTCTTGCTGCCGTTCACCCAGCCGCCACCATGGATGTAAAACAATACCGGCGTCGGCTTGTCGGACTTGGCTTTGTAGAAATCGAGCACCTGCTTCGGGTGCGGGCCGTAGGGTACGTCGGCCAGCGTCGGCTTGGGTCCGGGCGGCGCCTTGGCGGCGGCTGCCTTGCCCTGCTTGCCGGCTTTGGGCGCATCGGCAGCCAAAACACTCCCGTGCGCCCACACGAGCGCCGCGCCGATCAACACATATGAAACGAATACCCGCTTGTTCATCTTCATTGATTCCTTTCGATTCGGTTCTTCTAACACCGGCGTGCCGCACTTGGATACACGAATTTTCCAGCATCTGCCTGTGCTACAGAGTGAGTCCGGAGGAAAAGGCGGCGTGCCTCAACTTTTTTGCAGAAGCTCTTTTCTTCACTCCGGCAGTCCGTTAGTATGTCGCGGCCGGCAGCCCAGAACGTTTTGGGGCAGGCGCTGGATGTGAAAAACATGAGAACCGTTGGCACAAAACGTCATTGTTTGCTTTTTGTTCTGCCGCTCTTGCTCTTGTCAGGATGCGCCATGGAGCCGGCTGACAAGGAATTTTTCTACAAGAGTTGGACGCGCCCTGCCGGCAGCTCAGTGCCCCTCCACGAACCGCCACCCCAGCAGCCCTGATTCCGGTCATGCCCCGGACGACGCCGGCGCACGGTTTCGGCGTTGCTCTCCATCGGTCCCGGGCCTACGCTCGCGGGCAAACTTCAATGGAGCCGCCGACATGGAATTGGTTTTGATCACGCTCTTCGCCCTCAGCCCGCTGGAAAAAGTCTTCCCCGATACGCCCGTGCCGCCACAGCCGGCGCAGAGCGTCGTCCTCTGGTGCGCGCGCAACGAAACCGAGTGCGCGCAGGTCGCCGTCCGCAGCGCACAGGCGCTCACGGATGCGACCGTGCGTGTCGGGCCGTTGAAGCACGCGGGCGGCTACACGCTGCCGGCCGAGGCAGTGCGCTGGAACTTCGTGGGCTCGATTCCGCTGAAGAAGAATACGCCGTGCGAGAACACGGCTGCGCTGGCCCGCAAAGCGCCGTGCGACATGCCCGACGTGTTGCTGGCGGAGAGGGCGCGCGACATCCCGGCCAACAGCACGCAGGCGATCTATCTCACCGTTTCCGTGCCGAAGGACGCGCCCGACGGCCGCTACACGGGCACCGTTACGGTCGCTGCTGGTGGCAAGGAGTCGTCGCTGCCGGTGGAGTTGAACGTCTGGCCGTTTGCGCTGCCCGACGAGCGCCATCTGTTCGTGACCAACTGGATCAATCACGGCGCGATCGCCAAGGCGCACAAGGTCGAGCCGTGGTCGGACGCGTTCTTCGCCATCTACGGCAAGTATCTCGATAACATGCATGAACACCGGCAGAACATCGCCTGGGTGCCGTGGTCGCTGATCAATGTGACGGAGAAGGACGGCGGGCGGCTGAGCTTTGATTACGCGTTGTTCGACCGCTACATCGAGGAACTGCACAAGCACGGTGTCGCCGACCGCATCGAGATCATGTTTGTCGGCCATTTCAAGGACGGTTGGAGCGGCGAGGAGATTGCGTTGATGCGGCTCGAAGTGAAGGACGCAAAGACGGGCCAGCGCAAGAAGCTGGAGTTCGATCAGGGCCTCGGGTTGCTGCTGCGCGACCTGGAGCAGCATCTGGCACAAAAGGGCTGGCTCGAAAAAGCCATGATCCACATCGCCGACGAATCATCGCAGTACAACATCCTCTCGTGGCGCGAGCAGTCCCGCCGCGTCCACAAGGCCGCGCCGCGGCTCGATCGCATTGACGCGATCGAGGCGTCGGACTTCGGCGATGACCTCGAAGTCTGGGTGCCGAAACTCTCGCACCTGAAGAACTGGCTGCCGCAATACCAAGCCGAGCAGCGCGCCGGCAAGGAGATGTGGTTCTACATCTGTTGCCATCCTACCGGCGGCTATTATCCGAATCGCTTCCTTGACTACCAACTCGGCATGGTGCGGCTCATCCATTGGCTCAACGCCGCCTACGACCTCGCGGGCTACCTGCATTGGGGCTGGTGCGCGTGGAAGAGCGACGATCCTTTTGGCACGCCGCCGGACACATTGCCGCCGGGCGATACGCACACGGTCTATCCCGGCCCCGACGGCCCGTTGAACTCGCTTCGCTGGGAAGCGCAACGCGACAGCCTCGAGGACTTCGAGTATCTCTGGCTGCTCACGCAGCGGATGAAGGATGTGAAACAGAAGCTCGGCAAGGCCGCCGCGGAATTTGATCCCGCCGCCCGCAGCAAGGATTTCTGCCGGCGGCTGGTCCGCGACTTCGCCGACGTGACGAGCGATCCGCGCGAGATCGAGGAAACCCGGCGCGCGCTCGCCGCCGAGATCGTCGCCGCGCCGCAGGAACCGCTGGTGATGTGGACGACGCGTCCGGCGGAATGGAGCGAATTGGTGCCCGGGCCGATAGCCGTCGAAGTCCACGGTGTCGTCCAGCCCGGCACGACGATCAAAGGCCTGAATGTGGTCATTGAACCAAGCGGACGTTTCCGGGGTGTCACGCATCTCTCGGCAAAGCACTCGAAGATCGAACTGACCTTCTCCCGCGACGGCGCAACCAAGACACTCGTGCGGCAGTTCCACGTGCGCACGATGCCCACAAGAGCATCGGCAAAATAACCAACCAAAAACCTTTGCCTGATCACCATAGCCATGAAAACACTCGCAACGATTCTGTGGACGCTCGCGTCGTGCGCCGCCGCCGGTTTGTCGGCAGATGGCGGCACAGTGTTCAGCCTGGACTTCGAGAGCGGAACGGACCTGCGCCAGTATCCGGAGCTGTCGTCTAGGGAAGTCGAGGTGGCCATCGTCGCTCCGGGCGCTGGCGGCAGCGGCCACGCGTTGCGGATGCGCAACCTCAAGCCGGACCGCTACGCGCAAATCTCCATCAAGCGGTCATTCCCGCTGCAGAAGAACCTCGTGCTGTCGTTTGACCATCGCGAGGAGGTCGAGGCGGGCGGGGAAGCGGCCTATGTCGGTGTGCTCTTCTATGACACCGCCGGCAAGTCATGGTTCCGCAGCGACCGATTCGGGTCGGAATGGAAACACACTGAGATCGTGCTGGGTGAAATGCGCAGTTCCAAAGGCGGCATGCTCACTCTTGGCAAGATGATGGAGCGCATCAATCTCTATGGTCGCGCCAAGGGCGACACGAAGGCCGTCATGACCGTGTGGCTCGACAACATCACGCTTCGCGTGCAGGCGCCGTCATCGCGTCTGAGCGACGAGATGCGCACCTCCACGTCGAATCCACCACTGTTCAACTGGCCGCGCGGCCAGAACCAGTCAAAGCTCCAGTACTCGGCCGACCCGGCATTCCCCGACGCGAAGACCACAACCGTCGCCGTGGCATGGAACTTCCACACCCCGCCGCAACCGCTTGCGCCGGGGCTTTGGTATTGGCGCATCTGGACGTCGTCGAAATTGAGTGAAGGCTGGTCGGAAACGCGCCGGGTGAACATCGTGCCGGAAGCGCACCGTTTCATCACCGAGCCGGTGCCGGCGGCGAAGATCGCCGCGTCGCCGCGCCCGCGCGTGATTGATCTTGATGCGGTGCGCAAGGAACTTGGCGGCAAGAATCACGCTGCGCTCGTGAAGTCGGCGGAAAAAATCCATCGCAGCGGCGTGCCAGCCGACCCGCCGCGTTACACGCCGGGCAATCCCGACTGGCCGACGTGGATTGATTGGTATGGCAAGGTCCACGGCGGCATCACCAGCCGGACTGGGCGGAAGTTGCAGCAGATCGCGCAACTCGCCGCGCTGACGCGCGACCCGCAGGTCATCGCGTGGACCAAGGAGATGGCGTTCGCCGCCGCCGCGTGGAACCCGAAGGGCGGCAGCGCGATGGAGGTCGGCGACATCGGCGCACAGCATCTGCTGCGCGGCCTGAACTGGTGCTACGACGCACTCCACGACGACCTCTCCGACACCGAACGCGCGAAGTTACGGGCTGTCATCGTCGAACGCGCGGAACAGTTTTGGACGCGGCTGAATCCGTTCCGCAGCAACGAGGCCAACAACCACGCGTGGCTCCAGACGCTCGCACTGGCCGAAGCCGGTTTTGTTCTCATCGGCGAGCACGAGGAGGCCGCCGCGTGGGCCGAGTATTCGCGGCAGCTTTATCTCGGCCGGTTTCTCTGCTGCCTCGGCTACCAGGGCGACAACAACGAAGGCATTGGCTACTGGGGCTACGGACTCCTGTTCGTGATTGATTACGGAGACTTGATGCGGCACGTCTGCGGCATTGACCTCTTCAAGCATCCGTGGCTGAACCAGACGGCGCGGTTCCCGATGTACTGCGCGCCACCGGGCGCGTGGGCCGTGTCGTTCGCCGACACCGCCAAGCCCAACCACAGCGTCAAAGGCCCCGCCGAACAGCGGCAGGTGCGTGACCTGGCCGTGCGCACGCGCGATCCCTACGCGCTCTGGTATGCCGGCGCGACCAACGCCGTGGACGGCCTCGCGCCCAAGCCGCCGGCGGATTTGCCCCAGTCCATCCACTATCGCCACATCGGCTGGGTCATCTTCAACACCTCGCTGGTGGACGGCTTGGAGAACTCCACGTTCGCGATGCGCAGCGGGCCGTTCTACGCCGGCCACCAGCACGACGACCAGAACGGCTTTGTCATCCACGCTTACGGCGAGAAGCTCGCGATTGATTCCGGCTATTACGATTGGTATGGCAGCCCGCACTTCAAGGGCTACTCCACGCTCACCCGCGCCCACAACGACATCCTCGTCAACGGCAAGGGCCAGGCCCACATGCAGAAGGGTGCCGACGGCCGTATCGCCGCTTACTTCGATTCGCCCGCCTACGGCTACACAGTCGGCGATGCGTCCGATCCGGAGGTTTACCTCGGCCAACTCAAACGCTTCGACCGCCGCGCGCTGTTCATCAAACCGGGCTTCGTCGTCATCCACGACGTGTTGCAGTCGAGCGACACAGCCGCCCGCTACGACTGGCTGCTCCACGCCGTCGCGCCCATCGAAACCGACGCTGCCTCCCGGTCGTTCATGCTCACTTCGGGCAAAGCCGCCCTGCGTGGACGTTTTCTCTCTCCGGCGAAACTCGCGATGACTGTCACCAAGGGCTATCCCGTCGAGCCGGTGGACGGCTACAGCACGCGGCCCGTGCCGCCGGAAAAATACGCGCACGAATGGACGCTGACCGCCACGCCTGCCACGCCGGCCGTGAACGAGGACATAGTGACCGCCATGCAAATCCGCCGCCTGGCGCCTGCGGCCGAGCCGGAAGCGCGCATCGAATCGCTCAAGGCGGCTAATGCCTTTGGCGTGCGCATCACCGCCGGCAATGACGCGCACATCGTTCTCTTCCGCCAGCGCGACGCGAAGAATGCGATGACCGGAGGCGATCTGGAAAGCGACGGCACGGTGGCGGCAATTCGTTTTGACCCGCAGAGCGGCACGGTACGAAGCGCGTTCGCTGCCGGAGCCACGCGGTTGCGTTTCCGTGGCAAAGACTTGTTCCACAACGGGACGCCAACCGACTGGTCTCTGCCTGCCCAAGGAAACTGAACATATGAAAACACTCGCAATGGTTTTGCTGGCGCTCGGCCTCGCCACGCCTTGTTTGGCCGACATCTCTCTCAAACTAACCGACGCCACCATCACGCTGAACGAGCAGGGCCGCGTCACGTCGCTGCTCGCCTCCGACAAGCATGAATACGCCCCGCCCGGCGCGCCGCCGGCGTTCGAGGCGACCGTGGACGGCAGCGTGCTCCAGCCGAGTGGCGTCTCACGCAAAGCCAACAAGCTGGTCGTGGAGTTTGGAGACCGCGGCCAGCTCCAGTTCACCATCACCGAGGGCCGCGGCTTCGCGTTCTTGAAGCTGACCAGGATGGCAATCACAGGCAACGTCGAGCGGCTTCAGTTGTTCTGCCTGCCCGTCAACGGTCCGAAGAAGGTCGGCAGCACCATCAACGCTTGCTACGACGAGCGCTTCGCCACGGCGGTCATGGGCACCGAGATCAACGTCCGGCCGCGTCTGCTCGGCGCACGCGGCGGCGGCGGGGACAACAAAGGCTGCACGCACTCATTCGAACAGGTGGCCGGCGAAGCCAGGCACGGCAGCCGCGCGGCGCGTTTCACCGCCACCAGCGAACGCAACGACAACGCCGGCTGGAGCGTCGTCGGCCGGCGGTTCGCGAAGCCGCTGGACTTGAGCAGCTGCACGGCGCTGCGCGCGTGGGTCCACGGCGACGGCAGCGGCCAATCGCTGAAGATCCAGTTGACCGACGGCAAGGGCGGCTACCGTGACGACTATGTGAAAATTGATTTCACCGGCTGGCGACAGGTGACGATGGCCAGGCCGGCGCTGAACAAGCTGCGCTACGACCACGTCGCGCATGTGAGCTTCTACTACAACTCGTTGCCGGCGAAACGAAAGGTGATCTGCCTGCTCGATCAGGTCGAAGCCGTGGTTGGGGACAAGACGGTAATGCTGGAGGATTTCGAGGACGCCTCGTCGGAACTCTGGCCGATGATAGGCATGAGGCTCTACGCCGAGACGACGAAGCAGTTCGGTGTCGAGCCGGCTGGCGTTGGCGTTATCGCCTGCCCGCGCGCGCAATTTGAGAAAACGATCGAGCGTTTCGAGCGCGCGGCGGGATTGCCAAGTCCGCGCGTGGATGGGGTCTGGGCCAAGACCTCCCCGGCCGTGAAACGCTCGTATCTGTTCATCACCAACTTTGCCGAAAAGGACACCGACGAAGTCATCGCCTTCGCCAAGCGCGGCCATTTCGACGCGATCCTCATCGTGCAGAGTTCGTGGTGTTCCTCGACCGGCCACTATCCGATCAACACGAAGAACTTCCCGCGCGGCCTCGACAGCCTCAAGGCGACCTTCGCGCGGCTGAAGCGGGCCGGTTTCAAGGTCGGCCTGCATTACCTCGCGCCCTCGATTTATCCGCCCGACCCGTATTTGACGCCGGTGCCTGACGCGCGGCTGGTGCGCGATGCTTCGGCGGAACTGGCCGGCGACGTGGACGCGAAAGCGGCGCTCATCGCAACGACCGCCGCGCCGGAGAAGTTTCCCACCGAGGACGGCGGCTACGACGGCGAGGGCGCCGTCATCCAGATCGGCAATGAGCTAATACGCTACACCGAGCGGTCGATGAAGCCGCCATTCGGTTTCGCCGGCTGCGCGCGCGGCCTTCACGGCACCGCGGCCGCGGCGCACTCGCGTGGCGAGAAGCTGACGCATCTGAGGAAATCCTACGGCTACTTCCTGTTCGACATGGATACGAGTCTCATCCACGAAGTCGCCGACAACCTCGCCCGCGTCGTCAATGCGCTGAACGCCGACATGGTTTACTGGGACGGCTCCGAGCGGCTGCAGGGCGACCACGCCTACTACAACGCCAAGCTCCAGAAGGCGTTCTACGAACGGTTCAAGAACAAGAACATGCTGATCCAGGGCAGCAGCCACAGCCATTATTCGTGGCACATTCATGCGCGCTGCGCCTCTGCCGACGGCCACGGCGATCTCAAGGGCTACCTCGACGAGCGCACGCCGTCATTCACAAACTACTACTTCCCCAACCTCATGCCGCTCGATATCGGGTGGTATTACGTCTATGACGTGCAAGCCACCGTGGATCAGTTCGAATATGTGCTGAACAAATCGCTCGGCTTCGATTCCTCCATCTCACTGCAAACCTCGCCGAAACATATCCGCGAGCATCCTTACGTTGACGTCATCGTGGATCTCATCGGCGCCTACGAGCGACTGCGGCTCGGCGGCAAACTGCCGGAGGCGACGCGCGCGAAGCTGCGCGAGCCGAAGCGCGATTACCGGCTCGTGCGCGAGGGCCGCGGGCAGGCGCTCCAGCGCGTCATCTACGAACCGTGGCGCGACATCGTTGCGCTCGATGGCAAAACCAACGTCTGGGAAACCGTCGTGACCGAAGGCCCGTGCCGCGTCGGCGTGGACATCCAGTTGCCGTCACGCCAATGGGCCGCGCCGGGGGCGTCGTATCGCTCGGAAAAGTCGGTCTCGCTGGAAGAGTTCAGCGACCCGCGTGGCTACGACAAGATACGCAACACGTCTCCCGGCGTGACGCAGAATTTCGAGATCATCGCTGCCGGTGGTGTCGAGGGGAAACCGTGCGCGGTCTATTCCGCCACCAGCCCGTCCCGCGGCGGCTGGTCCGTTGTCGGGCGCAGCTTCGGCCGGCCGCTCGACATCTCACAGCACAAAGGCATCGGCTTCTGGCTGCGCGGCGACGGAAATGGCGCGCAGTTCAAGCTCCAGTTCCACGACGCCAAAGGCGCCGCCGATTACTACATTAGCAATAACTACACCGGCTGGCGTTACCACCAGCTCGTGAGGCCGGAGAAGGACGCGATAGACTATAGCCGGCTCTCAGCGCTCTACTTCTATTACAACGGCCTGCCAGCCCGCACGAACGTCACGTGCGCCATCGCCGGTGTGCGCGCGTTGCCGGCGCTCGACGAGCCGGCGGTCATCGATCCCGTCATCGAGATTGCCGGCCGGAAGCTCACGTGGCCCGTGACGCTCCTCTCCGGCCAGACCTTCACCTTCTGGCCCGACGAAGGCGTGCGCATCAGCATCGGCGAGAAACACGGCCCAATCGCGCGGTTCGAGTTGCCGGCGACGATCACGCTGCCGCCGGGCAGGCACACGGTGCGGTTTACGACCGCGTCGCCGCTGACAGCACTGCCAAGCGTGCGCCTGACGTTGCAGCCGTCGGAACGATTGCCGGTAACGAAATCGGGAAAGATGAAATGAAAATGAAACCATGGGCCTCGCACATCGCGTTCCTCTTGTTGGGAGCTACGGCGGTATTGGCCGACCGCGCCGCAGACGATGCCGCTTGGGAAGCCCTCTGCGTCAAACAGGAACGACCCCTGTCGTTGGAGACGACGCTGGCAGGCAATGGAGCAGCAGCGGCAGCGATTGTGCCGGCGGAAGGTGAAACATGGACGACCGCAGCGGCGAAGTTACAGGCGGCCATCCTGGCAAAAACGGGTGTCACGTTGCCCATCGTCGCAACGGCCAGGATCACGGATGCGGATTGGGCGGCGCGCAACCTCATCGTGATTGGCAATCTGCTGAACAATCCCGTCTTCGCCCGGCTTTACCATAATTACTTCGCCTGCGCCGATGCGGCCTATACGGGCGCGGGTGGCTATGAGTTGCGCACGATTCACGATCCGTGGGGCACCGGCCACAACGCCATCGCGTTGGGCGCGCAGGACGCGGCAGGAGTCGAGGCGGGCGTCGCACGGTTTGTCGCGCTTGTCAACGAGCACGCAAAAACCGGTGAACTGAAGCTCGGCCGGTTGATGGAACTGAAGTTCACGAAGGAGAGCCGGCGGGCGCCGTTGGAACAGAAGCTCACCGCGAAAGAAATCGCCGATCGCAAGCAAGCCATCGCGAACATTTACGCCCGGCCCGGCACTGAGCGCGGCGCGGCTCACCAGACGGTCAAGTTTGCGATGCTCTACCATCGCACCGGCGACGAGGGCTGGCTGGAGTTGTATCGCGATGCAATGCGCCAGCACATGAATTACTACGCGACCAACGAGTACATCCTCCAGGAAGGCCCGCGCCGCTACGATCGCGACTTCCGCGACAGCTGGGCCTACGGGATGGTCGTCGCGTGGGACCTCGTCGAGGAGGTGCCCGGCTGGACTGATGAGGAACGGTTGAAGTTCACCAATCACGTTTTGAAGATGGTTTGGGAGTCGAATCTCTACCAGCACTGGGACCGACCGGGCTCCGTCGCGAACTGGCGCAAGTTCGACAGCACCACGCACAACCACCACACGTGGCCCGGTCTCGCAGACCTTTTCGGCGGTTGGTTCTTCTCGCGGCATTACAAACTGCCGGTGGCGAAGGACTGGCTCGACATCGGGCTGGGCATGTTCCGCTCGTGCTCGCGGAGCTGCAAACCGTGGGAGGACAGCGCGGGCTATCAATGGATACCGCAGCGGCACGTGCTGATGTATGCCCTCGCGTCGGGCGACCGCACGTTCATCGAGCAAGGCCATGCCGCGCAGACCGGCAAGGCGGCGTTGCAGGCGCTCGACAGCCTCGGCCGCCAGCCCGCATGGGGCGACTGCGGCGGCTTCACGTCGGTGTCAGGAATGCCGGACTTGTTGTGCGCGCTGGAATACGCTACCGGCGACGACCGCTATCGCTGGGCCATCGAATGGCTCGGCGTGGACGCGCGCGACGAGATGGAAGCGCCGTTCTGGACGAACGTCGCGCCGAAACGGCCCGACGATCTGGCGGGCGTCGCGGTCACTTACCTGCCAAAGATGCACTACGATCTCTTCGGCACACGGGGCCGTGCCGACATCTGGCAGAAACCGAACCTGCCGTTCCAGGACACGTTCGACAAACTCACATTGCGCGACGGCTGGGCTGCGGAGGACGATTACTTGATGCTCGACGGCACCGCCGCCGGCTCCCACGGCCACCTCGATGGCAACTCCATCATCGCGTTCACCGCCGCGGGCGCACAGTGGCTCGTGGACGCCGAATACATCCGCCGCATCACCAAGTATCACTGCGCGGTCACCGTGCTGCGCGACGGCGTCGGCTCGATCATGCCGCCCAGCGCGCGGCTCGACCACGCCGTCTGGTTCGGAAACGGCGCGCTCACGCGCACGACGATGCCGCATTACAACGGCATGACTTGGACACGCAACATCATCTTCGTGCCCAAACGCTACGTGGCGGTGATTGACGAACTCACCGCCGAACAGCCGGGTGATTACAGTCTGCGCTGCTGTTGGCGCGTTGCCGGCGAAAGCACGCTCGATGGCGACACGCTGCGCGCCCAGCAACGCGAGAGAGGCTTCACCCTGCGCAACCTCAGCGGCCAGCGTCAGGAACTCGTCTATATCAAGGACTTCGCCGGTCTGCCGATTCACCAGCTTTACCAGCGCCAGAGCGGCCCAATGAACGCAGGGCAGACGGTGCGCTTCGTGAACGTATTTGCGGCGTCCAAGGACGGGCCGCCGAAACTCGACGCGGTGCCGACCGGCGACGGCCACGGCGCGATCACGCTCAATGGCAAGACGGAATTGTTCGGCATCACCGGCCTCAGCGGCGGCATCGAGACAGACGCCATGCTCTATCGGATCGCAGCCGACGAAGCGTGGCTCGCGGGAGCAACGAAGTTCGCCAATCATCTCGATGCAAAGACACCGGTCGCGGCAAAACTCGACTCGCACGGCGTCGCGCTCGGCAAGGTCCAGCCTGTGCCGGCACCGGGTCTGCGCTCGGTGATGATCACCGGCGAACCGCAACCGTTGCCCCAACCACTGGCACTTTCCTCCGCTATCGCCTCACTCGCGGAACCGAGACCTGCCGCGTCACCCAAGCCTGCAACGGCCCTAGCTGGCGCGAAGTCGCTGCAAACGCTCTGGCGCTTCACGGACTTCCCGGTGACGCCGCGCCCTCTGAAGGTTGCCGCGATTCGTTCCGATCCACCACCGCGCGAACCTTACAGCCCGCTGGAGCGGCTGATTGACGGCGCGTCCAGCAGTTCAACCACTTCGTGCATGTTCCCGGCGGGCAAAACCGTCAGCCTCACGCTCGATCTCGGCGCGCCGCGTTGCTTGCGAGAGGTCCGCGTGCGGACGTGGGAGAAGCTTGGCGGCGTGAAGTTCAAGCGCGTCGCGCTCAGCGTCAGCGATGACAATTTCCAGCGCGACGACCGCGCGGCGGGGGAGTTGCCGGAAACCGGCTCGGAGTCTTTCGGCACCAACATCAACACCATCCGCTCTGCAACGCTGGACCAGACTGCACGGTATGTTCGTGTCATCATCGAACCCGCGAACCGCAAGGCGGCGGTCTATCTCGCCGAGGTGGAGATTTTCGGCGTGGCGGCAGGCGAGAAGGCGAAGCTGGTCGCGCTGGCGTCGGCCGATCTGGATGGCGACGGCAAAGCTGATGCAGTCATCGGCACTGCCGGTGGCGATATCGTCGCGTTGAGCGCGTCGGGCAAGAAGCTCTGGCAGACGAGAGTGGACAGTGCGGTGACGGCGCTCGCTGCGGGTGCTCTCGACAAGAATGGCAAGCCATCGGTGGTCTATGGCACCGACGCGGCCACGCTCGGCGTGCTGGCCGCAGACGGCAGCAAAGTGGCCGATGTGAAACCGCCGATGTATCGCGGTGTGCCGAGCCGCGTGCGAACGATCACGCTGGCCGACCTTGATGGCGACGGCACGCAGAAGATCGTCATTGGCTGCGACAGTTGGCAATACATGGCCTACTCGCAGGCACTGAAGCTCATCTGGAAGACCGTCTATTACGCCCACGGCGCGACGGTCGGCCACGTTGCCGACCTCGACGGGGATGGCAAGCCGGAGATCATTGCTGGCAACGCCTACTACAGCCTCCAGATTCTCAACCATCGCGGCAAAATCACCGGACGCGCCTCGTCTTTTGGCCCGGAACAAACCGCCGTCACCTCCGGCGATCTGCGCGGCGACGGCAAACGCGCGGCGATTCTCGGCACGGACGGCGGGTCGGTGCTTGCGTTCGACGCGAAGGGCGGCAAGCTGTGGGAAGCCAACGTTGGCGACCGGCTGACGTCGCTTCGATTCGACGTGGTCGCAGGCAAACCGCGCGTCATCGCCGCGTCGGAGAGTGGCTATGTCTGGGCGCTCGACGCATCGGGCAAGCCGATCTGGAAACGCGACCTTGGCGAGCCGATCAAGCGCCTCGCGCGCGACGGCGACGCCTACGTTGCCGCGGCCTCGGCCAACGGCATCGTGAGGCTCTCGCTGGATGGAAAGGTGGAAGCCGTCGCAGCCACATCCGCGCCGGTGCTTGATCTGGTCGTCAGCCGCGGTCAAGCTATCGCCCTGATGACCGACGGCTCGGTATGCAGTCTTGCAACCCATCGTACGGAATGAAGATATGAGAACACTGACACGCAGAGATTTTTTGAGGACATCGGCAATCACTGGACTGGCGTTTGGAATGCCGGGGATCACCATCGGCGGTGAGAAACCGAATTCGGAAGTCCGCATCGCCATCGTCGGCTTGGGAGGCATCAATATCGCCGGCGGTGTGGGAGGGCGGGGGCGACAGCTCCTCAAGAGTTTCTGCAAGGTGCCGGGAGTGAAGATCGCGGCGTTGTGCGACGTGGACAAGACGGTCCTCGATGACGGGGTAAAGCAGTTCAAAGACCGGGGCGAGACCGTCGTCGCGCACACTGATTTCCGGCGCGTCCTCGACGACAAGAGCATCGATGCCGTGGTGCTCGCCACTCCGAACCATTGGCACGCGTTGGGAACCATCTGGGCGTGCCAGGCGGGCAAGGATGTTTATGTCGAGAAGCCGTTCTCCTACAACATCTGGGAAGGCCGGCAGATGGTCGCCGCCGCGCGCAAATACAAACGCATCGTCCAGGTCGGCACGCAGCGCCGCTCCAGCGCGGTGCTGCCGCTGGCGTTCGATTACCTGCGCAGCGGCCAGCTCGGCGCAATCCGCTTTGCGCACGCGCTCGTGTTCCGCGGGCGGACCGGCATCGGCAAGGTCAGCGCGCCGACGCCGGTGCCCGATACGCTGAACTACGATCTCTGGTGCGGTCCGGCCCCCAAGACACCGGTGATGCGCAAGCAGCTCCACTACGAGTGGCACTGGGTCTGGCCGACCGGCAACGGCGAGATGGGCAACAACGGCGTGCACATGACCGATATCTGCCGCTGGGGATTGGGACTGAACCAGCCGCCGCCGCGCGCGATGAGCATCGGCGGACGGTTCGCGTTCGACGACGCCGCTGAGACGCCGAACACGCAGATCGCCATCTTCGATTACCAGCCCGTCCCAATCATCTGCGAAATCCGCAACGTGTCCAGGAACACGAGTCCGAAAGATCCGAGCACCCTCGGCAAGTTCCGCAACAACGACCGCGGCATTGTGATCGTTTGCGAAGGCGGCTACTTCGCCGGCGACTACACGGGCGGCGCGGTCTTTGACAACGCGGGCAAGAAGATCAAAGACTTCCAGGACGGCCGGAAGGCTGGCGAAATTGAAGTCTCTCACGTGACCAACTTTGTGGCCGCGACCCGCAGCCGCAAGGCCGATGCATTGGCCGCGGAAGCTTCTGTGGGACATGCCTCTGCCGCGTGCTGCCACATGGCGAACATCTCCCATCGGCTCGGCAAACAGTCTCCACCCGATGAGATCCGAGAGCGAATCCGTTCCAACGGGGAACTGTCGGACGCGTTCGAGCGATGCCGCGAGAACCTTCGGGAGAACGGCGTTGACATCGGTGCCACGCCAGCAGTGCTTGGCCCGTGGGTGACGTTTGACACCCAGCAGGAGCGCTTCGTCGGGGAATTCGCGGAGAAGGCCAACCAGCTTTCCCGCCGGGAAGACCGTGCGCCGTTCGTCGTGCCGACGATTGTGTGACACCCCCACGACTGCATTCCTTAAGTAGATCGCAAAGACACGACTCAGCGTCACAAGCATCAGCAGCCATGAGTTTTCTTGAGATACTTCTGATCGCAGTCGGACTGGCGATGGACGCGTTTGCCGTGGCGCTGAGCGCAGGAACAACCGGCCACGGCCAGAAATTGCGGCCGGCGGTGCGGATCAGTTTCCACTTCGGTTTGTTCCAGTTCATGATGCCGGTCATCGGCTGGTTCTTGGGTGCCCGGCTCCAACGATACATTGCCGCGTATGACCACTGGGTCGCGTTCGGACTGCTGGCATTTGTCGGCGCGCACATGATCTACGAATCGTTCCAGCGCGAGCCGGACGAGCTGCCCGGCGATCCAACGCGCGGGCTACGGATGGTGACGCTCTGTGTGGCAACCAGCATCGACGCGCTGGCGGTGGGACTGAGTCTGGCGATGATCGGCGAGCGAATCTGGTATCCAAGCGTAGTCATCGGTGTGGTCACCGCGGCTTTGTCGCTGCTCGGCGTTCAACTCGGCAACCGCCTGCGCGGCACGTTTGGCAAACGCATGGAGCAGATCGGCGGCGTCATCCTCATCGCCATCGGTGTGAAGATTCTGCTGACGACATAGAGGTGGAACCCGGGTCGCGAAAGCAATCCCCACGCATCCGCGTGAAAGTCCCCGGATGCCGCGCCAAGTGGTGTGCGACGACTACAATGCCGCCACAGCCTTCATTTTCGCGAGGCCGGTCCTGGCAACGTCGAGCGCGGGCAGTTTCCAGTACTCGGGGTTGAACAATTCCAGCGACAACATGACGTCGCAGTGATTGGCAGCGATGTTGGCCAGGATTTGTTTCAACGGCGCGATGCCGTCGCCGGGCCAGATACGCTGGGCGTCCTTGATCACATCGCGCGGCGGGTCGGCGGGATAATCGTTCATGTGGAAGCAATGGGTCACCTGCCGTCCGAACAGCTTCATCGCCGCCGGATCGACACCGGCTTTATACATGTGGAATGCGTCGAGCAGGACGCACGCGTCGGGATGGCCGCTCTTGGCGGCGACGTAGGCCGCTTCTGCGGCGTGGCTCAGATTGGCCGCACTACCCCAGATTTCGATCTGCGGCACGACACCGAGTTGCCGGCCGATGTCGAGAATGACGCGATAGCGCTCCGCGATGCGGTCGAGGTCAATCTTCGCGCCGCGATGCGCGCCCGCCGGCGGCGCGGCAATGCGCTTGCCCCCAATCTGCGCCAGGAGATCCATGTCTCGCTTCATCTGCTCCACGCCCTTGGCGCGTTGCGCGTCGTCGTCCAGGACCCACGGCGCAAAAGTGATGGCGCTCACGACTTGCAGGCCGAGGTCGCGGCAACGTTTGCGGAGGTCCTTTAATGAACCGCCGGCGTCGGCGAACTTGGCGATGTCGCTGGTCCACGGCTCGATGCCGTCGTAACCGGCCTTGGCAGCCACCTCGATCTCCTCGGCAATGCCGAGCTTCTGGCCGCGGATCGTGCCGGTATTCAGCGAGAAGCTAAACCGATGGCGCACCGGGGCGGCGGACGCCGGTTCGGCAGGCAAGGGCGAGGGCGCAAGGGTTGTTGCGCCGAGCGCGATTCCGGCCCGGTTGAGAAGTTGTCTACGAGTCAGTCTTAAGTTCATGAATGCTCTGCTTCTTTTGTAGCTGGAACGGCGCTGTCCGGCAACCGTTGTTGGTAGCGATTCGCGCACCGGCCCGCCGCTTCACCTGCCGAGGAATTTCACGGCGGCCTCGGTGCGGGAGTGGACGTGGAGTTTGCGGTAGATGCGCCGGATGTGGCTGCGAACGGTGTCAGTGCTGATGGCAAGCTGGTCGGCGATTTCCTTGTATTGTCTGCCGCGGGCCAGCAGGGAGAGCAGCTCGCGCTCGCGCTCGGAGAGGTTTTCGGAATCGGCCGGCGTCTGCTTTTCCGCCTGGAAGAACTGCACAACCTGCCGCGCGATCTCCGGCGACATCGGCGAGCCACCGGCGCAAACTTGTTCGATGGCGGCGAGCAGCTCGGTGGGCGCGGCGCGCTTGAGCAGGTAGCCGCTCGCACCGGCCCGCAACGCCGCGAAGATGAGCTTCGTGTCGTCGAACATGGTGAGCATGACCACTTCCGTTTCCGGCAGGCGGCTCTTCAGCTCGCGTGTGCAGTCGATGCCGGACATCTTCGGCAGGTTGATGTCCATGACCACGACGTCGGGTGGTTTCTCCGGCAGCGATTTGAGCGCGGCCTCGGCTGACGGAAACGTGCCGGCGCAACGGAACCCTTTGCGGCTGGCAATCAGGTCGGCGAGGTCTTCCCGCAGGTTCTTGTCGTCTTCAACAATGGCAACAGTGATGGGCATGAGAAGTGTAATGCGGAATCGGTTATTCGGGTTTCAATGGCAGCGTGAACACGACACGTGTTCCCTTGCCGGATTCGCTTTCGATCTGAGAACTGCCGCCGATGGCTGCCAGCCGCTCGCGCATGTTGGCCAAGCCCTGACCGGCGGCGCGCGTGGCATTCGGGTCGAAACCGCGGCCGTTGTCGGTAATCCGCACGCACAATGACTGCGGCTCCACAGTGATGCTTAGTTTGATTTCCGTGGCGGTGGCGTGTTTGACGGCGTTGTTCAACGCCTCCTTGACCGCAAGGAGCAGGCCATGCCGGACCTCGGATGAAATGGGCGCGTCGGGCACGCTCTCCGGCAGGTCCTGGCGGAGCCGGATGCTGGTGGCGCCCAGATACTCCGTGGCGTGGTCGCTGAGGTAACCGATGAGCCGCTCCAGCGTGTCGTTGCCGGGATTCACAGTCCAGACGATCTCGTCGAGCGTCTGGGAAACTTCACGGGCAGCCCGGGAGATTTTTTCGGCGCGAGCAACGGCGTCGGGCGCGAGGCCGGCGTCGCCGCGGGCCGACTCGCTCAGAAGCGCGATACGGGTCAGCTTGGCGCCGAGGTCGTCGTGCATGTTCTTGGCAATGCGGGCGCGTTCGGCTTCGAGGGCGCGCTCGTGTTCCAGCAAGAGCAGCCGCCGCTGCATCCGGCGGAGCAGGACAGAGCGGACGACGACTCC
>JBAZIR010000024.1:0-27757 GCA_041651735.1 Verrucomicrobiia bacterium | reverse complement strand
TACGGTTACGTCCCGACCGGCATCGGCTGCCACTCGGTATTGCCGGGCGTGGTGTGGGACAAGTTCTCCGACACCGGCGGCTACGCGCATCTCATCAGCGCGGCGGCACAGTGGTTGATGTATCTCGAGAAGAAGACCGACTGGGAAACGCATCCCGTTTCAGGCGTGGCAAAATAGAGATCCCTTCCGCGTCACATTCGCCATCGCCGCTGCGCGCCACCGAACCTTCTCACTGCCTGCCGCCAGGCAATCTGCGTCAAGCCAGAGATCGAAGCGCGCATGGACTGCCAGCGGTTGCATTCGTTGAAGCAGAGCGTGCAGGGTTTTGCGGCCAGTTCGGCGCGGAAGTCGCGCGCGGCGGACGAGCGCCAGAGTTTGCGCGCTTCGAAGTCAAATTCGCGGAGATTGCCGAGGTTGCGATCAAGCATGAGGCACGGATAGACATTCCAGTAGGGATCAATGTAACCAAACGCCGTGCCGGCCATGCAGGCGATGCCGCTTGTGGGGTCGCGCAGCCATTGGAGGTGGCTTTCGGTGAAATAGTTCTGCCCGAAACCGGGATGCTTGCGCCGCAGTTCCTCAATGATGCCGGCGAGTTCGTCGCGCGCCATGACGGGCTTGCAGGTTTTCTCGTTCCGGTAGTAGTGGGCCGAAGGCAGCGCGCCCATGAAGGCGATCTTGTTTGGCGGCACACCTTCTCCGACGAGCCACCCGACCAGCGCGGGAAACTCGCGGTAGTTGGCGGCGGTGAGCGTGCTGGAGATCTCGGCCCGATAGAACGGATATCGCTGTTCCTGCTCGCGCGCCCACTGGAAGAGCCGCCATGCGCGGGCAAAATTGCCGGGAATGCCGCGAATGCGGTCGTGGACCGCCTCAACACCGTCAATCGAGACTCCGAAGTGGCGGAGGTGACGGCCGCTCAGGCGCGAGAGGAGATGGCTTTCGCGCTCGATGATGCGGTCGGTTTCGATGGCGTTGGTGGCGCAGCCGGTGCGGTAGCCGCGGCGGTCCAGCGTGAGCCAGAATTCCGCGATGTCGTCGCGGTTGAATGGCTCGCCGCCGGTCGTGGCGATCTGGATAAGCTGCGGGTTGCGGTCGAGGAACCGCTCGAACTCGGCGTGCGTCATCTCCTGCGATGCCGCCTCAGGTTGCTGACGGTGATGGGCCCAGATGTTGCAGTGCGAGCAACGGCTGTCGCACTTGTAGGTGACACCGATGAGGAACTGCGCCGGGAAAGCCGGGGTTGGATCCGCACCGGGCCGCAGCCATCGCCGCGCGTCGTTGCACAACGCCGCCCCGAGCCAGCGTGCCCACAGGCGCAGGCTGTCACGACCGATGGTGTCGAGGGGAAGTTGGATGGCCATGCTTTGAAAAGCGGTGGAATCGGCCAAAAGTCGCGACCGCAACCACGGGAACACTATTTCGCAGCCGGCTTCCTCTTTTTCACGGGTTCGAAATCCACATCGGTGGAGGTCTGTGTCATGCCAGAAGCTCCTCCGGTCGTCGTCCGTTGCCCTGACGCGGCAGCGCCGGCCAGCGGCGTGTTGAAGCGATCCCACTCGTTTCGGGAAACCGCCGCAAACTTGACGGCGGTGTCCACGTAACTGTCGGTGAGCGTTTGTTCGAGGCGCTGCGTCTGTGCGAACCAGGCAATGGCCACATAGTTCGCGCCATGTGCGGCAGGCTGGAGAGATGTGGCAAGGCTGTCGTAGGTGGTGAACAAGGTCACCACGGACGTGGGCGACAAGTCGCGCCACGGTACTGGCTGGTCGGGACGATCCTTGACGGAAAAAACGATCTTGTCGGCGTCGGCCTTGGAGACGGCCCCAACCAACCGCGCGTTGGCGCGGGTTACGAGGTCGTTGCGAGCGTAGGGCGTCTTGGCGACGCTTTCGATGACCAGCGTCTTCAGCGCCGTCAGCCGCTGGTAAACCATCGCGCGGTCCTCGGCCACCTGCTTGACTTGTAGCGATTTCATCGCCTCGGCGGCAGCGGCGTAGGCTTTGGCCAGCGGGTCGAAGTTGCAGTCGTTGATGAAGGCGCCCACTGTGGCGTCCACCTGCTCCAGCGATTGTTTGTCGAGTGCGAACAGTTCGCGGACTTTTCTGGCGTGCTCCAGGTCATCCAGTTCTTTCGACTTGCCAGCGACGGCGCTGTCAATGGCGACGAACGGCGATTGCAGGAGTGGATGCTTCACCTGCGCCTTGAGGGCTACGATCTTTTTCCACGCTTCCGCAACCTTGCCGCCAGCGATCAATTTGTTGGCGTCCTCGATGCCTCGCGTCTGCTGATGGATTTGCGTCGCGATGGACTTCGCGTGCGGCTGGTAGAGCGTGACCCATCGCGGGTCCAGGTCGGTCTTGGCGGCGGTGTAGGCATCAAAGAACCTGGCACACTCCGCCAGCTTGCCTTCGCCCAGCGCCTGGACACCGAGGTAGAACTGCGCGAGAGCCAGCGCGGCCGGCATCTGCTGTTTGAGCGCGGATTGGATCTGGTCGAGCTTGAAGCCGCCGCTGATCAACTGGCCGAGCAACGGGCCGTAGCTTTCCTGGTTGATCTTTTCCGGCATGATGCCGATCTCCATCTTCTCACCGGCGGTGGAGAACGCCTTGCGGGCCTCCTCCGGCTTGCCCATCAGAAACAGCGCGGCGCCGATTTGACAGTCGAGGATGCTCTGCCGCGGAGGGTCGTCGTTCAATTTCTGCCGGGCTTTGCGGTAGGCGTCAATCGCCTTCGGGTATTGGCCAGCGATGAGACTGTTGTCGGCCGCATCCCAGAGATCGAGCCAACTCTGTTCGGCAGCCGGTTGGCCCGTCTGCTGTTCCTGCGCCGTCGTCTTGGCGGAGGCTGTGTCGCTGGAACGGAACAGAACCTCGCGATACTTCCAAAAGAAATAGCCGCATGCGACGCAGGCCGCCAGCAGGACGATCGTGGCAACAACGCTCTTCCAGGAACCGCTCGGCGCGCTCGGTCTGGGGGCCGCGGCAACCGCGCGTCCCTGTGGCCTGCGTTTCTGTGCCACCACCTCCCGCTGATGGGCCACGGCGGAGCGTTTGGCCTCTTCGAGGTCCTCAATCAATTCATCGTAACTGGAGTAGCGGTCCTCGCGGTTCTTGCGCAACATGCAGCCGATGGCTTGCATGGTCTGGTCACAGATGTCCGGCGCGAACGTCTTCAGCGACAGCGCCGGCTCGCGCAGGTGCTTGAGCACCACTTCGGTGGCGGTGTTTGCCTCGAACGGCGGGCGGCCTGCCAGCGCGTGAAACATCGTGCCGCCGAGCGAATACATGTCGCTGCGGAAGTCCTCGCGCTCGCCGTTGAGCTTCTCCGGCGCGATGTAGTAGGGCGTGCCCCAGATACCGTCCTCCTGCCGCTTCTCCTCCTCGGCGCCGGCGAATTGTGCCAGCCCGAAGTCCACGACCTTGGCCTGGCTTTCGGAGTTGAAGAGGATGTTGCCGGGTTTGATATCGCGGTGAATGACGCCACGATGGTAGGCCGCCTTGAGCGCGGAGGCCACCTGAATGCCGATGTTAAGCACGTCCAGTTCCGCCACGCGCTTGTGGGTCTCGATCATGTGATCGAGGCTGCCGCCCTCCAACAGCTCCATGACGATGTAATACTGCCCGTCGGTCTCGTCGGTCTTGCCGAAACTGAGAATCTGCGCGATGTTCGGATGATTCAATGCGGCGGCGGCGCGCGCCTCGCGGGTGAAGTCCGCGACGAACTGCGCGTTCGCGGCCAGTTCCTTCTTCATCAACTTGACCGCAACGAACCGTTGCAGCGCCGAGTCGAATGCCTTGTAAACTGTCCCCATTCCGCCGCTGCCCATCGGAGAGAGCAGCTGGTAGTTGCCGATAATCATCGGCACAAGCAACTTGGTGTTGCACGATGGGCAAAGCGCGCGGCTGAATGCCGCCAGCTCTGTCACGTCCAGATGCTGGCCGCAATTGGAACAGGCGATTCTGATCTTCTTCTTTGGTGTTGGTTCAGACATGTCCACCTTGCTTTCTAGCACGGGCCTGCCCGCCGCCGCAAATGTAAAGCCAAGGCCAATCGACATCCGGCGGCACCTCCCCTGGGGACACCTGCCAGCCACAAGCTTGACTCCACGTCTCATCGTGCTAGAAGCACCGGCTTCAACATGAGCGAACCCTGGCACTTTTGGCTCGATGGGACGCGCGATCCAGCCATGAACATGGCGTTGGACGAGGCGTTGCTGCGCACCGCGCCTGATCGTGGCCGGCCATTGCTGCGCGTTTATGGCTGGAACGCGCCGGCGGTGAGCATCGGACTGCTCCAGAAATTTTCGCCGGACCTGGCCCCGGGTCGGCCTGTGGTGCGCCGGCCGACCGGCGGCGGGCTGGTGGACCACGCGCGGGACTCCACCTACACGGTCGTCGTGCCGACGACGCACTCACTCTACGGGATGGCGACGGCGGAAAGCTACCGGCTCCTCCACGGCGCGGTGACAGCGGCGTTGAAACTCGCCGGTGTTGCCGCTGAGTTGGCGCCATGTTGCGGGCCGAACGACCGCAATGTCTGCTTCGCCGGGCCGGTTCAATACGATGTCGTCGTCGCGGGAGCGAAAGTCGCCGGTGCGGCGCAACGCCGGCTCAAGCGCGGTCTGTTGCACCAAGGCTCCATTCTCCTGCCGCCATCCGCCACCGATTCCGGCCGTCCGCCCACGCTCGACAGCGCGTTGCGGCTCGGTTTTGAGCGCGAACTCGGCGCGGTCTTCGAAGAGTTTCATCCGACACCGGCGTTATTTGACTTGGCAGAACAACTTTGTTCAGAGAAGTATCGAACGCGCCAATGGACGGAGCGCTGCCGCGCATGACCGCAAACCAAAAAAGGAAAAAATGAAACCGTTTGATATCGGCCTCATGATCTGGGCCAACGAAGCTGAAACGAAGATTAACACGATCAGATCCCTCGGCCTCAGCGTGGGGCAAGTCGGTGTCATCGGGCACGACATTAACAGCCCCGCCAAACGCCGCGCGCTGGCGAAACAGCTTCAAGGCTCCGGCATCGAATGGGTGACGCTCTTCGCCGCATTCGACGGCGAGAACTACGCCGACATCGCCTCCGTGCGCAACACCGTCGGCCTTGTGCCGCTAGCCCTGCGCGCCGCGCGGCTGGAAATCACCAAGAAACTCAGTGATTTCGGCTGTGAGGTGGGCATCAAACGCTTCGCGTTCCACGTGGGCTGCGTGCCGGAAAATCCCGACGATCCGGCCTACATGCCCATCGCGCGCATGTTGCGCGTGCTTGCCGAACACTGCCGTTTCAACGGCCAGCAACTCTGCTTCGAGACCGGCCAGGAGAACGCCGACTCCCTGCTGCGTCTCATCGCCGACACGCGGGAATCCAACGTCAAGGTCAACTTCGATCCGGCCAACATGGTCCTCTACGGTTCCGGCGACCCCATTGAGGCGCTCGGCAAACTCGCCCCTCACGTCGTCACCGTCCACTGCAAGGATGGCCGGTCACCCGCCGCGCCGGGCAAGCTCGGCACGGAAGTCCCACTCGGCCAGGGTGAGGTCGGCTTCGAGCGTTTCATTGCCAAGCTCCGCGAGATCGGCTACACGGGGCCGCTCTGCATCGAACGCGAGATTTCCGGCGACCGACAGATCGCCGACGTGCGCCAGGGCATCGAACTGCTTCGCCGCATCGTCGCCGCCCCCGTCGCCGCAGCACCTCCGTCCGCTCCGGTTGTGCCTCCGCCGGCCGCCCCCGTCGCCGCGCCGCCCGCGCCTGAACCAGTAGTTGTATCAGCGGAAACGCCGGCTGCTCCGATTGAGGCGCCGACAGCTCCAGCAGAGTCGCCCGTGCCACCGACCGCATAGTGTGGCGCGGCAACCGGCCGTGTGTCAGGGGTGTGTAGCCCGGATCGTTCAATCCGTGCAACTCGCTATCATGAACCGCTCTTGCGCGGGATGAGGCGGATGTTGCGGAAGTGAATCTCCTGGCCCTCGGCCGTGATGAGAATCTTCCCGGCAGCCGTCTCGCAACCGGTTGCGCGGTTGACGAGCGTGCCGTTGAGTTTCTGTGTGACCGTGCCGCCTTCAACCACTGCCTCGTGCTGATTCCATTCGCCGATGGGCTTTTCGAGGTCGGCCAGCCGCTTGAGGTTGCGGCACGTGCCGAAGAGCTTGTGCTCCATCGTCTTCATCGGTTCGGCCGGGCCGGAGAGCGCGTAGCCGCGGAGTCCCCAGAAATCGCCCGCCTGGCCCATGTTGAGCTGGAGTTCGAGACATTTCGGCCAGATGCAGTGCTCGCCGGTCATGCGCACGAGCACGCCGCCGTTGCTCTTGGCAGCGCCGCGCGGATAGCGCCACTCAAACCTCAACTCGAAGTCCGCGTAGTCCCTCTCGGTGTAGAGATAACCGCGCGGCACGCCGGCGCAGACCAGCACGCCGGCGGACTGCAAGCGCCACACCTCGGCGGTCTTCGTGCCGGCCTTCTCGTGAAACGAACGCCAGCCGGCGATCTCGCCGTCGGCGGCCTGCGAAACGATGAGTTGGATTTCGCTGGCGGCGGGCGCGTCTGCCGCAAACGCTGCGACCGTGCCGGTCGCGAGACACAGGGCCAGGGCTGCGGTCCGTGTCAGTTGCGATTGGAGGTGCCGGCCAACTTTTGCGCGTTTTGAATGTGGGAGGGGCCTCAGCGCCCCGACTTCGCGCGGGCGAGCCAGTGACTTCGCGGCTACTGTCGGGGCACTAAGGCCCCTCCCACATTCCCGGCGAATCCAACCACGATTGGGACGTTGAATCACAACGATCCGTGTCAGGCTGCTTGTGCTTGGGTGGAGAGAGCTGATGGAGTTCATGATTGAGCGGTGGAATGTCCAGTGGTTCGCCGTCGCCCGCATCGTAGCAGCGCGCCCGCGCGCGCCAAGCGCAAAGTCGGAGGTGTAAGGCCGCGCGCCCTCGTGCGGCGATGACGGAACGAATCCCGACGGGATTCAATCACTCAGGCCGGTGTTGACGCGCAGCGGATCGTCTTCATACTTCCCGCATTCCTTTCGCGTCACGTTCGGGGCCGGTGTCTCACGCCTACATCATCGGTGCAGTGCGTTTGTCGGATACAAGAATTCGATGCTCCTCGTTTCGCCATCCACAATACGACCAATGCCCACCCTCCAGGTCGTATTGGGTTCGAGTTTATCAATACCAAACACCCGGTCCACACTATACTTTGTGTCCTTCCCTACAGCATTGACGATTGAAAAACTGTGGTTGGTGGTGTCGCCCTTGGTAACCCGGTCAATTTGAAAGTTCGCGGTTAAACGCACACGTGGGACACAGCAAAATAGAAAATTGTCGCCGAACCGGTAGTATCCGAACTTCTCTTCTCGGATACACGTGACATCCGCGATAATCTTATGGTCATCAGCGAACTTGTTCTCGTGTCGACTAAAGCTGTAGTGACTGTGGGCGCATCCACCCAGCAGCATCGCCAAGAGCGGAACCAGCGGGCGGCAGAGGAGATTCATGGCGCGTGCCCTTTCACAACAGATGATTGTCCCAAGCGCATGACGAGGGAAAGTTAGCACAAACGGGCGCTGATTCACATGGTGCAGAGGGGCAGCGCCGAAGGTGGAATGTTGCAGGCCGCGTGCCCTCACGCGGCGATTGTTCATAATAATTCCGCCGGGTCTGGGACCCGGCCTATGTCTGTTCGCACCACGTTCTCACTGCGCGGCTTGGAGCCGGACGGCGCGGAGGTTGATGGCCTTCCACGTGGCCGGGTCCTTGGCGCAGACGGTGACGAGTTGTTCTCCGGGCTGGGTGACCTCAATCTGACCGAGGCTGATGTTCTTGAAGTCATCCCAGGCGGTGGTCTTGGGGACCTTGGCGGCAAGGCGTTTGTATATAGCGGGAACGTCGGCACGCTTCGCGTCCTTTGCAGCGGTCTTGGCAGCCTTGGCTCCGGCGCGTTTGCCGACAAGCTCGACAGCGAACTCCGCGCCGTCGTGAACAGTGGCGCACTGGGCGCTGACCTTGAACTTGCCCGGCGCGTCGAACTTCACCAGCCACGAGACCCATTCGTCGCTCTTGTCCCAGAAGCCGATGTGAGTGTGGACGCCGCGGGTTTCCTGTTTGATGCAGGTGCCGTGGAGGTCGGCATCGTCGGCGCGGAGGTTGAAGTTGCCTTTGTCGTCGGCGTGGATCGGCTCGTAGACCTGCACGAATGGCACGGGCTTGAGGTCATCACCCGTGATCTTTAGACCCACCGTGAGTTCAGAAACCTTCTGCGCGGGGAGTTTGACGACGAGGCCGTCAGCAGTCTGGTTCCAGTCCAGCTCCGCGCGGGAACCGAGGAGGGTGATGTTGGTGATCAGGTTGACATGCTGGCCCGTGGGCCGGGCGAGGGAGCGAATGGTGATGCGTCCATCCTGTGGCCAACCGAGGGCGATGGCGTAGAGGGTGGAACCTTTGGTGGTGAAGCGGATGTCCTTGGAGGAGTACTTGAAGTCTTCCTTGAAGTGGCCGCCCCTGGCCCTGACGGGACCTTCGCCATAGACCAGCCACGGCCGCGAGCCAAAGATGGCTTCACCATGGACGGCGGTCCAGTCGGCCATCTCCTTGAGCATCTGCTCCACCTCCGGGTCGAGCGAGCCATCGGGGCGCTGGACGACGTTGAGGAGAAGGTTGCCGTTCTTGCTGACATTGTCCACGAGCATGTGGACGACCCAGCTCAAGGGGCGGAACTTCCAGTTGCGGTTGTAGAACCAATCGCCGATGGAGGTGTCGGTCTGCCACGGATAAGGTTCGATCTTCGGCATGATGCCGCGTTCGAGGTCCTCGACCCAGCGGCCGTCGGATTTTTGTTTGCAGTTATAAACTGCCTCGACCTTGCCTTTGTGAAGCGCGGCGCTGTTGTTGTACAGGTGGGCGATCATGCTGAGCCCAACGGCGTGATTGGTGCCGAACGCGACGCCGCCGTCGGTGTAGAGCAGGTCGGGCCGATACTTGTCCACCAGTTCCTGGATCTCGGCGAACCACTGCTTGTGCCACTTCGGGTTCGTGCTATACCAGGCCTTGTCGTCCGGCTCGGCGGGGAAATGGTAGAGGTCAAACCACTTGGGGTTCGCGCCATCGTAGGGCACGCCAGCCTTCGGCCCCTCCTTGTCCGCGCGATGGCTGCTTTGGAACCACGTAAAGCTCGCGCCGAGATGTTCCGAGACGCCAAACCGCAGGCCGTGCTTCTTTGCCGCCTTCTGCCAATCACCGACCACGTCGCGCTTGGGGCCCATGTTGGTGGAGTTCCACTTGTGCAGCTTGGATTTCCACAGGAAGAAGTTGTCGTGATGCGTTCCCATGCTGACGAAGTATTTCGCGCCGGCTTTCTTGTAGAGCTGCATCAAGCGGTCGGGATTCCATTTCTCGGCCTTCCAGAGCTGGATGATGTCCTTGTAGCCAAACTCCGACGGGTGGCCGTAGTGCTCAAGGTGATACTTGTAATGCTTGTTGCCCGGCTCATACATGCCGCGCGCATACCAGTCACCGTCCATCGGCACGGCTTGCGGTCCCCAGTGCGCCCAGATGCCGAACTTCGCGTCGCGGAACCAGTCGGGACACTCGTATTGCTTGAGCGAGTCCATCGTCGGCTGGAACTTGTCTTGCGCGGCGGCAGGTTCTGCCGGTTTTGCGACAACCGGCGTCACTGTCTGCGTGGCTGCCGGTGCAGCGGGTTTCGCGGCAACTGGCGCCGCTGGCTTCGTGGCCGGCGCCCCCGTCTGCGCCACGCCGGATGGCGGGGCCGCTTTCGAATCGGTTGCGGGTTGGTCAGCGCAGCCGCTGCCCAACAAGGCGAAGATAATCAATGCCAGCGTCAGTGTGATTTTGTTCATGGATTCTTTCTTTTCAAAACAACGGCATCACGCCGTCACTGCTTTTTCCAACCGCCGCAAAATTCCGTCCGGCTCGGCCACGCCCAGTTTCGCAATGGCATCGGCGCGCGCCTGCGTGCCGGCAACGGCGTAGATGCGCAGCTCATCGGCGTTGCCTGACGGGCGCACATGTGCCACGTCACCATTGCTGAAATAGATGCGCACGCCGTCGGTATAGTTAATGCGCGCGATGGAGCCGAAGCCTGCCGACGGCGCAAAAAACCTGCTGAGCGTCTGGCTGATGTCGAGCATCGCGTTCGTCAGCGGCCCCGACACCGGCAACTCGCGCCGGTCCTCGTCGAGCAGCGTCACGCCACCTTCCCCGAAGACGACTTCCTTGATATTCCCATCCGCCGGCGAAAACCGCTCGACGATCCGCAGGCTGACGGAGCGCGGAAACTTCTTCAGAAGCGCTGCGCGGCTGAAGCGCTTCGGCAACCGTTCGAACAGCGTGGTCATCGCGACGTCCTTCTCGGCCATGCTGAAGAGCACGCCCAGAATCGGCAGCATGGCGTCGCGCGTCGGCAATGCTCGCAACAACCTGCCGCCGCGTGCGATGTCGGAGCCGGTCAGGAAGCCACCGTTGGCCTCCCAGCCGCAGACGATCTTCCGGCCCCTGGCGCGCGCCTTCTCCATGCCAGCAACGACAAATGGCGAGCCAATGCGCGTCTTCGGCTCAACGCAATCTTTCAGCGAGCCGCGGTCAATCGCGTCATTACAACTGATCGGCACCACCACCGCGTCCGCGCCGAGAGACTCCGCCACAATCATGCCGACGAGGTCGCCGCCGAAGAACCGCACGCGGCCCGACGGTTCCACACCGAGGATCAACGGCCGGTCGCTGTCACCGTCAGTCGAGATCACCGCGTCAAGCGGCCCGTGCTTCGCCACGGCTTCGCTGACCAGCGTCTGGATTTTGCCGAGTTGCTCCTCGTCCATATTCTCCGTGTCAATCGGCACGAAAGTCCCGCTGCGACCGGCGGGAATCGCTTCCGCGCCGAGTTGCCGCAGTATCTCTACCAACATGTCGCGGCCCACCGCCGAGTGCTGATAGACCAGTAGCCGCCGGCCTTTCAGGCTGCGACCGGCAAAGAACTCCATATAACGGCGGATGTAGCCCACTCGCCCGCCGGCGTCTTCCGGCGGTAGCTCCTGATGGCTCGATTTGAAAAGTCCCTGCTCGTTGAACAGCGATTCGGCAAACGGCTGGTTGTAGAGCCGCTCGCGGACCTGCTCGACGCGGGCATTGATCGGCGTTTCGTCTTTCTTCAGCAACTCGCCGCGCGCGGTGTTGGTCTTGTATCCATTCCGCTCGAAGGGAATGTGGCTGCCGGTAATCATCATGCTGCCCTTGCCACGCCCGATGGCGTGGCAGGTCAGCGCCGGTGTCGGGATCATGCCGAGATTCACCGGCTTCATGCCGGCGTCACAAATGGCGCGCACGATGGCCTGCGCAATCTCGCCGCGGCCTTTCTCCTCCGGCACGAAGCGCGTGGAACTGGGTCGCAGGTCGCACGCAAAGAAAAACTCGTCGCCACGAACAATGCCGCCTTCGGCGCGCGACAGCGATTGGAGGTATTCCAGTTCTGCGAAAGCATTGATGTAGATCTCGAGCTGCGTCAAATGAACAACCTCGCCGCGACGTCCGCTGGTGCCGAACTTCAGCACCTGCGGCTCGTAAGCGAGTCTGGCCCTGAGCGGGCTTGTATCAGCCGAGTCTTTCGGTTTCATCATTACAGGCTGCGGAGTTTATCACTTTCGGGCGACGGCAACCTCTGCAAATTTGCTTCGCCTGCGTCTCCGCACCACTGCCCAACGGACGCCAGCATGAGCCAGCCTTCGACCCGTGTGAATAGCCAGAATTGACCGGTAGATGACGATTCTTGACTTGGGCGAAGCGCCATCGTTCCGACGCTGCTATCTGGCCTCACTATCCACAGGAACGATGCGGATCGCCTGGCCGCCTTGCCCCGGCATCGTCAGCTTCAGTGTCGCGCCGGCATCCACCGGCTGCCGGCTGATCTTCACATGCGTCCGCGCCGGCACAGACGGGTCGTCGCTGTAAATGTGGGCGACATATTTCCTGCCGCGCACCAGAAAATTCAACGGCATATCGAGCGTGCGCGCTTCGCCACTGTTCATACCGGCAACGAACCACTCCGCGCCACTGCGCCGCGCGATGACAGCAAACTCGCCGACGCGACCGTGAATCACGCGCGTGTCGTCCCATACCGTCGGCACGGCGTTGTAGAACTCCAGTTCCGGTTCGTCGCCGGCGGTGGGCGCGCCTCCACCAGCGCCGCCGGTTTTTGCCGGAGCGGCGGGCGGGCGATCATACCAGTAGAGGAACTGCCACGGGCTGTAGAGACAAACGGCCTTCGCGAGTTGATAGGCGTGCGTGGCGAGCCGGTCCACGCGCGCGTCGTAGTAGCAGATCGTGTTGTCGGCCGCGCCGGCGAGGCAGCGCGAGAAGAGGATCGTCAGTGTGTTGGTGTTGGCCGGGCTGGTTTCGTCGCCGGCAATGCCCTCCTGCGTCATGAGGTTCGGATAGGTGCGGCTGTAACCGGTGGAGCGGTATTCGTCGTGGATGTCCACCATCAACTGGTGCGCTGCCGCCTTCCGGACGGCCTCGTGCAGCCACGTCGTCCACTGCTGCGTGCCGACGTTGACGAAGCCATATTTGACGCCCGCCACGCCCCATTTCCTGTAGAGCGGGAGAATCTGGTCGAGCTGCTTCTCCAGCGCCCGGCGGTTGACGTAGAGGATGATGCCGATGCCGTGCTCGCGGCCGTAACGAATGACCTCGTGCAGGTCCAGCGGTCCCTTGGAACGTTTCGGGTCCACGTTGACGGCGCTGGCGTCGGCTGCGTCGTCGTATTCGTGTCCATACCAGCCGGCGTCGAACTCGACATATTGCAGACCGCGCTTCACCGCAAAGTCCACGCACGCTTTTCCCCCGACGGTGGTGAGCGTCACCTCGCGGATCACCTTGCCCGGCTTGATCCACGACGTGTCGGCGATCGCACATGGGGCGTTGAGGTTGAGGAGAAGAAAATTGTTTTCCAGCAACCGCCCCGGCGAGTCGGCAACCATCACGAAACGCCACGGCGTCGTCAGAGGCAGCGCCGCGTCCACGCCGCCGGTCAGGTCGCTGACGAGACTGTGGGCGGCGCCTTTCAGTGGCACGAACTTCATCCGCGCGTAATCCACCAGCTTTGCCTCGCCGATGGCGGCGTAACAATCGTCCGCAATCTGCACTGGCAACGGCCGTTCGCAACCGGGCTTGATCTGGCTGAGCGTGACCTTTGCGTAGTTGCCCTGCGCGGAGTAAACCGCCCACGTGGTGTGGTCGGCAGTGAAACGGAATTCGGTGTTCTCTTTCGTGATGCTGACGCGCTCCATCGCCGGTTGCTTCGGCAACGTGTAGCAGAAAGCCACGCCTTCGTTGTAAGCGCGAAAGGTCAGGGTCAGCAACCGGCGAGAGGCCTCGGTTTCTTGCAACTCGACCACGAGCTGGTTGTAATGGTCGCGGTAGCTGCTGCGCTCGCCGTAGACCGGCTTCCACGTCTCGTCGTGGCTGCTGCGGTCGAGCCGGACGATTTTGAACCCGCTGGCGAGCGCAGGCTCATTCTTGAACGTGAAACCGAGTCGCGACTCCGCCAGGATCGGGTTGCTGCGATAGGACACACTGTAGAACAAGCCGCCTTTCCCGCTGCCAACGTCGCGCACCGCAACCGTGACGGCCACCTTGCCGTCGGGCGACTTGAGTTCGGCGGTGGTTGGGTCGGCGGCCTCAACGACAAGCGCCGCCAGCAAGCACAACGCAACGCCGGTGAGACGGAGACGAATCAGTGTCTTCATGAGCATCCTTCGCGGTCGTTCTGCCAGGAACGAGATGTTTATAGCAGCACCGCACGCGGCAACAAGCTTTCCGCGCGAAACAGTTTGCCTGCCGCACGCAGACATCCACCGCGAGGCATCACTTCGCGTCGCGGATGGCCACCTGGCCAAGGCGCGAGAAGTTGATGGACTCCCCAAGGATGCGCGCAGCCTCCTGCGGGGCGTGGAAACCCGTCGAGTTCTCCGCCTCAACGAAATCGAGATAGAACTGCGCCTTGCGCTGGAAATCCTGCGCCTTGGCGAGTGTCTCGCCAGCCTTGCCGCCATCTCTGGCGGCCTTGATATCCTTGATGAGGTCCATCAGGGCGTCCATCGCTTGGTTGCGCAGGCTGAACGTGCGGGTTTGGATGGTCTCGACGCGCGCCTTCAACTCGGCCTCGGGCCACTTGTGGCAGGTCTGGCAAGCGTGGTTGAGATTCAACACCGGGCTGCGGACGTGATGGTCGCTGATCTTGACGGCGCCGACCCGCTTGTAAGGCATGTGGCAATCCGCGCAGGCGACGCCGGAGCGCGCGTGAATGCCCTGATTCCACATCTCGAACTCCGGATGCTGCGCCTTTAACGCGGGCGCGCCTGTTTCCTTGTGCTCCCAATCCTTGAATTTCACCTCGTCGTAGTAGGCGAGGATGTTCTCGACCTTCAGCCCCTTGTGCCACGGGTAGGTCAACCGCTTCTCCGGGCCTTTGAAGTAGTACTCGACATGGCACTGGCCGCAAACAAACGAGCGCATCTCCTGCCGCGTCGCTATCTTGTTCACATCGTAATCTTTCACGCCTTCCGAAGCCTTCAGGGCCTTGATGCCTTCGAGGAAACCGGGCCGCGTGACGCGCAGTGCCATCGTGACGGGATCGTGGCAGTCAATGCACGCCACCGGATGCTCCACGAGCTTGCGCGCCTCGGCAAACGGCATCGGGTTCATCTTCTCGAAGCCCTTCATCAGGTCGCCGCCACCCAGTTTCTTGTAGGGCACATAGATCGACGCGTGGCAATGCAGGCAGGCGCCATGTTGCGGCTTCTGCTGGCGGTCAGTGTAGGTCTGGTCATCCAGCATGCATGCGTGGCCGCGCTCCTCGCGAAAATCTATCGAGAACGCGTAACCGGCCCACATCGTCTTCAGGCGCGGGTCTTCCTCGAGTTTGGACTGCGCCACGACGGAACGCGGATCGGCCTGCGACGGTGTGCGCGGCATGGCCTCGCTGCCGCCGAACTTCGTCCGCACCTGGTCGGTCGTTCTCAGGTAGTCGTCATACTGGTGCGGGAAATTCTTTCCCCACACGGCCGGGTCCTCGGTGGTATCGGTCAGTTCCACGACGCGGTAGAACGGGTTCTTTCCCTCCTGCTTGCGCTCCATGATGTTCACGAGGAACGCGATGCCCGCGAAGGAGACGACGGCCGCAACGATGACCGCGACCACGACCAGCTTCAGCGCCTTGCGTGAAGAGAACGATGGATCGGGCTGATGGCTCGGACTGTTGTTTTCGTTCATAAGGAGTTCTCCGGTTCGTTTCCAAAAATCTTTCGCTCACAGCGGATGGCCTACGTCAGCGTGGCAACGGACGCACGAGATCTGCGATCCGGCCTTGTGCGGACCTTCGATGGCGTCGACGATGGGCTGGTGGCACTTGCGGCAGGCGCGCTCCGTCACGTCATGGTTGCGCGGCTTGATCCGCAGTGGGTCGGGAAAGCGGCCCGTGGTGAAATGCAGCGAATGCCAGAAACCGTTGTCGGCCTTGGTCAGGTATTTTGCAAAGAAACCGGGCGGCGTGTGGCAATCGTTGCACACCGCCACGGCGTGGTGGCTCGACTTGATCCACGCCGCGTAATGATCGCCCATGATGTGGCAGTTGGCGCATGCCGCGGGGTCGTTGGTCAAATACGACGCACCCTTCGCATAAACGAATGTGAACAAGCCGCTGCCGATGGCGAAACCCGCGACTGTGCCCAGCACCACCAGCATGATCTTGTTAATGGAAGTCCAACGTTTCAATTCTGTTCCTTGCTGCGATTTCCTCTAAACCTAACCCAACCCGGATCGGCAGTCATTGATCCAAATCAACTTCGCCCGCCGGGTTACAACACCATGATCACGTCGGGATGACTGCGCAATGCCATGAAGATGCGGTTGCGATGCTCCTCGTCGCGAACATTCACCGCGAGGGCAACCGAGCAATACTTGCCTCCGCGGCTGCGGTTGGAATCTGCAACGGTGTGCTCGGCGTCGGTCACCACCGAGGCGATCACCATGCGTATCCGCCCGGCATCGATGCCGATGATCTTGTAGTCCCAGCAGCACGGATAGTTGACGAGGGGTTTGTTGGGGTCAACGCTCATAGCGCGGTCACTTTTTCGCAGGCAGATGTTTTGCAACGACCCCCGCGACAGCCTCGCCTTGAATCACCTTGGCTTCCTGTTTCCAGTGGAACTGGTCGCCGGCAGCGAGGTTCAACTTTGTCACCATCAGCGCGTAGAGGTCGTTAATCGGGATGTTTTCCTCCTCCATCACCTGTGCGGCCATGCGATTGTGCTCAACGATGATGGGATTGATCTCCGGGTTGAGCTTGCCCGGATCACCTTTCACCGTCACCGGCGTGCTGCTGGCCCAGATGAGCGCGGCGCGCGGTGCGCTATCGCGGATCGCGTGGACGAGCTTGCGCGTGAGCGGGATGAACTGGCCTTCCGGGATGCGCCCTTTTGGCCAGCCGTGCAGGCCCATGTTGAAATGAATGACGGCGTAAGGCCCTTCGGCAAGCACACCTTTGAGTTGCTCGTGCAAGCCGCCGGAAGCCTGATGAAGCGGGTTGACCCACGCGTCCACGTTCGCCTTGCCTTCGAGCGCCTTCGCGACCGTCGCACGGTAGCCATTGAGGATCGAATCACCGATGAGCAGGACGCGCGGCAATTGCGGGTCTTTGATCTCCGCTTTCTGCACGCCCCAGCCTTTCGAGCCGCCGGAATGGAGCCGTTTGTCCTTCTCCTGCGCGGAGACGGCGACCATAGCTGCAAAAACGAACAGAGATATCGCCAGCCAGAATTTCGGTTTCATTGGACGTCTCTTGAACCGTAGCACAGGTATCTTCGCCTGCAACGGCTCGCGGTATCGGCAAACATCGCAGACAAGGATGCCTGCACTGCTCACTGCAACCGGCAGATGCCTTTGCCCTTCACGATCTCGCCGACGAACTGCGCGCCTTTGCCGCAGGCGCGGCGGACAGCGTCGGCTTTGCTCGCAGCGACGACGAAGACCATGCCGATGCCCATATTAAAAACCTCGTGCATTTCCTCGTCGCTGACGTTGCCGCCGGATTGGAGAATGGAAAAGATCGGCAGCACGGGCCACGAGCCGCGGCGGATGACGGCGTCCACGGTCTTCGGCAGAATGCGCGGGATGTTGCCGGTGAAGCCGCCGCCGGTGATGTGAGCGCAGCCTTTGAGCGCGTCGGCCAGCGGCGATTTTTTGTCGCGCAATTTCAGGATGAGCGGGCCGTAGTTGCGGTGGACCTTCAGCAGTTCGTCGGCGATGGTGCAGCCGAGTTCCTCCAACCGGTCGTCGAAACAGTAGCCGAGTTCGCCGAAGAGAATCTTCCGGGCAAGCGTGTAGCCGTTGGTGTGGAGACCGGTGCTGGGCAGGCCAATGATGGCGTCGCCGGGGCGGATGCGGCTGCCATCGAGGATGCGGTCGCGCTCGATGACGCCGACGATGGTGCCGGCAAGGTCGTATTCGCCGGGCGCATACATGTCGGGCAACTGCGCGGTCTCGCCACCAATGAGGGCGCACTTGGCCGTGGCACAGGCTTTGGCGAGACCGGCGATGAGCTGATGAAATACCGCCGGCTCCAGCTTGCCCATTCCAATGTAGTCGAGGAAGTAGATCGGCTTGGAACCGAGCACGGCGATGTCGTTGATGCAATGGTTGACGAGATCCTGGCCGACGGTGTCGTGGCGGCCGGTCATGACGGCGATCTTCAGCTTGGTGCCAACGCCATCCGCGCTGCTAACGAGCACGGGGCGGCGGTATTGTTTCGTGTCCAGCTCGAAGAGGCCGCCGAAGCCGCCGATCTTACCGAGGCAGCCGGGCTGGCGCGTGCGGGCGACGAGCTGGGGGAGCTTGGATTTGAGGGCGTCACCGAGGGCGATGTTGACGCCGGCGGCAGCGTAAGCGGAAGAGTTTTTCATAACAACCGTCTCTGTAGATCTTCTCCGATGAGGTCGCCGACTTTGGCGGGCCGTGCGTGGCGTTTTTCCAACACAAGCTTATCCATCTCAGGGTCGCTCTTCACCGGATAGTCGCCGGTGTAGCAACCGGTGCAGAACTGGTTGGCGGGCAGGCCGGTGGCCTTGATCATCCCTTCGAGCGACAGGTAGCCAAGGCTGTCGGCGCCGAGAAACCGCTGGATTTCCTCGATGGAATAGTTGGCCGCCATGAGTTTCTTGCGCTGCGGAAAATCAATGCCGTAGAAGCACGGCCACTTGTGCGGCGGGCACGAGACGCGCATGTGGACTTCCTTCGCGCCGGCCTCGCAGAGGCTGACGACGCGCGCACGGCTGGTGGTGCCGCGCACGATGGAGTCGTCCACCACGATCACCCGCTTGCCGCGGACGACGTCCTTCATGAGGTTGAGCTTCACGCGCACGGAGAAGTCGCGAATGAGCTGGCTCGGTTGGAGGAACGTGCGGCCGATGTAGTGGTTGCGGACGAATGCCATCTCCAGCGGGATACCGCTTTCCTGGCTGTAGCCGAGCGCGGCGGAGTTGCCGCTGTCGGGCACCGGCACCACGATATCGGCGTCCACGGGATGCTCACGAGCCATCTGCCGTCCGAGCTGCACGCGCGCGCGATGGACAGTCTGGCCGCAGAGGGTCGAGTCGGGCCGCGCAAAATAGACAAACTCGAAGATGCACAGCGCATGGCACGGCGTTGGGTTGAACGGCTTGACGCTGCGCACGCCGTTGGCATCAATGATGACGATCTCGCCCGGCTCGATATCGCGGACGAACTCGGCCTGAATCTGGTCGAGCGCGCAGGTCTCGCTGGAGAGAAACCACGCGTCGCCGCCCTTGGGCCCCGGCGACTTCATCTTGCCAAGGCAGAGCGGCCGGAACCCGAACGGATCACGCACACCGATCAACTCGGTTTCGGTCATGATGACGAGCGAATACGCCCCCTGCAACCGCCGCAGCGATTCACAGAGGTTGGTATGCGCATCGTTCTTCATGCCGTGCGCCATCAGATGCAGGATGATTTCACTATCGGTGGTCGTCTGGAAGATGGAGCCCTGGCTTTCCAGCTCGTCACGCAACGGATCGGCGTTGACAAGGTTGCCGTTGTGGGCGACGGCGATCTGGCCGCGGCCGGTGCGCGCGATGAGCGGCTGCGCATTGGCCAGCGAGGATGAACCGGTGGTCGAGTAACGCACATGCCCCACCGCCATGCTGCCCTTGAGCGTCCGCAGGATGTGGTCCTTGAACACCTGAAACACCAGCCCCATGTCCCTGTGCTCAATCATCCGTTCACCATCGTGGCTCACGATGCCGGCGGATTCCTGGCCGCGATGTTGCAGCGCGTAGAGGCCAAAATAGGTCAGCTCCGCCGCGCTGGGATGATTGTAAACCCCGAACACGCCACACGCCTCGCGTGGCCGGCCCTCGCTGTCGTCAACTGGCAGCGGCTCCGACTCGTCTTCGGCGATTCTCGAAAAAAATTGGTCGTCAGGCTTCATGGGAGACGGGGTCATCATAGCGGTCGACGCCGCGAAGTCAAACGGTGTCTGAACAACGAAGAGATTCGCCCGGTATTTGGCCCTTTGCAGAGGCGCTCGATCAGCGCCTGCCGCCGGATTTCAGCACGATGGGGCCCACTTTCGTCCAAAAGGAGGCGGCGGGGATGTCGTTGATTTTCTCCAGCGTGGCGATGCCGTCGAGGATGAGTGCGTCACGGTCCTTGTCGAAGTCGCAGCGGAGTTCCTTCAGCGGCATGCCTTTCAAGGGCGAGAGGTCTGTGACCTTGGTGTTGTTGCACCAGAGGACGGTCAGCGGCATGCCTTCCAACGGCGCAAGGTCGTCCACAGCGGTGTTGCTGCACCCGAAGACGGTCAGTTTCATGCCGCGCAACGGCGCGAGGTCGCGCACCGCCGTGCCGTCGCACGTCAGCACGGTCAGCGGCATGTCGCGCAACGGCGCAAGGTCGGCCACCTGCGTGTTGTGACACCACAGTCCGGCAAGTGGCAGTCCCTTCAACGGCGAAAGGTCCGTCAGCGCGCCGCGAGCCTGGCCAGCCCAAGGCGCCAATGAGAGCCTTTGGAGTTTGACCAGCGCGCGCACGGGCGAAATGTCGGTCATGGCCGCCGTGGAAACCGTCAGGTCCGTCACTGTGCCGCTGGTGACGCGGTGCTGTTCGCGGGTGTCAAAACGCGGGTTGATCTCGCGTAACTTGGCGATCACAGCGTCCACTTGTTGCTCGGCCGGCATCGCGGCCACGGCGGTCACAAAGGGATCGGATGGCTGTGTCGGAGGGGCGGGCCGCGCCGTTTGATCCGGCTGGGGTGCCATGGCCGCTGCGGCGTTCACAGCCTGAATGAAGTCGTTGACGGACTCGCCGTTGACTTTTTGCAGCGTGGTCATGGCCATCAACATTTGCACCGTCTGTTTGTTTCCGGCGGCGGCCACGTCGCACATCAAATAACGCAACGGCATTTTGGCCATCGGCGAAAGGTCTTTGACGGCCGTGCCACTGATGTTCAAGAACGTCAGAGGCGCATCCTGAATGGGCGTCAGGTCAACCACCGGCGTTTGGGACAGGCTCAACCGTGACAGCGGCATTCCGCGCAACGGCGAAAGGTCAACGACCCGGGTACCTTCCAGATACAGGTCGCTCAACGGCATGCCTTTCAGCGGCGAGAGGTCGTTGACCTGTGTGCCGGCCAGAAACAGCTGCGTCAGTGGTTTGCCAGCCAGTGACTGGAGATCGCTGACGGGATTGCCGACAAGGCTCAAGTGTTCCAGCGGCATCCCGCGCAACGGCGAAAGGTCGGTCACCTGGCAGTTGGGACAGCGCAGGCTGGTCAGCGTCATGCCGTTCAGTGGCGACAGGTCGCTGAGCGCTCCCTTGGTCCTCGTGACACTGCAAACCAGTTTCTGCAAACCGGTCAACGCCCGGACAGGCGAAAGGTCTTTGATGACCCCGGAGGAAAGCGTCAATTCAGTCACCCGGCCGTCGGCGATTTTGTGCTGCTCCTGCCCGTCGTAGCCGGGATTCAGTTCCTTCAACCTCGCCACGACGCGCTGTATTCGTTCTTCGGGCGCAAGCGGGGCAACCGAAGCAGCCCAAGCGTCGGAGGCGGAGGTGACGGATGATCCGTGACGCGCGACTGAAGGTTCGGGAGCGGATGTCAGTGGCGTGGCCTGCTTCGGCGACGCAGGCTGGCCCTTGGCAGTCTCGCTTTGCGCCTTCGCGTCTTCCCTGTCAACCCGCCGCGACTGCGCCGCCTTCGATGTTCCGTGCTTCGCGCCCGGCGTTCCACGCTCTTTCCAAGGCGCCCAGATTATCACAGCGGTCGCCGCGATGATGACGACGCTCGCCACCATGAAAATGGACGAGGAGGGTCCCCGGGATGCGCCGGCAGCAATCCTCGCGGTGGCGGGTTTCACCGCCCGCGGAGTCTTCGACGCGACAAGTTGCGTCGAGCCGGCCGGAGCCAGTCCCAACTGTTCGCTGACGCGCACGAGGTCGGCGATCAACTCCGCGTAGTCCTGATGCCGCGCCGCCGGGTCCTTCGCCATCATTTTGCTCAACAGCAACGCCACCTGCGCAGGACACTCCGGCCATGTCTTTGTGATCGTCGGCGTCGGGTCGTCGGCGTGCTTTTGCATCACGGCCTTTGCCGTCCGCCCGTCATAGGGCGGCTGGCCGGCGAGCATTTGATAAAGCACACAGCCCAGGCTGTAGATGTCCGAGCGCAGGTCAATGTTCGATTCACCGCGCACCTGCTCCGGGCTGATGTAATACGGCTTGCCACCGTCTCCGATGAACGCCGCGCCCGCGGGTTTCGCCACGCCGAGATCGCCCAGTTTCACTTCGCCGTGCCGTGAGAGATAGATGTTGCTCGGTTGGATTGCGCGGTGGATCAGCGTGCCCCGCTGCCACGCCTCGTCCAGCGCGTGGGCCACGTAGTAGCAGGTCGCCAGCGATTGCTGGATGTCCAGCCGTCCCAAGTGTTCGAGCCGCTGCTGCAGCGAATCGCCCTCGATGAACTCCATCGAGAGATAGAACAAGCCGTCGCATTCGCCGGCGGAATACACCTGCACGAGGTTGGGGTGATTGAGTCTGGCGGCGGCGATGGCTTCCTGCTTGAACCGGGCGATGAAATCGCGATCCTGCGAAAGCCCCGGCGACAACACTTTCAGCGACACCAGACGGTCCAGCGTGACTTGCCGCGCTTTATAGACAGCGCCCACGCTTCCCCGTCCAAGCAAGGTCAGTACTTCGTAGTCATGAAACTGTTGTCCTTCGAGCGATGTCACGTCGTTCAATGTCCGCTGAAGCTAGCATTGTAGTGGAGCGCCCCTCAATAAACGACACATTTCCCGCCGGCAAAACCGGCAGCCTTCAGCCGCCGTAAGCGCGCTTGAAGAAAGCGCGATAAATGCCGCCGCCAAGAAAACCGCCCAGCAGCGGCGCGACGATATAAACTGTGAACCAACCATGGCCGTTGACTGTGAACGGCACGGTGCCCCAGCCCATCAGCGACGAGAATACGCGTGGCGCAAAGTCGCGCGCCGGATTGAAGCACGCCATCGTCAACGGCCCCAGCAGCGAGATCAGCAGAGTCACCGTCAATCCGACGGTTGCGGCGGTGAGAATTTGCGGGCGCGCACTGTTGCGCTCGTCCGTCACGCAGAAGATGACGAGCAGCAACACCGCCGTGCCGATGACCTCCGCACCAAACGCCGCTGGCGCGCTCATGCGCTCCCGCGCTTCGCCGGTGAGCGGCTTGCCTCCGGGGCTTGGATAAAACTCACCGAAGACCATCGCGCTGGCCTCGCTGCTCGGGGCGCCGCGCACGATGCCGTTGGCTTTCTCAAATGTGCGCAGTGCGTCGCCGAATACGAAGTAAAGCACTGCTGACGCCGCAAACGCACCGAGCAATTGCGTGGCAATGTAAGGCAACACGCGCGCTTTCGGGAAGCCCGACCACACCGCCATGCTCACTGTCACGGCCGGGTTGAGATGCGCTCCGCTCAGCGCGCCCGTCAGGTAGATGGCGATCGCAATACCAAGTCCCCACACGATGGCGACTTGAAACACGCCCACCTGAGCGTGGGTCGTCACTGCAGCGCAAACGCTGCCGCAGCCGAAGAAAACGAGCAGAAACGTGCCGAAGAATTCGCCTGTCCACCATTTCGGGAATCGTTTCATCGGATGATCCCGCGCATCGTTCAGATCCCTCGTCTGTCCCGATGGGTTGGGTTCGGCCGGCCGGGACGGAAATGTTCCAGATGATCGAGCTTCGCGTGTAGTGTCGGGAACTTCGCAGTCACCGCCGGCACCGATTCCTTGACGGCGGCGGCGAGCGTGTCGGGCGGGGCTTCGGCGCGCAGGTTGACGATCAGTTCACCGCCCTTGACCGGTTCGTCCAGTTTCAAGGACAGCTCTGGCACGAAATCGTTCCGCACCAGGTTTGCCACTGCCACGTGGCCCGCGCTCCCGCCGGCGCTGAAGGTTATCTTGAGATGCGCGATCTCGGTCTGCTGCGCCTGCAGCCGCTTTTGAATCTCGCCCGCGAGCTGTTGCAGCAAACTGTCGGCGTCAAAGAGTTGTTCAGCCGTGAGTTGGACGGTGCAGTTGAGCCAGCCCATCAGCGCCTCGCCGTCGGCATAGAGGTCGTAATCCACCTCCATCGTCCGCTGCGCGGTTTGCGTCTCGCTCGTGAGCCGCGCAAACCACGCGTCGAGATTCACACCGTTGCGCACCGACACAACCATGATCTCCTTCTGTGGAAACTTTGCGACGAGCGCCTTCCGCAATGTCTCCAGACGCGCCGCGTCCAGAAGGTCGCTCTTGTTGATGACGATTAGGTCGGCTTCCTCAAGCTGCTTGGCATAGATGTAAGCTACCTTCTCGGAGAAACCGCCGCCTTTTTCCACACCGAGCACGCGGAGCGCGCGAATCGGGTCCACCAGCACGCTGACAGGCGCGACGGTGAAGTCGTTGTCGTAGAGACGCCGCAGCGGATAGGTGACGGTAGCCACGAGGTCGGTACAACTGCCGACCGGCTCGGCAATGAACACGTCGGGCCGCGTCCGGGTCGAGAGCTTTTGCGACGCTTCGACCAGCGAGTTGAACCGGCAGCAGAAGCAGCCACCGAGAATCTCGGCCGTCTCAAAACCCTGCGACCGCAGCGTCAACGTGTCCACCAACTCGCGGCCCTGGTCGTTGGTGATGAGGCCGACGCGCAGGCCGCGGTCGGTGAGCTGTCGCGCAAGCTTTCCAACGGCGGTGGTCTTGCCCGCGCCGAGGAAGCCGCCAATCATGATGTAGCGGGCCTTGGTTTGTGTGGGGACGGAAGCTGCCGATGGTTTCATGAAGTTCTCTGTTTGAACGTATGCCTGTATTGGCATATATCAACGCCGCAGGGCAAGGGAAATGTTGCAGGGGAATTATTTCGGCAGCTTGTCGAACCGGAACGTGCAGCAGTCGAGTTCGAGCACGTTTCGGTTCGATGCCAGTCGGTCGGCCAATTCGCTGGCGATTCCGTAGAGCCGGAGTTTACCTTTCTTCTCGGTTTCCAGCAGGCCGGCTTCGCGCAGAATGCGCAGGTGTTTGGAGATGTTGTATTGGGAGACGCCGAGGCTCTCGGAAATGTCGTTCACGCCAAGCGATTGTTTTAGCAACAGCCGGACGATACGCATCCGCGTCGGTTCGCTTAGCGCCTTCAACACGGCCATGCAGTTGATGCCACTCATCGATGTCATCATACCGATTTCCGTGTCGCAGGCAAGCGGCTGGCGCCCTCCTTGCGTCGGGAAAGTATTAGTGTGCGTAGACTTTTGTGTAGCGGCGCGGATGCCAGGCAGCATAGGATGCGCGGTCGCTCAAACCATGTGAGAGACTTGCAGGTCCGACAGCCGTTGAACCCTGAGCCAGAACCGAACATACAGACAAAAGCCTTGCCATGAAAACTGATCACCACATTTCACGCCGCCATTTCCTGCACACCACCGCCGGCCTCGCGCTGGCCGCAGGATTGCCGTTCACAAACAGCCTCTGCCACGGCGCGGAGAAACGCCGCCGCCTCGCCGTCGCCAGCCGCGACGTCCTGCTCAAGACCACCGGCAAGCCCGACTGCTGGGCCGCCATGAAGGAAATCGGAGTCTCCTGCCTGGAGGTGGACATCACATTGGATCTGCTCTGCCCCAGCCTCTTCCATCCCGACAAGAAATACAGTCTCGCCAACCCTGACAGCGTGAAGATGCTCGCGGACGATCTGGCCGCCAACCACGCCACGATCACCGCGTTTTGCATGCACAACAAGTTCGATGAAAAGCTGGACGAGGAGGTCGCCTGCATACGAAAGCTCCTGCCGGCCATGGAGCAACTCAAGGTCAAAATCATCCGCATCGATGTGGTGCCGCGCAAGACGCCGATCGACCAGTTTCTGCCAGTGGCCGTCAAAGCCTGCAAAGCCATCTGCGAAGTTGCCGACGGCAAGCCGGTCCGCTACGGCATTGAGAACCACGGCCGATTCACCAACAACCCGGACGTTCTGGAAAAGCTGTTTGCCGAAGTCGGCTCGTCTCAGCTCGGCCTGACGCTCGACGCGTTGAACCTCTATTGGTTCGGCCATCCGCTGGAGTCGCTCTACGGCATCATCGAGAAGTTCGCGCCGCGCGTGGTTCATACGCATTGCAAGAGCGTCCGCTACCCGGAGGACCAGCGCAACGTCCGCCGCCCCATCGGCTGGGAATACGCCAAATACTCCGCGCCGATTTATGACGGCGACATTGACTACAAGCGCGTCGTGGCGATTCTGCGCAAGGTGAACTATCAGGCCGACCTCTGCCTGGAAAACGAGTGTCTGAAACACTTCCCGCCGGAACAACAGGTGGGCGTGCTTAAGAAAGAAATCGCGATGATGAAGAGCCTCGCGTCGTAATCCGGCACTTCAACATCAGAGCCTCTCTGCCGTGGCAGCGGCGGCCCGCAAGCGGGTCGCCGCTTCAGCCACTCTACCGCTCGTCCGGCAGTTGACGCAGCATCGTTTCGGCTGGCTTGATCTCCGGCAGTTCCGCGTCCGCGAGGCCGCCGGCGAGTTTGATCAGTTTCTCGCCGCTGGGCCGCACGCGGCGCTCATACGAGCCGAGCGCGTTGTCAAACGCCTTGCCGGCCTTCTCCAACCCCTCGCGGATACCGACAAAGTGCTCGATAAACTTCGTCACGCGCTCAAAAAGCTCCTTGCCCACCTCGCCGATCTCCCGCGCGTTGCGCGTCTGCGCGTCCTGCTGCCAGCTCATCGCCACGGCGTAGAGCAACGCGATGAGCGATGACGGCGTCGCGAGAAGGATGCTCTGCGAGGCGGCGTCTACGATGAGGTTCGGGTCGCCCTCCAGCGCGGCGCTCAGCAGCGACTCGGCCGGCACGAAGAGCACGACCTTGTCGAGCGCGGCCGGGAACTGCTTTGGATAGTTGCGCGCGGCGAGATCGCGGATGGTGCCCTTGAGTTTCGCGGCATGGGCGGTGAGCTTCTCGCGGCGTGTTGTCTCATCGGCCGTGCCGAGCGCGGCGAGAAAATCAAGGTCCGGCACCTTCGAGTCCACGATGATCACGCGGTCGCCGGGCAGCTTCACCAACAGGTCGGGGCGCGTGTCGCCCGAGGCAGTCTGCTCGACGAAATCGCAGTGGGCGCTCATGCCCGCCGCCTCGACGACGCGGCGCAGCGTTTCCTCGCCCCAACGGCCGCGCGCCTGGCTGGAACTGAGCACGCGCCGAAGCTGGTTGGTTTCGCTGGCGAGTGACTGGCTCTGGTTCTGGAGCGTTTCGAGCTGCTGGCGAACGGCGCCGAGCGTCTCGGTTTGTTTCTGCTCCGCTGTCTGCAACCGCTTCTGATACTCGGCCAACTGGTCCTTGAGCGGCTTGATCACGCCGTCAATCGCCTCCTGCCGCGCTTTGAGGTTGCCGTCGGCCGTCTTGGCCAACTTCTCGAAGGTCTCGTTGGCCAATCGCAAGAACTCCGGCTGCGTTTCCTTCAGCGCCTTCAACGACAGCGCGGCAAACGCTTCACGTAAATCGCCCAGCGCCTTGTCCTGCGCGATCTTGACGTCAGCGAGCGCCTGCGCCTGTTGTTGCTGCTGCTCGACGAGGCGCGCGGCAGCGTTCTGTTCCTTCGTCTCGGCGGCAACGCGGCCCTGCTGCTCGGCGGCCAGCTTCTCGCGCGTGGCGGCCAGTTCGGTGTCGCGCTGCTGGACCTGTCCGCGCAACTCGGCCTCGATGCGGCCGGCGGCGTCAGCGCGCGCCTGCGCGTCGCGGCCTTTGCGCGCGGCGATGATGAACCCGACCAGACCACCGACGATGAGCCCAATTAGAGGAAGGATGATGAGAAGAGCGTCTTGCATGTTTCGTCGTCTCCGGCCGCGATGTTGTCGGCCCTGTGCCGTCCTGTCGAGAGAGAATTGGCAGGAAGATGATCGAGCAATTACAGCGGTGCACGCCAAAGCCGCCGTTTACAGGTGTCCCATGTAGGCGACAACTCCAAAGCGAGCGACTTCCTCGACGTAACCTTTGATGAGGGCCAAACACTCTTCCAAATCCCGATACGCATACGGGCCCTCCGTTCGCAATGAAGCGTCCTCAACCCCAGACGGAAGCAACACTGACTTGCGAAGGGCGGCGAAGTCGAACGTGTCGGCAAGTGGTTTACAGTCGCCGCGCGACATCTTGCGACCCGTTCCATGACTCATGGAGTAGAGGAT
>JBAZIR010000023.1:0-27962 GCA_041651735.1 Verrucomicrobiia bacterium | reverse complement strand
CTTATCATGGAGGTCTGGCCGGCGGCTTCACGGCCGACGCTGGCGGGATTCATCGGCGTGGCGTCGAACACAGGCTTCGTGCTCACGGGCCTGATGGGCCTGGGCCTGGCGCAGGTCATTGGCGATTTGGGCGGTATCTTGAAGGCCCTCAATGTGCCGGAGAACATTACAAAGTCGTTGCTGGACCACAGTGGCTGGCGGTTGCTGATGTTCCTCGGCGCGACGCCGGCGCTGTTGACGTTGTTCATCCAATTCTTCGTGCCGGAGTCCAAACGCTGGCAGCACAGCGCCGCCACGGCGACGCGGAAGAACAGGATCAGCGACATCTTCGAGCCGGGCGTCGCGCGCATGACGATCCTGGGCACGATCCTCGGAGCGCTCGTTTTGCTGGGCACATGGGGTTCGGTGCAGATGATTCCCAACTGGGTTTCCAAGCTCACCCCGGAGCCGGCCGCTCGCGCGCTCTGTGTGATCTGCTGCGGCGCGGGCGCGATCGTCGCCACGCTGCTGGCGGCGTGGCTGGCCCAACTGACTTCGCGCCGCATGTCTTACTTTGTGTTCTCGACGCTGTCGTTGGTGTCCTGCCAATACCTGTTCCGCGCCGACATCGAATACGGCAACTATTTTCTGTTCTGGGTGACGATTGTGGGCGGCACCACGGCGAGCTTCTACGGCTGGCTGCCGCTATATCTGCCGGAGCTGTTCCCCACGCGTTGCCGCGCGACGGGCCAGGGGTTCGCCTACAACATCGCACGCTTGGTCGCCGCCATCGGCACGATCATCACCGGCTTTGTGCTCAACATCGAGACCGCCGCCGGTTGGGCCAATCTTTGCGGCATGGTGAGCCTGGTGTATATCATCGGCATGGTGTTCATCTGGTTCTGCCCGGAAACCAAGGGCAAACCGCTGCCGGAGTAGAAGAACCGAAGCGGGAACCTCGCCTGCGTTCTCCAACAAGCAACAGCGGCACAGGCGAGATCACCTGTGCCGCTGTGCAAACCACTTCAGCTTCCGCTGTTCCCGCATTCCTTGGCGTGTTCAGCGGGCTGTTTTTGAGGCCGCCGGTTTACTTGCCGTGCAGCGCCTCGTAAACATGGCCGACCATCGCGGCGGATGGCGTGAGTGTCTTGGCGCCGCCCTTCCATTTCGCCGGGCACGCCTCGTCGGGATGCTTCTGGAGGTAAGCGTTCGCCTCCATCTTGCGCGCCAACTCGTCCATGTTGCGGCCGCAGTTGTAGAAATTCACCTCAGCCGACGCAAGCTTGCCTTCCGGGCTGATGATGAACGTGCCGCGCAACGCGAGGCCGGAGCCACAGTCATATACGCCGAACAGCTTCGACACCTTGCCCGTCGGGTCGGCACCCATCGGGTATTGGACGTTCTCCATCAGCTTCTCGGAGTTTCTCCAAGCCAGATGCGAGAACTTCGTGTCGGTCGAGACCGAGATGACCTCCGCGCCGAGCTTCTTCAGCGCCGCGTATTTGTCGGCGAGATCGGCCAGCTCCGTCGGGCAGACGAACGTGAAGTCCGCCGGGTAGAACACCAGGATCGTCCACTTCTTCGACTTCTTCAGTTCCGCCAGCGAGATCTTGCCAAAGTCGCCCTCCGCCGGATCATAAGTCTCCATTTCAAAATCCGGGACCTCCGCGCCAACCTTTACCACTTGTTCGCAACAACCTTCGCTCATTGTGTTTAGCCTCCAATAACTATTTCAGTTTGAACTACCCAGCACCGTCCTCATTCGTAACGGTGTGCCGCAACAAACCACAGTTCGGCGGAAAGTCAACGGCGGGTGTCCTTGCCCGGCGTCCAACGGCGGGATTTTTCGTCCGAAAAGCCCGCGGTCAATCCCGCAATGGCCGGCCTTCGGCGTCGGTCGTGATGGCTGCGCCGGCCAGGATACAGATGCCCTCGATGAATCCCCAAATCTGGCCCACCCCACACGTCAGGAAAGTCACCAGAATCTGGACGACGCCGATGGCAACGTAGCCGAGGTAGAAACGGTGGACGCCCAATCCGCCAAGAAAGATGCCGAGCACGCCCGCTGCGATTTTTGACTTACATTGCGCGTAGGCTGGATGGATCGCTCCGACCATCACTGGCGGCGGACTGGCTGCGACACCGGCAAACTCGGGGAATGTAGCCAGCGGCTTCCACTCGCCGCCTTCGATGCGCAAAAGCGTCTGCGGCGTCGCGCGGCCTTCCGCAACCCACTGCCGGACCTGCTCCACCGACACCGGCCCGTATTGCCGGCCGTCGCCTCCGATCATGTAATGTGTGCTCATTAATATTCTCTCCAAGTTTCCCGAAAACACCGCGTCCCATCAGATCAGCGATACGCCCTTCGGCATTCGCACCACCAACGTGCCGGCGATCTTGTCGTGCCACGCCTGTTTTTCCCGGTCCCAGGCGATCCAGAAGAAGCCGAGGCCGATCACCGCCAGCGACAAGAGACTGGCCAGCGCGCGCACTATCGCTACGCCCAGCGTCAGCGGCTGGCCGTCCGTGCGCACGATCTTCATTCCGAAGACGATGTTGCCGATGGTCGTGCCGCGCCATGTCCACAACGCGATCAGGTAAACCAACAGCAACAGTGTTGGCCATGTGTCGTTCAACACATCGTTGTGTTGCATCCCGCACGGCGAGATCACCAGTGAAATCACGATGCAATCCAACAACGCCGCGCCAATGCGCATCCAGAAACCCGGGCGAGGCAGCGATGTCAGCTCCAGCGGAGGCGCGGCGGGCGGAGTTGACGGAACGGCGCTCGAAGCCGCCACCGGTGGGACGGCAGTTGCGACTGGCTGAGGAACAACGAATGGCGGAACTCCCGCAGGGGCCAAGGGGGGCGCCTGTCGTTTCGTGCGGCCAAACAACGCCAGCCACGCCGCGCCGAAGCCAAGCATCATCACTAATCCCCACACGATGAATCCAGCCACCGGCAGCATGTAGGCCAGGTTGAGAACCAGCGTGCCGACCCCCAGCGCCAGCAATGGTTGCTCCAGCCGGGATTTGTCCCCGAATTGCCCGAGCCGCTGGCCGACGCACCGGTAGACCGCGATGAATCCAAACACCATCGCCATCAATGCCGCAAAAACCATGAACGGAACCACGGGGATGCCGATGCAGGAGATCACCAGCAGGAGACAGAGAGGCCCAAATGCCGCCAGCAGCAACAAGCCAAGAAGGAATGATTGAACCGGTTTCTCGCGAACGACGTCAGTGCATGCCTGCAGCGGCCGCGGAAAAAGAAGGCTCAACAGAATGTTGAACAGAAGCGCCACCGCCACGAAGATCCAGCTTGCCAGCGTCGACGGTGGCAACAGCGCGCCGCGCAACAGACCTTTGTTGATCCAGTCCTTGAGCCATTCCGGCGTCAGGTCAGGCCAGCCGATCACGTGCTGTTCGCCGTCTGCCTTGAACCCCGGTTCTGCTTCGATCCGTCCTCCCACCACGATCACGTCGCCGCGGACCACGGTGTTTGACGCGGCGTGCAGCGTGCCGCCCACGACCACAACCTGTTGGCCTTCGATGACGGCCGTGGGCGCCAGCGTCAACGATCCCAATACCACGGCAACGTCGCCTCGCACCTTGCCAGCGATGGTGGCATTGCCGCCTACGACGACGACCTCGCGTGACGTCTTGCCTTCCTTCAGCTCGAAGTTCTCACCCACCACGGCGACGTCGCCGGTGTTGGAGAACTTCCTGGCTGACTTGTGCCCTTTCTTGTCGCCGAACTCGATGCAGATTGTGACCGGCGCTGGACCGTTGGTGGTTGCGGGCCGGTGGGTTCCCGGGTCTGCTGCAAACGCAATGGAGGCAAGAACCGCCGCAGCGAGCGCGGCCAGCGAGAAAGGTTGGAGCCTGTGCTTCATCATGGTTGGGTTTCCTTCAGTATGATTTGTCTGGCGGCGCCGCCGAGCGCGATGACAGCGCTCACGAGCATCGCAGCGACAGCCGTTGCGTAGATCAAGAATTGCCGCACCAACGCGTTCCACAGTGGCAACGCAATCCGCGTCGCGCGGTCGAGCGCGTCGCCGGCGCTTGTGAGAAAGGCATTGAGCTGGCCGCCGATGTCCGCGAGTGACTCTGCGCCGGGCAACGTCTGCCACGGTACAAACACCCACGCCGCCAGCAGCGAAGCCGCCACCACCGCCGATGCCGCCTGCCAACCCCGGGACCACTCGAACCACGTTTGCCGATACCACGGCAGCGCGGCGCGCGCCGCGATCGCCGCCATCACGCGCGGCGCGAGTGTCTCCGGCGCGCGCGGCGCCGGCAGCGGCCGCAGTTCACGGTCCGTCCACTTTTCCAAATCCTGTTCCGGGTTCATGGTCTGACAAACTCCAGTTTCCGCTTCAACGCCAGCCGGCCGCGGTGAATGTCGGTCTTCACCTTGCCGACCGACGCGCGCAACCGCGAAGCGATCTCGTCATAGCTCATGCGCTCGAAGTGAAACAGCACCAGCGGCACGCGTTGGGCGTTGGGGAGCTGGCGCAGCGCCTCTTCAAGCTCCTCGCGCCGCGCGACCGGCGTCGCTTCTGGTGCTGCGAGCGACTCGGAATAGTCGCCGGCCTCTTCCTCATCCGGCGTCTGCATCTCCGAGAACAACCGCCAACGGCGGCGGTAACGCGAGAGATGGTTGAGGCACAGGTTCGTCGCCACAGTCCGCAACCAGCCGCCGACGGTCGGGCTGTTGCCGATTTCCGCAAATCGCTCGTAAGCCTTCAGGAAAACCGCCTGCGCGATGTCCTCCGCGTCGGCTGTGTTGCCGAGCAACCGCACCGCCGTTGCGAAAACCATGTCTTGGTGGTTCCGCATAAACACCTCAAACTTTTGCGGGTCGGTCATAATCTGGCCAGAACCTGTTCGTGCTCATCGTAGTACATGACACGGCGGACAGGAATAAAGTTTCAGAAAAACGGTTGGCGAGCGAGAAGCCCCCCTGCGCACGTCGCAGTTGCCTGCGCCGACACAATATCGCACTCTTCCTCCGGGGTGCGTGGCTGCAATCCTGAGAAGGAAGGACAGTGGTGGCTACGCCGCCGCCAGTGCGCGATTGATCCGCTCGATGGCTTCGTCAATTTCAGCGGTGTTCTTGAAACCGATGACGACAGCGTGGATTTCCGGCTGGGACATGGCGAAGCGGATGGACTTCTCGCGATCCTCGGCGTTGGTGAAGTCGCCGTTGCCGATGATCTTCATGCCGATGACGCCGTGGCCCTTGGCGTGCATCTTCTTGATTTCCGTCATCACCGGGCCGACGCGGGTGGCGTCGCTCGTGGCGTTCCACTTCTCCTCCATCGTGTCCACGACGTGGCCCTGCGGGTTGACGCGGACCAGATGCACATCGGTCCAGTCGCACTCGGCGCCGGCCTTGAGCGCGGGCAGGCTGTGGCAGGAGACACCCTTGGCGCGGATCCATTTGCGCGATTTGGCCTCGTCGAAGCCGTCCATGATGCGTTTCCAGTCGTCCGTCCAGCCGCGCTTGACCATGCAGTGGATGAGCATGGAGTCGATGTAATCCGTGTTATAGACCTTGCGGTGCTTGTCAATGGCCGCGAGCACGTCCTCCGGCTTGCCGGGAATCTTGGACTGGAGGAAAACCTTCTCGCGTGGCAGGCCCTTGATGGCGTCGCCGACCCACTCGAACGTCTTGTAGTTCTGCGCGCTGTCAATGTAGGTGATGCCGCGCTCGTGGGCGTAACGGATGAGTTTGTTGAACGTCTCCTGGCCGAGGTTGCGCTGGACGTTTCCGCCGTTGGAGCCTGCGCCGAAACCGAGCCGGCTGATCTTGAGTCCGGTCCTGCCGAGCGCGACCTGGTCGGTCGCAGTGCGCTTGGCTGCGTCCGCCGCGTGAAGCAACGATGGCGGCAACAAGGCGGCGCTGGCGATTGTGGCGGTGCGGTGGAGGAACTGGCGGCGGTTCATTCGGCTCGAGTACATGTCATGTCTCCGTTGCGTGGTTGATGATCTCGACAGCGCGGAATTCTACAGTGTGCATGGCAGCGAATCCATCTCAACCCACGGATGGCTTCTCATCGCGCAACTTCTTCGGTTGGTAAACGCAGAAGGGTTCCTCGGACATGTAGTTGCCGTCGGCGTGGTAGGCGCGGGCGCGGCAGCCGAGACAGATGCGTTTGAACTCGCAGCAGCCGCACTTGCCTTCGAGCTGGTCCGGGTCGCGCAGCTTGGCAAACAATTCCGATTTCTCCCAAATCTCGCGGATGGGCCGCCGGGTGACGTTGCCGGCGCTCAACGGCAGGTAGCCGCACGGAAAGACCTCGCCCGTGTGCGACACAAAGCAGATGGAACTGCCGGCGAGACAGCCTTTGGTCATCGCGGCCATGTCGTGGCGCGGCTTGTCGTGACCGTGGCCCGGTTCGACACGGATGCCATCGGCGACGGCGCGCTGGCGGACGACGCGGAAGTAATGCGGCGCGCACGTGGCCTTCACGTGCATCTGGCGGAGCCGGCTTTTGTCGTAAAGCCAGTTCAGGACGCGCTCGTATTCCGCCGCGGGCAGCATGTTCGACTCGGCGATCTGCACGCCGCAGCCCACGGGGACGAGCATGAATAGATGCAATGCGTCCGCGCCGAGTTCCAGCGCCGTGGCGTAAAGCGTTTCGATTTGATGGATGTTGTGGCGGGTGATCGTGCAGTTGATCTGCATGCTCATGCCGAGGCGCTTGAGGTTCCGGAAACCGCGCAGCGCCGCGGCGAGCGAGCCGGGCTGGCGGCGGAAATCGTCGTGGGTTGTCTCGTCCGCGCCGTCAATGCTGATGGAGACGCGCCGGATGCCCGCGTCCACGATGCGCCTGGCCATGCACTCGTCGATGAGCGTGCCGTTGGTGGCCAGCGCCACGGGCAGGCCGAGGTCCCTCGCCTCGGTGGCGATCTGGAAAATGTCGGGTCGGAACAGCGGCTCACCGCCGGAGAGCACGAGAATGGGTTTGGCGAAGCTTGCCAGATCACGAACGAACTGGAGCGCCTGCCCGGTCTGCATGTCGTTCTGCATGAGCTGCCGGGCGACGTCGAGGCGGCGGCAATGGATACACTCCAGATTGCAGCCGGCCGTCGTTTCCCAGAACAGCAGCCGTAGTTCGTTATCGTTAGGCGATGCCTGATTCATTCATTTACTCGATTGGGTTGACGCGGCGTTACTATCGCTTGAAACACGCCCTTGTCCAGCGCGGGGTGAAGGCATCGAATTTGATTCTCGTGACGCGGACTTCGTGCTAAACGGTGCGGCCAACCATGAACCTCACCTATCTGCTGCGAAGCTGCCGGTTGTTCTCGGACTTGGAAGGCGCAGATTTGGACGCGGTGCAACGGATCGCCAGCTCGAAGGAATACCGCAAGGGTCAGATCATCTTCAACGAGGGCGAGCCGTCGCGCGGGTTTTTCCTTGTCGTGACCGGTTCGGCAAAGGTCTATCGCGTCGGGCCGGACGGTCGGGAGCGGGTCTTTCATGTCGTGCCGGCGGGCGAGGCGTTTGCGGAGGCCGCGATGTTCATGGAGGCGTATCCGGCGTCAGCCGAGGCGCTGACATCGCCCACGACCGTGGTGGCGATCGACAAGAACGGCTTCAAGCAACTGCTGACGCGCGATCCGCGGCTGAGTTTCAGGATTATGGGCACGTTGGTGAAGTGGCTGGCCCGCATGCGCGATGCGCTGACCGATCTGACGATGAAGGATGTGCCAGCGCGGTTCGCGAGCTACGTCCTGAGCCTGGCCATCGAGCCGGGCCAGCCGATCAAGGTTGGTGTCAGCAAGACGATGCTGGCGCAGATTCTCGGCACGACGAAAGAGACGCTCTCGCGGCTGCTGCGCCGGCTGGCGGAACACCGTATTCTCACCTACCGCGGCAACGTCATCCGCATCGTCAACCGCCCGCGCTTCCAGAAGATCGCGCGCGGCGATGAGAAAATCTGATCCTGCGGCCGTTGCACGGCGTCAGCACGAGGGGCGAGTTCCTCAGATCTTCGCCTCGTCCCACTGCTTGCGGAGGCAGTCGAATGCTTTCGGCACTTCCTCTTCGGGGTTGGTGCCTTTCTTGCAGCCGCACTCAAGGCTGCAAAAGTCCTGATAGCCGATCTGCTTCAAACCCTTGAAGCCTTCGACAAAGCTGTGCGGTTCCTGGGCGGGCAGGATGCGATGGTCGCGCGTGGCAATGTGGACGTGGTGCAGCCATTTGCCGGCGGTGACGAACGCCTGCGTCTGGTCCGTCTCCTCCAGTGACATGTGGTAGAAGTCACCCATCATGCAAATGCCCTTGTTGTTGAGCTTGTTGCAGATGGCGACGGCTTGTTCGAGCCGGTTGATGTAGAAGGTCTCCTTCTTGGTGAGCGGTTCCAACAGGACGCGGCTGCCGACCTTCTTCGCATAGTCGCCGATGGCGGGCAGGATATCGAACAAGATCTTGTCGAGTTCCTCCGGTTTGAGGTCGCTCTGCTTGTGAAAGCAGGGAACGAAGATGACGCCGTTGGACTCCAGTTCGGCGGCGGTGTTGAGGGCGGACTTGATGGCCTCGATGCCGCCCTTGCGTTTCTCCAGATCGAGCGAGACGAGGTCTCCCTTCTGCGAACCCCAGCAAAGCGCGGCGACCTTGATGCCGGTGCCTTTGAGTGTGTCCTTGATTTCCGCGAGGCGGTTGGCCGGATTGCCTCCAAACTCGATGCCGACGCAGCCATACTTTTGGAGGTTGGCGACTTTCTCCTTCAGGGTTTTGCCGGGAATGCGGCCTTCCTGGCTGCAAAGCCTGAGGACGGCCGGTTTTCGAGCATGCCCGGCGGCCAGCGAAGGCAACGCGAATCCGGGCAAGGCGAGCGCGCCCGCGCCGACGAGGGCGTTCTTCAGAAAAGAGCGACGGTTCATAAGCGAAATCTCCACGATGTTTGGTTTCTTCCCGACAGTTGGCCGGTGTTCATCACCGGCGCGTCGGTCGCAAATCCAGCATCAGTTAAATCTGACGGGTGCTCCAAAGTCAACCGATGGCGAGAGGGTTCTTCTCCCATCGTCATCGGGTGCGCCACACCATGAACGCGCCGATGACCGTGAAGACGCCGTCGGCCATCCAGACCGCGACGATCGGGTCGAGTCTGCCGTGGTTTCCCAACTTCACACCGAGATAATAAAGGACGAAATAAAGCAGGAGGCGCCCCATGGCCGAAGCGACGCCCGTGAGCGCGCTGCGCCGGCTTGTGCCCGCGCCGAGCGGCAAGGCCATCAGGCACGCAACGACACACGACCAGGGAGCCGCATAGCGCAGCTGAAGGCTGACGCGGAACTTGGACAATTCCTCTTTCGGGTGCAACTCCAGGTAGCGGCGCACCTGGCGAATGGTCATGAACTCCGGCTCTTTCTTGGAGAAGAGCATGATGTCTTCCGGCAGGTCGTTGATCGCCGGATCCTCCCACCGCGGATGAAACTTCTGGATGATGCCGCCGCCCTGCATGTTGTTCGCCGGGTAGGTGATGACCTTCACGTCCTGGAACAGCCAATGGTCGCCCACCCAGTAGGCGAAGCCGGCGTTGATGGCCTGCTCCGGCTGGCCGCGCGGCTGGCAGTGAAGGTCCACGTTCTCGGCGGACAGCGTCTTGGTGTTGAAAGCGCGGAACAACCATTTGCGTTCCTCACGGTTGTTCACGTAGGTGAGGTTGCGCATCGTGTAGGCGTCTGCCTCGCTGACCGAGCCGCGGCCGACCCTCGAGAGGGTTTTCTGCTGCTCCAGCAATTCCGAGGCCCGCTCGGCGGACGTCGGCACGAGCACTTCGTTGATCAAGAACAGGCCAATGCCCATCCCCAGCGCAACCAAGAGCACTCCCACGCTGCTCCGCAGCAGGCTCTGGCCCGCAGCGCGCATGGCCGTCAACTCGTTGTTTTTGGCCATGGTGACGAGCGCGAAGACCAGTCCGAAGAAAATCGCCGCGGGCAACGTCGAGGCAACCGCGCCCGGCAGGATCAGGAGATAATACAGGATGATCGTCAGCGTCGAGGAGCCATAATCAAGAAACTCACGCAGCGACTGAAACATATCGAACACCACCTGCATCAGCACAAACGCCAGCAGGCAGTAGCCGAACGCCGTCAGGAATTCCCGAAGGATATAGCGGTCCGTTAAAAGCACGACCACAGCCTAGCGGGAGAACGCTGGCGAGTGAAGAACGAAGAATGGCCGGGCGACGGCTGGCGCAGGGCAACCCCGGCCTGCCTGCATCAAATCCATTGGCTCATGGCGACCCTTGCGTGTAGGTTACCGGCAGTCAATCTGAACCACTCAACATGGAGACCGCCTTATGTCACAGAAAATGGTCATGACTCTGATCGCTCTGGTCGCGCTTTCGTTTGGCTGCGGCAAGAGTTCCACTTACGAAACCAAAGACGGCAAAGTGAAGGTCGAGGAGAAAAGCGGCCAGGCCACCTACGAGGTGACCACCAAGGAAGGCAAGCTCAAGATGGCGACCGGTGACAAGGGAGTCGCCTTGCCCGACGACTTTCCGAAGGACGTGCCCATCTACAAAGGCGCCGTCGTGAAAATGGCCGCCTCACAAGGCAAGCAACTTATCGTGCACCTCCACGTGACCGCCTCTTTTACTGATGCCGGCAAGTTCTATCAGGATCAGTTGAAGAGCCAGGGATGGGAGATTGGCACCACCATGAACATGGGAGACACGAGCATGGTCACGGCCAACAAGGCAGGCCGCCAGTGCTCGGTGGTTGCCGCCAAACAGGACGACGGGGCTGTCATCCAAATCTCGGTCTCGACCGGGTCGTAAGACCGTCACCGGCTTGCTGACCACGCCGCGCCACATCGCGAACGCCGCGGATGTGTGGCAGAACGGGTGTCCACGTTCGTTTCACAACGGGCTTGGAAGTCTGTCATACACCGCTCACAACGTCACGCCGCACTCTTTTGCAACGCCACGGATGTGTTCTGCCGCCGCGGTGTATTCCTCCGCCGTCTTCAAATGTTCCAGCATCAACGGCACCTCCTGCGGCAGCGCGGCGAGACCTTTCAGGTACGCCCGATAGTCGAGCCGGCCGGTGCCCGCCCGTGTCTCGCGCAGCGTCACCAGCATCTCCGGCGTCATCGTCACGTCCTTCGCATGCGCGCTGACGATGTGCGGACCGAGCTTGCGGATGCAGTCGTTGATGACGGCGGCGGTGTCGTAGTAGGCGCGCGGGCAGTTGATGATGTTGGCCGCGTCCAGATGCACGCCAAACGCCGGCCGGTCCACGGCCTTGATGATCCTGAGATAGGCGTCGGGCGAGTCGGGCCACGCCCACTGCATCATCTCCAGGCAGAACTTCGCCCGCTTCGGCTTGACGGTGTCAATAATCCGCCGCGTGTTGGCGACGACGAGGTCGAACGCCTTCTCGGTCAGGTCATCGGGATGCGGCCCGGCTGGATGGTCCGGGCTGAACGAGCCGGAGTAGTCCACCGCGCAGAGCGCGCCGAGCCGGTCGGCCAGATCGAGCCGTCCGATGATAAGGTTGATGTTCTTCTCACGCGTCGCTGTGTCGGGATGCATGGCGTTGCACCACGCGCCGACCTCGGCGATGACGATGTCCTCTTTCGCAAACGCCTCGGCGACCTTTTTGAGATTGTCGCAACTCGGATCGTCGAACGCCGGCCTCGGGCAATACGCCGCACGATAGCCCATCCGGCGGTGTTCGCGCGCCAGTTCCACGGGATCCTTGGATTTCAAAAAGATCGGGCCGCCGAATCGAATAGCCATGACATGTTCTCCTGTTTTTTGCTGCGGTGGCGATTTCGCTCTTGCAGCACAACGCCGGAAGTCGAAACTAAAGTCGCTCATGAAACAAGCCAGTTTTTCAGGTCTGCTTCTCGTGCTGTTGTGCGCTGCGCCGACGGCGGCGCTGGCGTTGGAACGTTACGAGTTCTCCCGGCCACAGATGGGGATGCGATTCCAGATCGTGTTGTATGCGGCGGATGAGAAGACGGCTGAGGAAGCGGCCAACGCCGCGTTCCGGCGGATCAAGGAGATCAACACCATCATGAGTGACTACGAGCCGGACAGCGAACTGAGCCGGCTCTCGCGCACCTCGGGCAGCGGGCAGGCGGTGCCGTTGAGCGAACGGCTGTGGTTCGTGCTGTCGCGGGCGCAGGAGTTTTCCAAGCGAAGCGATGGCGCGTTCGATGTGACGGTTGGCCCGTGCGTCTGGCTGTGGCGCAAAGCACGGCGCGAGCATCGGTTGCCGGACCCGTCGGCACTTGCCGAGACAATGAAAGCCGTCGGCTACAAGAACATCCAACTCGATCCAGAGCGCCACACCGCGAAGCTGCTCGTGCCGAAGATGCGGCTCGACCTCGGCGCCATTGCCAAAGGTTATGCTGTCAGCGAGGCGGTCACGGTGTTGCGCGGGCGCGGCATCGCCAGCGCGTTGGTGGTTGGCGGCGGGAACATGACTATGAGCGATCCCCCGCCTGGCAAAGCCGGCTGGCGCATCGCCATTCCGACGCTCAATTCGCCTGATACAACGGAGGAAAAGACGCGCTACGTGTTGCTCTCTCGCATGGCACTGTCAACGTCGGGCGACTTCTTCCAGTTCCTGGAGATCGGCGGCAAACACTATTCTCACATCGTCGACCCCCGCACCGGTATCGGTTTGACCGACCATCGCCAGGTGGTGGTCATCGCACCCGACGGAATCACTGCCGACGGCTTGTCCACGTGCGTTGGCGTGTTGGGACCGAAGGCGGGCATGGAAATGATCACGTCAACGCCCGGCGCGGAAGTGCTTATTACGCAGAAGCCCGGCGACAAGGTCGAAACCTTTGAGTCGCCGGGCTTCGCGAAGTTCTACGAGAAACCGTAGTTGCCAGCAGGGCTCTAGTCGCCCTTTTCGACGCCGCTGTGCCAGTAGCCGTGCACCACTTCTGGCGCCGGCACGGCGAGCGGACGAACGATGCGGAAGCCGACAAACTGCGCGTCGGTGTGATACCAGATGCTCTTGGGCAACTGCGGATCCTGCACCTTCCACGATGGATCGGAACCGTAGCGCGCCGCGGCACGGAGACGATCCGGCTCGTTCTGCCACGAACCGCCGCGGGTGGCGTGCGGATAAGGTTTGGAGGGCTTCACCCACGGATCGGTCTGGGCATCCTTGGTGTAGGGCTGTTGCTGGTCGAGCGTCCACTGCCAGAGCAGGCCGTGCATGTCGAAAAGGCCCCACGGGTTCGCCTTCTTCAGGCCGATCTTCTTGCTGGCGCCGCCGCTGTTCTTGGCGAACCACGCGTAATCGCCGAGCTTCGACGCGTCATCGCCGAAGAAATACGCGGTCTTCGTTCCGGCGCGGCAGGCATACTCCCATTCCGCCTCCGTCGGCAGCCGATAATACTGGCCGGTCTTGGCGCTGAGCCACTTGCAATACTGCGACGCCCCGTGCTGCGTCATGCTGATCGCCGGGAATCCGTCGCGGCCCATGCCGAACGTCATGTCCACGTAAGGCTGGGAAGGCCGCGCGATGGCGTCGGCCACCTTGTCGGCCTCGGCGTCGGTCTTGTGCGCGGAACGGGTCTTCTTCTCCTCCTCCGGCAACATGAAGAGTTCGTATTCGTTCCATGTGACCAAATGCTTGCCCATCCAGAACGGGCTGATCTTGACCTGATGTTGCGGTCCTTCTTCCGGCTTGTGACCGGCTTCGCCGTCGGGGCTGCCCATCGTGAACTCGCCGGCAGGAATCGGCACCATCGAGAAGGACACGTCCGAGCCGGGAATCATGACGCTGTATTCCTTCATTTGCGCCGCGTCCTTCACGTCGAGCTTCGCCACGATGTTCTTATGGATGGCTGTCGTCGTCTCCAACGCCTTTTCGGCGGCGGGGTCGACCTCCGCTTTCGCCTTCATCTTGCAGACCACGCCATCAGGCCAGGCAGCGCCTTGTTCGATCCAGAGCTTGATCAGCGCGATCTTATCCTTCGACATGGGGCCACCCTTCTTCGAAGGCGGCATCAAACCTTCATCGTCGGCCGGCAATACCGCCGTCGTGTAGAACGTGCTCTTGCCCGGATTGCCGGGGATGATGCAATTGCCTGTGCCGCTGGGCTTGAGCGCGGCGGCCTTGGTGTCGAGCTGCACGTCGCCGGCCGCATGGCCTGCGCGATGGCAGACGAGACACTGTTCCTCGATGATCGGCTGGATGTCCTTGACGAAATCCACCGTTTTGGCGGCGGCTGCGGGTGCGGCGGGCGCCGCCTGCTCGGCCTTCTTGGGTTGCTCCGCTGGCTTGGCTTGTTCAGCCTGCTGGCCGCAGCCGGCAAAGATGAGCGCCAGGGACAGGGTTCCGATGGAGAGATAAGATGATTTCATAACATTCAATGTCGACAGTCTAGGGTCTGGAGCTTCAGTTCGGCTACACAAAAATTGCTCTTGAATTAGGCTGTATTGACCGATCGATTGTGAACGAAACGTGAAACGCAACTCTTACGTCACGTTTCACGTTCCGCTCTGCGATTTATTGGCTGCAACTCGGTGTTTAGAAAAACTTCGTGGTTCCCGGCACGGCCATCGGGGCGACGGGGAGTTCCTGCTTCCAGTCGAGCACTTCGGGCACGAGGCGCTCTTCGGAGTTGAGGGCTTTCTCCCAGGTAATCTCCTGACCGGTGTAGGCAGCCATGCGGCCCATGATGGAGGACATGGTGCTGGTGGCCATGCGCTCGCCGTCGTTAATCGGCTCGCCCTTGCGGATCGAGGCGAAGAACTCGTCGTGTTCGGTCTGATACATGTCGTTCTTGTCGCCGCTAAAGGCCCACTTGGTCTCGCCGGTGATCTCTGGCTGGGGGCCTTCGCCGATCGTGCCGACGCCCTTGGTTCCCATGATGTAGTCGGCGACTTTATTGTAGCTCTTGGGCAACTGGCGGTGGCCGAAGAACGCGCGCACGCCGTTGGGCCAGACGTAGTTGACTTCGATGTGATCGTAAATGTTGCCGCCGGGATTGGAGACCTGCCGGCCACCCACGGCGACACACTTCTGCGGCGGCTCGTCCTTCATCGCCCAGAGAATCTTGTCGAGCGTGTGGCAGCCTTGTTCCACGAGACCGTCGCCGCAGGTCCAGACGAAGTTATACCAGTGGCGCAACTGCCACTCGACGTCGCTCATGCCCGCGGGGCGCGTTTCGGAAGCGGACATGGGTTTCACCGGCCCGGACCAGTAGCAACCGTAGAGTGCGCGCAGGTCGCCGATCGCGCCGCCGAGGATGCGCTTGAAAAACTCGCGCCGCGCGTAATCGTAGCGCCAGCAAAAGCCGGCGACCACGGCGAGCTTCTTCTGCTTGGCGAGCTTCACCGATTCGAGCACCGACCGCACGCCAGGCGCGTCGGTGGCCATCGGCTTCTCCAGGAACACGTGCTTGCCCGCCTCGACAGCGGCCTTGAACTGCTGCGGCCGGAATCCCGGCGGGGTCGTCAGCAATACCACATCCACACCGCTCGCGATGACCTTCTTATAGGCGTCCAGCCCGATGAACTGCCGCTCGGGCGGACAGTTGATCTGCTCCGGCGCGATCTTCTTCAACTGCTCCAGGCTGTTGGTGATCTTCTCCGGAAAAACGTCGGCCATCGCGTAAAGCTCGACATTGCTGTCGGCTTTGAGCGCTTGCTTGGCGGCGCCGGAGCCGCGTCCGCCGCAGCCAATGAAGCCGATCTTGAGTTTCTCGCTGGTGCCCGCCGCGCGGGCCTCGCTGGAAAGGATGAACGGCGCCGCCATCGCGGTGGTGACGACGGCTGCGCTTGAGGTCTTCAGAAACTGTCTGCGGTTGGTGGAGTTGACATTGATATCCATGTGGTTCCTTGGTTGGTTGCGTCGAGTGATAAATCCTGCGCCTGTCGGAGTCAAGCCGCACATTCGGATTTCATTTCCCGGAAATCACGGGGATCACCCACGGGGTGAGGTGCGCGAAAACCATCGCGATAAGGCCGATGAGCGCTGTCAACAGCAGGCTATGCTTGAGGGTCCAACGGAAGAGCTTGCTCTCGTCTGACTGCGGCATGCCGGTGGCCGCGACGGCGACGGCGATGCTTTGGAGTGAGATCATCTTGCCCATGACACCGGCGGCGGAGTTGGTGGCGGCGGTCAACAGTGGATTCAGGCCGAGTTTCTGCGCCGTGACCACCTGCAGATTGCCGAAGAGCGCATTGGCTGACGTGTCGCTGCCAGTCACAAACACGCCGAGCCAGCCCAGGAACGCGCTGAAGAACGGGAAGAACCAGCCCGTCGCCGCAAACGCCAGTCCCAGCGTCACCGTCATGCCGGAATAGTTCATCAGAAACGCGAAGCCGAGCACCGACGCGATCGTCAGCACCGGCAACGCGAGCTGGCGCATCGTGGCGGCAAAGACCCGCGCCATCTGGCGCGGCCGCATTCCGATCGCCAGTCCGCCAAGAATCGCGGCGAACATGCAGCCCGTGCCCGCCGCTGCGAGCCAGTCGAATTTGAACACCGCCGGTGTCGCCGTTATTTCTTTCATCGCCGGCGGCATTCGCATCACGTGGTTGTGGAGAAATGGCACGTCCAACCGCAACGTCACGGTCTCCAACCGCACGCGAATCGGATCAAAGCCCCACAGCAGCACAAAGACCACCAGCAGCAGGTAAGGCATCCACGCCTTCAAGACTGCGCCGGTGCTGTGAGCACGATGCTGTGCCGGCGTCGCGTCCTCGTGGAAGTAATCATCGGCCGGTTTCCAGAACTGGAGCAGCACCACACACGCGATCACCGCGGCCAGCGACGCAAGGATGTCCGTCAGGTAAGGGCCGTGGAAATTTGCGACGACGAACTGTGTGCCGGCGAACGCGATGCTGACTGCGGCAATGGCTGGCAGCACGCCGCGCGCTTTGCGCCAGCCCGCGAACACCACCATCAGATACAACGGAATGATCAGCGACAGGATCGGCGAAATGCGGCCGACGCTCGCGCTCACCTGGTCCAACGGCAGACCAGTCAGGCCCGCCAGCGTGATGATCGGGATGCCGATGGATCCGAACGCCACCGGTGCGGTGTTGGCCAGCAGGCAGAGCGCCGCCGCTTCGAACGCCGACACGCCGACACCCGCCAGCATCGCGCCCGCGATGGCCACCGGCGCGCCGAAGCCCGCCGCGCCTTCCACAAACGCGCCGAACGCAAACGCGATCAGCAACACGTGCAGCCGTTTGTCGTCCGTGAGGTGCGCGATGGAGTCCTTGATGACCTCAAACTGCCCGCTTTCCACTGTGAGCCGGTAGAGGAATATGCCCGCCAGCACGATCCAGCAGATGGGGAACAATCCGAACGCCGCGCCGTAAAGCGCCGCCGCAACCGCCACCGTTACCGGCGTGCCGAAGGCGAAGCAGGCGATGACAAAGGCCGTCGCCAGCGCCACCAGCGCGGATTTCCACGCCGCGAGCCGCCGCACGCCAATGAGGTAGAACAAGAGAAGGATGGGCAGTGCCGCCACCGCCGTCGAGAGCCACAGGTTGCCGCCAACGGCGGTGTAGTTCTGGTGCCACATGGTTTTTGCTTATACTTTGCCGTCGGCAGGTTGTTCGATGTTTATTTGACGCGAGATTCGTCTCCGCGAAATTGTCTCACATGCCAAACAGAATTTGCAGCAAGGCCGGGTCTCTCAGAATGCCTCCAACCTTGCCGCTCCGCTGCCTTGTCACTGCTTAAGATGTTTGTCGAAGAAGGCTGTGACGACAGCGCGAATGGATTGCGGGTCCGGCTCGGCGGGAGGAGCGTCTTTGGCCGCCATCATATTATGGCCGCCGCCTTTGACGCGGAGCAACTGGACCGGCACGCCGGCTTTCCTCAGCGCAGTTTCGAGCCGCTCGGACTGGACAAAGGGCACCGTCCCGTCGGCGTCGCCGTGGACGATGAGGAACGGCGGGTTGCCCGTCTTGACATAAACGATCGGGCTGCCGTCTCGCCACGTTTCCGGCTTCTTCTTGAAAGGCTTGCCGAACAAACCGAGCAGCGCCTTGGAGTCGTTGTCGTCCTTCGCGCCCTGGATGCCCGCGCTGCCTTGGGTCATGTCGGCAGGCCCGCAATAATCCACGACGGCTTGCACGCGACTGCTGACGCCTTCGTAGCCGCCGCAGCCCTCAAACCTTGCATCGTCCATTGTGCCGAGACAAGCCACCAAGTGTCCGCCGGCGCTGGAGCCCCAGCAACCGATGCGGTTCGGGTCCACGTTGTATTTCGCGGCGTTGGCGCGCAGCCAGCGCACACCGAGTTTGCAGTCCTCGATCTGCGCGGGCCATTTCGCTTCGCCGCTGAGGCGGTATTCGATGCTGGCGGTAAAGTAGCCTTGGGTGGCGAGCCACAACGCACCATTGCCCCGATGCGAGCCGCCGGACCAACCGCCGCCATGGATCCACAGCACCGCTGGCATGGGTTTTCCGGGTGGTTTCTCCGGCCGGGCGATCTCAGCGTGCAAGACCCGGTCGCCTCCTTTGCCGATCTCAACGTCGTGAATCAACTCGACGCCGGACGGCTTCTGGAACTTCGGTGGACCTTTCGGTTTTGCGGGTTGGGTGGGCTCGGCGGTGAAGCAAAATGTGGCGGATACCAACAACGCGATGGTGAATCGGAACGTTCTCATCAGCTTCAGTGAAAAGGACGGAACAAATCCGAGAAGGATACCGCTTGCACGAGTTTGGCGCCCAGCATGCAGCCGGCTGCCAGCAGGAAAGCGCCTGACACGCGCGTCAGCAGGCGCAACATCCGCGGCGAGACGCGCTGATGCCCGCGCGACGTGGCCCAAGCGAGCACCAGGAACCACAGCGTGCCACCGCCCATCATGCCGCCGACCAGCGCGAGTTGGCTGAAGCCGCCGGATTGCACCCAGCCGCGCGCAAACAACACTGCCGCCAGCATGCTCCACACGAGCAGGATAAACGGATTGCCGAGCGTCATGCCAAAGCCGAGCCAGTAGCCGCGATGCAGATGCAGCTTCGTCTCCAGTTCCTGTTCCACGCGCAGGGAGGTGTTCTCTCCGAAACGATCGTGCGTCAGGAGGTATTTGAGACCCAGCACGGTCACGACCAGAAAACTCACCAACGCCATCACTGTGCTGACGGTCGGCAGCGACAGCACCGATTGAAATCCGGCCAGCGCCAACCCGCAGTAGATCGCTTCCGCTGTCACCGCGCCCACCCCGATCAAGAATGGCCGCAGGAATCCACGCGTCAGCGCCTCACTCATGACCGTGACATTCACCGGCCCCACAGGGATGGAAACCAGGAAGCCGCTGACCAAGCCGGCGAGCACAGGTGCGATGAAGTTGGTGGTGGCGTTCACGACACGTCGGATTCGTTTTCTTCGATTTCGATTTCCTGTCGCAGCCGTTTGGAAACCCACGGCCGCACCATGCCGTAGATGAGGTATAACACAAACAGCGCCGCCAGCGTCACCTGTGGCCATGTGCAGCCGAGGAACAACACCACCAGTGCTGCCACGAACGTTGCCAGCGACTTGCGCATGGTCCAGTCCACGTGTTTGAAGGTGGGATACTTCACCGTGCTGACCATCATGGCCGACAGCAGGAGCATCAGCGCCGGCAACGCGTAGCGCCACGGCCCCAGCGGATGTTCCGGCGTGCCGACTGGCGTGATGATGTCCTGCTCTTGCAGCCAGATCATGAACATCGTCACGCTCACGACCATTGCCGCCGCCGACGGAATCGGAAAACCAACAAACTCGTTGGACGAGGCGCCACGGATACAGAGGATGTTGAATCGCGCCAGCCGCAGCGCGCCGCACGCCAGATACACCGCCGCCACCATCCAGCCTGTGCGGGGAAACTCCTCCAGCACGATCCGATAGACCATGAACGCCGGCGCCACACCGAAGCTCACCAGATCCGCCAGCGAATCGAACTCGCGGCCGAACGCCGACTCTTTCCCGCCGAGCCGTGCCACGCGGCCGTCGAGAAAATCGCACGCGAACGCGCCGAGGATGAGCCAGAGCGCGTTGTGGATGAAGTGGATGTTGGGCGCGGCCTGGTATTTAAAAATCCACGTCAGCGCGAAAAAGCCGCACAACAGATTGCCTGCCGTGAACAGGTTCGGGAGGAAATAAATCTTCCCGAAATCCGCGCTCTCCGGGTTCATGCCCGGTGGCTTGTCACTTCCGGTAGCCAAGGATGCTCGATCCTCCTTTCACTCGGTCGCCCGGCTTCACCGCAATCTCGCAGCTTGCCGGCACGTAGATCTCCGCGCGCGAACCGTAGCGGATCATTCCGATCCGTTCGCCGCGCCCAACGCGCGTGCCCGGCTTCGTCCACATGCAAATTCGCCGCGCAATGGTGCCCGCGATGAGACGAACGGTGACGCGAAACTCGCCGTCCTGCAAGCCGAGAATCTGGTGCTCGTTCTGAAAGGCCGATTCCGCGCGCAGGGCGTTGAGAAACTTTCCCGGCACATGCTCCGAGAACTTCACCTCGCCACCGATCGGCGCCCGGTTCACATGCACGTCGAAGACGTTGAGGAAAATACCCACCCTCTTTGCCTCGCCGCCGAGAAACTTCTCCTCGCGCGCCGCGCAGACATCCACCACCTTCCCGTCCGCCGGCGAAACGATGGCGCGCGGGTCGGCGGGAACCTGCCGTTCTGGATCGCGGAAGAAGTTGATGTTGAATGCCACCAACAACAATCCCACCCCACCCGCCACCGGATGCCACCAGGCAAGCGCCGCTGCCACCCCCAATAGAATCAAGTGGAGGAACCAGGACTCGGACCATGTGCGCGTTGAAATCATAACCCGGTTCCATTGTAGCGATACCCGCGGCGAAGTGAATGCAAAAACGACTTCGGCGTGGTCAAATTCATGGGATGAGATGGGATACTCCTCTTGTTTTGCCTCGGAACGGGATTCGGCATGAACCGGGCGGTTGCGGCAAGGGGGGTGTCAAAAGTCTTGCTCAAGCAACCCGTGGACGCTATTTTCCCCGCTTGGAGTTTGCCATTTTACCGCGAGATGTGCCTGCGGTGGAGTTTGTTTTGCTGAAACGATAAGGAATGAATATGAAACGCATGATGATGTATGGACTTTTTCTGGCCTCAAGCGCCGCGTCTGTTCTGGCCCAAGGCGGCGGCGCCGGAGCTGAAGCGGGTGGCTCGTCCGGTTCCATGTTTGGCTGGATTCTGGCCGTCACGGGTTTGATCGTCGTGTTGGTGGTGATCGCGCGGCGGTTGAGCACGGGCGAGGCGTGGAAGCACGAGATTCCGATGATCGTTGTCGGCGCATTGTTGCTCAACATTGGCGTCTGGCGCGTGTGGGCAACCAAGCAGGATGATCTGGAGAAGACCAACCGCACGCTGCAAAACAAGATGCGAGCCGACCAACAGCAAATGAAGGCGTTGCAGGCCTCCAACGATCAACTGCAACAGAACAATGCGCAGTGGAAACAGCGTGACGCCGAGTACCAACAGCTTGTTCAGAAGTGGGAAATCTACATTGCCGACATGAAGAAGCGGTTCGAGAGTCCGAGAAGCGGCCCAGTGCGAGTGGCGCCCGGAAGCAAGTCCACCACATCGAAAGCCGGCGCCGGAGCGAAGACGACGACGAAGAAAAAGACTCCCTAATCGGCTCAACAGGTAGACACCCGATCTAAACAAAAAGCGCAGAGGCGTGAGTGGTTCACCCTCTGCGCTTTTTTGTTTGGAAACCTCCGCCGGTCCTTGCCGGCGGCGCAGCGGATTTATTCGAGACCGAGCCGCTTGGCGACATCACGGTAGTTCATGTCCACCTCGTACACCTTCTGATAGCACTCGCCGGATTTCACCTTGTCACCCTTCATTTCATAGGCGACACCGAGATTGTAGAGCACTTCCTTCTTCGTGTCGTCCATGGTCGGGATTTCGCTCTCGGCCGTCGCGAATTGCCGGATGGCGATGTCCATCAGCTTCTGTTTCAGGAAGCACTGGCCGAGGTAGTTCAACACGCTGACGCGCAACTGCGGGTTCTTGATCGCGAGCTGGAACTGCTGGATCGCGCCCTTGGTATTATCGCGCTGGAAATAAAGCTGGCCCAGTTCGTAACGGAAGCCGAGATCGTTCGGATACTTCTGGACGCGCTTCTCGCATTCCTCAAACAGGAAGTCGTCGCGTTCCTGGGTCGCCTTGGCCAATTCCTGTTTCAACGCTTCGTTGTCGGGCGTCTGTTGCAGCTCGACCTCCTTCTTGGAAATCTCCACTCCGAGCCGCTTCAAGCGCGTGTCGGTAATTTCCTTTTCCAGCGCCGGATCGCTGCCCTGTAGTTGAAGGATCTGGTCGAACAGGCCCAGCGCGTTTTCAAATTCGTTGTTCTGGGCATAGAGGCGGGCCAGTTGCCGCGCCAGGGCCAGGTTTTTCGGGTCCTGGGCGAGCTTCTCGTAGGTTTCGTTGATGAGGTTGGCCACCATCTCCTCGCTCTTGACCACGCGGCTTTGCTGCTCGATGGCCTTGGCCTCCTCCTTGTCCTTCATCTTGTCGCGATAGGTGCCCTCCTCGTTCCAACCGCCTTTTTTCAGCGCGCCCTCGGCGGTGGCGTCCTTCATCGCTTTGAACGCCTCGGCATCCGCGGGATCGAGCTTGATGACCCTCTCGTAAGCCTTGTAAGCCTTGTCGTTCTCGCCGATGCGCGCATAGAGCGCGCCCAGCCGCTTCAGCGCCTTCACATCGCTGGGCTTGTGCTGCACCACTGATTCCAGCAGAAACGCCGCCGTCTCCGGCAACTCCATCGTTTCTGCCGCCTCCGCGGCCGCGCCCAGCGCCGTCGCGTTGGACGGATCAATGTTGAGGGCTTTCTCCGCTTCGACCAGCGCAAGGGGCGGGCTTTTCTTCAGCGATACCTGCGCTTTCATCGCCTCGGTTACCGCCTTCATGGCGGCCATCTTGCGGCTCACGATGTTCTGGCCCTGGAACTGGCGCATTTGAATGCTGCGCAGCAGCTTTCGGCCGTCCAAGAACGCCGGCTCAAGCTCCAGAATCTGGATCAGCAGTTCGATTGAGTAGTCGTAGTTTTGGTGCTGAGCCGCTTCGCTGGCGCGCTTGTAAAGGGAGCGCGCGCGTTCGGAAAGGTCTTCTACATTTTTGGCTGCCATGATGTCTCCAAACAGTGTTGCGATTTAAAGTGGCACAATATCTGTCGCGTGCGGTTTTCGTCAAGGCCGCTTGCACGGGTTGGGGGCTTGCGCTACGCTTCGCGCATCGTCATGGAGACGCAACCGGATTTTCAAAACTTGCTGGACGCCGTCAGCCGCCGCGTGCTCGACGGCGGCGAACTCTCTTTTGACGAGGCCGCGCAGCTCATGGAAACCAACATCGGCGCCGACCTCCATGATCTGTTCGCGCGGGCCAATCGCATCCGCGAGAAGTTCAAGGGCAACAAGGTCCACCTCTGCTCCATCATCAACGCCAAGGCCGGCGCGTGTCCGGAGGACTGCAAGTTCTGCGCCCAGTCGGCCGCGAACGCGACGGAATCGCCGCGCTATTCGTTCGTGGACCGCGATGCCCTGCTCAAGGCCGCCGCCGAGGCGCGCGCGAACAGCGCGCAGGCGTTGAGCGTGGTGACGGCATGGCGCGGGCTGAAGGAAGGCCCGATCCTCGACGAAGTGTGCGCGAGCATCGAGCAAATCGCCCGCAGCGGCACGGTGCGCGCGGACGCTTCGCTCGGCATCATTCCCAACCAACGCGTGGCCGACCGGCTCAAGGCGGCAGGCGTTGTCTGCTACAACCACAACCTCGAAACCGCGCGGGATCATTTCCCGAACATCTGCACCACGCACACCTACGACGAGCGCGTGCAGACGGTCCGGTATCTGAAAAACGCGGGCATCCGCGTCTGCTGCGGCGGCATTTTCGGCATGGGCGAGACGCGCCGGCACCGCGTCGAGATGGCGTTTGCGTTGAAGGATCTCGACGTGGACATCGTGCCGATGAATTTCCTGAACCCGATCCAGGGCACGCCATTTGAGCATCTGACACCGCTGCCGCCGATGGAGATTCTCAAGACCATCGCTGTCTATCGGTTCATCCTGCCGCGCAAGGAGATCATGGTCGCGGGTGGCCGCGAGGCAAACCTGCGCGACCTGCAGCCGCTGATGTTCCTGGTCGGCGCATCTGCCACGATGATCGGCAACTACCTCACCACAGCCGGCCAGGACCCGAAGAAGGACTTGCAGGTGATCAAAGACCTCGGCCTCGACCCGCACTGGGACGGCCACTGGACCCACGTGGAGGGGAACGCGCACCGTCAGGCCGCCTCGCCGTGACCGGCGTCGCAACCGCGGAGATTTATGGAACCGACTGCCATCCTGATCAGCGAAAACGTGGTGTTGCTCTCGCGCATGACCAACGATTTGTGTCAGTCGCGATACCGCGTTTCGCACTTGCGCGATCCAGGCGAGTTGCTGGCGACTGCGCGCGAACAACGTCCGATGTTTGTTATTCTCGACCTCGATCTGCGCAATCGCGACACGGTGTCTGTCCTGAAGAAGTTGAAGAGTGACGCGGAGTTGAGGCACACGCTGGTGCTGGCGTTTGGCGACGGCGCGAACGAGCCGTCGCTGGAAGAAGCGCGCGCGGTCGGAGCCGACATGGTGACCACGCGTGACGCCGTCGCCAGTCACCTGGTTCCGCTCGTTGAGCAGTTGCTCGGCGTGTAGGCCCCGACGAGTGGAACGAGCTTTCAGATTCGCCTGCCGTCCGATTTGGAGTGAACCGGGCTCATGGGGAGACTCGTCCCATTCAGTGGGTTTTTGTTTCCAGCATCACAGATTGAAGTGGTAGCATCGGCAGCAATAAAATGAAGACTCGCACGACGAATTCTGACAAGGCTGGTGAAGGCGTTCGCGCGGCGGATGTGGCGATGGACGCCGCCAACCAGCTCCGGCGCGATATCCTTGAGAAACTCTTTTGCATGGCCGGGAAGTTTCCCGAGGTTGCCACGAAGAACGATTACTACCTTGCCCTCGCCTACGCCGTGCGCGACCGGATCGTTCGTAACTGGGTCAGTTCCGCTGAAACCTACTTCCAGCGCGCCCCCCGCAGCGTCATCTATCTCTCGGCGGAATTCCTGATCGGTCCGCAGTTGGGCGGCAACCTTCTCCGCCTCGGCATCACCGAACAGGCGAGGCAGGCGGTGCGCGGCCTCGGCCAGGATCTCGACGAATTGATCGAGCACGAGGAGGAGCCGGGTCTCGGCAACGGCGGCCTCGGCCGGCTCGCCGCATGTTATATGGAGTCCCTTGCGACGCTGGAGATCGCCGCGATCGGTTACGGTATTCGTTACGAGTTCGGCATCTTCGACCAGGAAATTCGCGACGGCTGGCAGGTGGAGACGGGCGACCGCTGGCTGCGGCTCGGCTATCCGTGGGAGATTGTCCGGCCGGAAATTGCGTTCGAGGTAAAGCTCGGCGGGCACACGGAGCCGTATCAGGATGAGGCCGGCAACTACCGCGTCCGCTGGGTGCCCAACCGGATTGTGATGGGCACGCCGTGCGACACGCTCATCCAAGGCTACGGCGTGCGGACGGTGAACATGCTCCGCCTCTGGAAGGCCGAGGCGCACAACTCGTTCGACTTCCAGGCGTTCAACGTCGGCGACTACTACCGCGCGGTGAACGAGAAGGTCGTCTCGGAGAACATTACCAAGGTTCTTTATCCGAACGACGTGTCCGCCGCCGGCAAACAGTTGCGGTTGGAACAGCAATACTTCCTTGTCTCCTGCACGTTGCAGGACATCATCCGCATCTATCGCCAGCACCGGACGCCGCTCGACCAGCTCCACGAAGAATTCACCGCCCAACTCAACGACACACATCCCTCGCTGGCCATTGCCGAACTGATGCGCCTCCTCGTGGACGTGGACGGTATGGATTGGGACCGCGCGTGGAACATCACGCGCCGCATGTTTGCCTACACCAACCACACGCTCATGTCCGAGGCGCTGGAGAAATGGCCGCTGCCTCTCTTCGCAAGCGTCCTGCCGCGGCATTTGGAGATCATCTACGAGATCAACCGCCGCTTCCTCGACGGGGTCCGCGTGAAGTTCCCCGGCGACGACGGCAAAGTGCAGCGGCTTTCGATCATTGACGAGGCCGGCGACAAATACGTGCGCATGGCGAACCTCGCCTGCGTCGGCAGCCACGCCATCAACGGCGTCGCCGCCCTCCACACTGAACTGCTCAAGCAGACCGTGCTACGCGATTTCCATGATCTCTGGCCGGAGAAATTCTCCAACAAGACCAACGGCGTCACGCCGCGGCGATTCATGGCGCTCGCCAACCCCGGCCTCACCGCGCTCATCACCCGCCGCATCGGCGACCGCTGGCTGAAAGACCTCGACGAACTTCGCAAGCTGGAGCCGCTCGCCGCTGACGCCGGCTTCCGCGAGGAATGGCGGCAGGTCAAGCACGCCAACAAGGAACGACTCGCGGCTGCATTGCTGAAAGCCACGGGCGTCGAAGTGGAGCCTGCGACGCTGTTCGACATCCAGGTGAAGCGTTTCCATGAATACAAACGCCAGCAACTGAACCTCCTGCGCGTCGTCACTCACTACCGCCGGCTCAAGAACAACCCGCGCCTCGATTTCACGCCCCGCACCGTCATCTTCGGCGGCAAGGCCGCGCCGGGTTACTTCATGGCCAAGCTGATCATCAAGCTCATCAATTCCGTCGCCGCCGTCGTCAACGCCGACCCTGACACACGCGACCGCCTCCGCGTCGTCTTCTGCCCGGACTTCAACGTCAAGAACGCCCACCGCATCTATCCCGCCGCCGACCTCTCCGAGCAAATCTCGATGGCCGGCACCGAGGCTTCCGGCACCGGCAACATGAAGTTCGCCCTTAACGGCGCGCTTACCATCGGCACGCTCGATGGCGCCAACGTCGAGATTCGTGAGGAAGTCGGCGCGGAAAACTTCTTCCTCTTCGGCCTTACCGCGGAGGAGGTCCGTGAGCGCAAAGCTGCCGGTTACCGGCCGTGGGAAATCTATCAGCAGAACGCCGAGCTGCGCGACGCGCTTGATGTCATCGGCTCTGGCGCGTTCTCCGGTGGCGACAAGGAGCTTTTCCAGCCCTTTATCCGCTCCCTGCTTGAACGCGACGAGTATCTGGTCTTCGCCGACTATCCGTCCTACATCGAGCGGCAGGAGGATGTTGCCCGCGCTTATCGCGATACGGAGCAGTGGACGCGCATGTCCATCCTCAATGTCGCGCGCATGGGCAAGTTCTCTTCCGACCGCGCCATCCGCGAATACTGCCGCGACATCTGGCACATCGAGCCAGTCCACGTTTCCGACGACAAGGCATCCTGCTGATTCAGGTCAGTGTTGGTGTTGGACGAATTCTTTGGGCGCAGAAAGAGTGAAGGACGCTCTTTCTCACTCTTCGAAGCTGCACACAACAAGTTGCTGTGCCCGGAAGACAACCAGCCCTGTTTCCCGCTGAAAGACTTACGCCTTCTGTTGTTGCTTCGCCCAAGTGTCCCGGAGCGTGATGGTGCGATTGAAGACCAGCTTGCCGGCCTGTGTGTCGGAATCCAGCGCGAAGTAACCGAGCCGCTCAAACTGGTATCGCTCATCGTTGGATGCCTTCGCCAGCGACGGCTCCAACTTCGCGGTCAACACTTCGAGGCTGTGCGGGTTCAGGTGCGCCTTGAAGTTGCCGTCGGCGTCCGGCTCCGGCACCGTGAACAAACGGTCGTAGAGCCGCACTTCCGCCTCGAACGCATGCGCGGCGCTGACCCAATGAATGGTTCCCTTGACCTTGCGGTTGGCGGTCTGGCCGCCGGTCTTGCTGCCGAGGTCGGCGGTGCAACGCAGCTCGATGACGTTGCCACTGGCGTCCTTCACCACCTCGTCGCACTTGATGATGTAGGCGTATTTCAACCGCACCTCGCCGCCGGGACGCAGCCGGAAATACTTCGGCGGGGGCGTCTCCATGAAGTCACTGTTTTCGATGAAAAGCGCGCGGCTGA
>JBAZIR010000022.1:0-28196 GCA_041651735.1 Verrucomicrobiia bacterium | reverse complement strand
AATCCCGCCTGCCAGCCGCGCCAGGTGTCGGCCCGCAGCAGGTTTTCGCCCGTTGCCGTCGTGGTCAGCGACGTCTTCACGACAGCGGCGTGGGCGGTAAGCGCGAGGCAAGTCAGGATCAGGATGATCTGCGGGTACATGTGTTCTCCAGGATGATACGGATGACGTCGTGCGTAGGTCTCAGGTTATGCGACACGCATTACGGATTAAGCTTCAAATGTTTCGGCGGTTCAACGGGCAACGTCCAGATGATTTCGCCGTGGCCGACTGCAACGTGGAGCCGGTTGCCTTCGTCGGTGGCGTGCTTGAACGCGGCGTCGAACGCCGCAAAGTCTCCCGCCGCCACGGCCTGCGCGACCGGCTGGAGAAAACTTTTGTCGTAGTTCTGGACCATCGCGGCATACTTCGGCCGCGTGACGGCGCCAGTTTTGAATAGCCCCTGCACTTTGCGGAGGGCGTAACCGGCGAGCTTCCAGTTGCCGGCTTTGGCAGCGTGGTGACAAATCCACCATCGCTCGCTGATCTGTGGCATCAGCCCGCCCCAGCCCGGCTGGAGGTCGGCAATCTGGTCGAGGGTCAGCTCGCCGTGTTTGGTTTGTCCAACGACAGGCTTCTCATTGTTCATGGGCGTCGCTCCTTTCGCAATCAACCGATGCGGAAGATACTTGTTTTCCCCGCGTGAGTGAAGCGGTAGATTGTGCCAGAGACGTGGCAGGGAAGAATACTCATGACATGGACGCAATGGCTGCCGTTCATTGAAACGGCGCGCGGATACAAGCGGGACTGGCTGCCGGCCGACGTGTCGGCGGGCCTGACGCTCGCTTTGCTTTCGCTGCCGCAAGCCATCGCCTACGCGATCATGGCGGGACTGCCGCCGATCTACGGTCTTTATTCCTGCGTCGTCGTCGCCATCGTCGGCAGCCTGATGGGCAGCAGCGAACATTTGGTGCCCGGTCCGACCAATTCCGTCGCGATCCTTATCGGCGGCTTGATCATGACCTCCTCCGTGCCGGAAATTCGCGAGAATCCGACGATCATGATCCCTCTGTTGGCGCTGTTGATCGGCGGCACGCAGTTGCTATTCGGACTGCTGAAACTCGGCAACCTGACCCAGTTTGTTTCGCGGAGCGTGGTCGTCGGTTTTACGGCGGGCGCAGGCTTGCTCATCGCGCTCAGCCAGCTCGCGCCATTGCTTGGCGTGAAACAGCCGGACGCCGGCCACATGCTCGAACAGGTGTGGATGACGCTCCAGCAACTCCGCGACACAAACTTCTACGCTCTGGGCATCGGCATCGGCTCGATTCTCGTCACAGTCACCGCGCCGCGCTGGCTGCCGCGCTGGCTGCCGGCGCCGCTGGTGGTGGTCGTCGTCTCGGCGGCGGTGGTGGAAGTGTTTCGTCTCGACGCCAAAGGCGTGATGCAAATCGGCGACCTTCCCAAGACACTGCCGGACGTTCACCTGCCTTTCCTGAATCTACGGTTGATCGCCGACATAGCCGACGACGCGCTGGCGATGGCGATCCTGGGGTGCATCGAAACGCTCTCCATCGCCAAGAGCATCGCCATGACGACCGACCAGCGCGTCAACAGCAACCAGGGCTGCATCGGCCTCGGCCTGGGGAACATTGCCGCCGCCTTTTTCCAATGCATGCCTGGCAGCGGCAGCTTTACGCGGTCGGCTCTCAATTTCCTCACGGGCGCCCGGACGCGCTTCGCCGGAGTGTTCAGCGGATTATGGATCATCGCCATTCTGGCCTTGTTCGGCGGCTGGGTGCATTACATTCCGCTGGCGTCACTGGCGGGATTGCTGATCGTCATCGGGGCAAGCATGTTCCAGTGGCATCACATCCGGGTCGCGTTCCGCTCCACGCGCAGCGATGCCATCGTGCTGATCCTCACGTTTGCCACGGCGCTGCTGCTCAGCCTCCAACAGGCGATCTACGTCGGCATCATCAGTTCGCTGATGCTGTTCCTGCGCAAGGCCAGCGCGCCGCACCTGGTGGAATACGACCTGGCGGGCGACTCGATGCGCGAGATCAGCGAGAAGTCCGAGCGCAGCCATCCGGAGATTTCCATCATCCACGTCGAGGGCGAGCTTTTCTTCGGCGCCGCCGAACTTTTCGAGGATGAAGTGCGGCGACTCGCGCACGATCACAACATCCGTGTCGTCATCCTTCGAATGAAGAACGCACGCCATCTCGATGCCACCGCCGTGATGGCGCTGGAGGGGCTGCTGAAGTTCCTGCGCGCCAACGGCCGGCTGTTATTGATCAGCGGCCCGTCGTCCGGCGTGATGGGTGTGCTCAGCCGCAGCGGGCTGTTGGACCAGATCGGCCGCGACTGCGTCTTCGAATCCGAGGAGAACCTTACCGCGTCCACGCGCAAGGCGCTCGTGCGCGCCCAGCAGTTTCTCGGCAAGGAGGCAAAGCCGGAAGTGCGCGTGTTTTACGAGCAATCGCGAGGTCCGAAGCCGCAGAGCCAGCCGGGCGCGTGAGCGCGTAACGCGGCAGGAACGGGGTCTCGATGCGTGCCGATGGACAACGCGGCGGGCCGCTGTTACGATGGCCGGCGATGACAAAGCGCGATTCATTTCCGGCCATCTTGTCTCCACGCGCCGCCGCTGGCCCGGCGACCGCGCCGGCCGTCATCAAGACGGTCGAGGAAGAAACAAAGACCCGTCTCGCGCCACCGTGGCACGTCATCGTGCGGAACGATCTGATCCATCTGCTGGCATATGTAGAGCAGTTGTTCATCGAAGCAGAAGAGGGAAGCAATCCGTAATCAGTCGCTTCGGTTTCCGACGACTGACCTGTCGATCACTGGTTGCTGATGACTCTCTCCATCGCCTTTACGACTTCCTCTGCCGTAATCGCGGTCATACAACGAAAATCAATCGGACACTCGCGCAGGAAGCATGGCGAACAAGGCGGTGCGTTGCGCACAATCGCATGACGAGTGTCACTGGCAACGTTGGGGCCAGTCAACGCCGGTTCGGTGGAGCCGAAAATTGCCACCACCGGCTTGCCGAGCGCGGCGGCGAGGTGCATCGGGCCGCTGTCATTGGTCAACAGCAGGCGGCACTGTGCCAACGCGTGGCACAAGCCGAGCAACGTCGTCCGTCCGGCAAGGTTGATGGCGTGCTGCTCGCCGAGCGCGGCGGCGATCCTGTTGCCGGGATCGATCTCCTTCGAACCTCCAACGATCACCCAGCGCACCCCCTTGCGTTCAGCCATCGTCTTCGCCGCGGCGATAAAGCGATCGAGCAACCAGCGTTTTGCCGGACCGTATTCCGCGCCGGCGTTAAGCGCCAGCAGTGGCTTGTCCTGTGGCAGACGCGCGTCGGCCGGCAGCGCGGCGAGTTGCAGTCGCGGCGCGCATGGTGTGGTGTCAGCGCCAAGGCGCGCGGCGAGTTGAAGGTGGCGATGGACCTGGTGTCTAAAAACCGGCCGCTCCGACACTGCCGGCGCGCCGTTTCCAAAACGACGGATGGCCTCCACTGTCATTACCGGTTTCGTTTGATAGTCGGCGGATTCGTCCAGGCCGTCCGTCAGCATCCACGCGCGCGCGTGGCCATGGAAGCCGATGCGTTGAGGAATGCCAGCGAGCCAGATCGGCAGCGCGCTGCGCCAGGAGTTGGGAAAGATAATCGCGGCGTCGAACCGGCCCCGGCGCAGGTCTTGTGCCTGCCGGAAGAGAACGAACGGGCTGTTGCCCGGCTCGTGGACGATCACTTCGCTCACGTCCGGATGCAACCGCCAGAGATCGGCGAGTTTCGGGCCGGTGAGAACAGCGAGTTGCGCCTGCGGATGGGCCTGTTTCAGACGCTGAATGGCTGGCATCGTCATGACCGCGTCGCCGAGCCAGTTCACGGAACGGATGAGGACACGGCGCGGGTTCATGTCAACTGAAGCAGATGCGGCCGACGGCGTCGTCGAAGTCTTTCGCGCCGCGGAGGATTTCGATTTCGACGCGCATGAAGTAGATGGGCACGTCGCGGCGCTCAACCAGCGGGAAGCGCACCGCGTCCTTCTCGGTGGTGATGACGGCTCTGGCGCCGCTCTTGTGGCTGCGATTGATGACGTTGATGATTTCCTGCTGGCTGTAACGATGGTGATCGGCAAAGCGGTGGGAACAGACGAGGTTTGCGCCAAGTTTCTCCAGCGACTGCTCGAAGCCCTCCGGCGCGGCGATGCCGCTGAGCGAAGCGATGTCGAGATCGCGCAGGGACTCCAGCGGCTTGCGTTCACCGGTGAATACGTCCTGAAGATAAAGCGGGTGGTGGGCGCACTCGATGATTTCAGCGGTGGGATTGAGCGTGCGAATCTGGTCGCGGAGCGGGCCGATGTCGCTGCCGTCGCACTTGGTGACGAAGACGTAGGAAGCGCGGCTGAGATTGCGGATCGGCTCGCGCAACGTTCCGCGCGGCAACATGTGGCCGGTGCCCCACGGGTTGGTGCGGTCAATCAGCACCAGGTTCAGCCGGCTCTTGAGGTGAAGGTATTGAAACCCGTCGTCCAGCAACAACGTGTCAGCCTGAAGCTTTTCGATGGCGTATTTGCCGGCTTTGACGCGGTCCTTGTCCACGAGCACGATGACGTTCTTGAGGTTGGATGCGAGCATGTAAGGCTCGTCGCCGGACTGGTGCGAATCGAGCAGCAGGGATTCGCCGTCGCTGACGACGCGCGGCGGCGTGAGCTTCTCCAAACCGGTCAACTTGACGACCATCCGTTCCAGCAGCGGGCGCTTGGCGCTTTTGTAGCCGCGTGAGAGGATGGCCACGCGCCGGCCGCGCTGGGCCAGGGCGCGGGCGAATTTTTCCACAACGGGCGTCTTGCCGGTGCCGCCAACGGTGAGGTTGCCGACACTCACCACCAGACAGCCGAGTGTGCGGTCGCGCAGCAGCCGCATCCGGTAGCACCAAATCCGCAACTGGACCGCGACGGCAAAGATCTGCGAGAGCATCGTCAGGAACGCGCGCAGAAGGTTGGCGCGTTTGCCGCGGCGACGCTCGAAGATGACGTCGAGGACAAAGGTTTCAAAGTCCTCGGCCCAATTCTGCAAAGGTTTCGGAAGGGCCATGTGACTGCTGGCGATACTGCGGCCCGCTCAACGCGCGGTCAAGGGCGGAGTGAGCCGCTCAACAATCCTTCTCGCTTCATTCCGGCACTCCTCTGATCAGGCGCTGGACGGTTTTGTCGGTGTCCCCTCAGACACCATGGGCCGCCATGCCCACGCGGTCATTGGCCCGCCCACAACGAGCAGCATACCCCCGTTCGGCTACTCAGATGCCTTCACCTTCACGATTCGGAAATTGCAGAAGTAACTCGTGATGTTCGATCTCTCCCCCGGCGCCGTGCCAAATGCCTCCGGCTGAAATGTCATGTATTCCGGCCGCTGTGCCACGTCTGCGCGCCGCTTGAGCTGTTCGATTTCGGGATAGGTGTCTTCCAGCAGCAACCGGTTGGTCCTGACGGAATCGCCGCCCGGCGGTCCGCTGGCGGCGGCCTTCACGAGTTCCGTCGGGTAAGCCTCCTCCAGCAGTGCGCGATTGAGCTTGATGAGTTCCGGTCCTTGCGGGTTCTGTCTGAGCGCCGCCTGTGTCGTGCTGGCCAGCCGGACATGCGCGAACAGCTTCGGTGCATAGAGACACCCGCCTTGGATGAGTTCGTTGAACTCCTTGACCAGCGCCTTCTGCAACGCTTCCGATGCCGACGACGTGCTGTGCCGCTTCACGTTCGAACCGTAATTGTGGACTTGCCGCCGCGTGTCGGTGGAAAGCCGCTCCATCAGAAATTTAGATAGCGGGTCCTCGCCCTTTTGCAGCCGCGCCACCATGCTGTCCACGTTCTCGATATCGCCTTCACGGAACGACACGTATTGCTCCTGCGCCGCTGTTGTGTTGCCTTGGAGCCGCACCTGGCCAAACCGCTCCGGTGTGTAGATGTTGCCGCTCTTGAGGATCTTGTTGAGGTCGGCCAACAACAACATGCCCAGCGTGTTGGGAAGAGGTTCGGTGCTCATCTGCTTCTTTGTGTTGTCGGAGAGCTGTTCAAAAAGGAATTTTGACACCACATGGTTGGCGTCCTTCAGCTTCACCACCAGACCCTCGACATCCCTGATGTCGCTTTCAACCAGCAGCGCCGTCGCCCGTTTCACCGACACCTTCTCAGGTATTGTGAACTCCCGCGATGTCGTCACCCATGTTCTGCCGCCCTTCGGATCGGCGAACTGCACGCGGCCGCATTGCTTGAGAGCCGGCATGCCGTTCATCGCCGGAATCTGTGTCGTGGCGAGCATGTGCAGTTGCGGCTCCGGGTTGGTCGTATAGACCATGATGGAAACCTTGGCGAACGCGGCCGGGTGCCACGTCATCACGTCCACCGACGCCCGGTAAGTCGCACCGGGTTCGCATTTGATGAACGGACTTTGGAGCTTCGTGCCCTGGTTGTTGGCGACGGCGGACGGCTGGTTGATCTCGACGACCCTCACGCCGGGTCGCGGCGCGTGATCGGTGACGATGCGAACGTAGTTCTTGTTGTTCTTGTGCCAGCTTTCATAATCGAAATTCGTGCGCCAGCCGAGCAACGGTGGATTCGCAAGAAAGTCGGCGTTCGGAATCAAATTTTGTTCGGTTGCCTTGACGGTGGAGGTCGCCGGACGAACCGGCCGAATCTGGCCGGACGCCGCCGCACTCCCCAACAGCAACGTCCCGATCAAGATCAGCACCTGAGAAAAACCTTTTATCATCAGTTCCGTGGTTCGATTTCGCGGCGAGTCTATGGTCAATCCCATCCCTCGTCCAGTCACTTACGCGTCGCTTGACACTCGTGACGACGCGTCGCACAGTCGGCGCATGAACGCCGACCAACACTCGGGCCCCTGCGAGCGTTCCCTTCCCGCCGCGAAATCAAACGTGCCCAAAGCCAATTGCGGCCAGACCTTCGTGCCCGCGAACGGGCTGTTGTGCCGGTCACAATCCAGCCGCGCCCCCGCATTGTCAGATGTGTGCGGCCACAGCAGTCCTTCTCCGAAACAGCCGGTGCTGTCCCCCATGATAGGCAGGCGGACATTTCTCGGAGTCATGGCCGGCGGGGCGGCCGCGCTGGCCGCTCACGACTCTCGCGGCGAAGAACAATCGGTCTCCGCGCCCCCGCCTCCTGGCGTCCGCCTTGCCGAAGTCAAAGCCGACGAAGACCTCTTCGCGTATCTCCTTCGCATCAAAGGCCGCTTTGATGGCACGCTTTACAGGCAGATCCTTGGGGCGGCCAACGCATTCAAGGAGGGAGATCAAATCGTCGGCCTGGCTGCAGCCGATGAAACCGCGCGAGAACGCGCGAGAACGCTGCTGTCCCGCACCCGCGTCCGCGACCTCATGGCGCATCCGTTGCTCAGCGACCGGCTCGGCGGTTTTCTACAGGAGAGCCTCGACCCCGCGGCCGCCGCAAAGACAGCCGGGTTGACGCTCGGTGAGCTAAAGCAGTTTCTGCTGTCGCAGAGCGAGGAGGCCATTCAGGCCGTTGCGACCGGCCTTTCAAGCGAGGTCATCGCCTGCGTCGTGAAGCTCATGAGCAACGAAGAACTCGTTGCCGTTGGCGCCAAGGTATTCCACGCCCTGCCCGGCAGCCAGATCGGTGCCAAGGGCTATCTCGGGGCGCGCATCCAACCCAACTCGCCCACCGACAACCTCGACGACATTCGCTGGCAGGTTTTCGATGGCTGGGCATTCGCCGTGGGGGACGTCGTGCTGGGCACCAATCCCGTGTCAAGTAACCCCGCGTCCGTCGAAGCGATTGAGCTGGCGCTCCAGGACCTGCTCGTCACGTTCGGCATTGAGAACCTCCTGCCCCATTGCGTGCTCGCGCACATCGACGTGCAGGCGGAAGTCGAGACCCGGCGCCCCGGCAGCACGGCGTTGTGGTTCCAAAGCATCGCTGGCAGCGACAGCGCCAACGCGACCTTCGACCTCAGTCTCAAAAAAATGCTGGATTACGCTGCACGCCGCACGGGCAGGTTCGGTTTGTATTTCGAAACCGGCCAGGGCGCTGACTTCACCAACGGCCACAGCCACGGATTCGACATGGTCATCCATGAGTCGCGCAAGTATGGCTTCGCCCGGGCGCTCACGCGGAAGGTGGCGGAGGCGCAACGGAAGTCAGGACACCCCGCGGCGCCCTGGGTGCACCTGAATGACGTGGCCGGATTCATCGGTCCCGAGGTCTTCCGTCGCCGGGAACAGCTTGTGCGCTGTTGTCTGGAAGACATCGTCATGGGCAAGCTGCACGGCCTGCCCATCGGTCTGGATGTCTGCTCCACCCTCCACATGGACGTGTCACTCGACGACCTCGACTGGTGCCTCGACCAGGTGATGCCGGCCAATCCGGCCTACCTGATGGCGCTGCCGACCAAGATCGACCCGATGCTGGGATACCTGACCACAGGCTACCAGGACCATGTGCGCCTCCGCGATAAGTTCGGTTGCCGGGTCAATGACGGGATGTGGAAGTTCTTCCAACAGCTCGGGGTCATCGGCCGCGACGGCCAAAGGACCGCCCATTTCGGCGATCCCCTCTGGGTGTTCCTGCAATACCGTCGAAGGAAAGGGGATTCGCGCAGCGATGCGCAGATTCTCGAAGAAGGCCGGGCGCAGCTCAGGGCCGTGCGCGAACGCGGTGTGTTCATCGCCGAGGGGCACGGGCAGAACCCTTGGAATCTCGAGCCGAAGCTCGATGCCTCGGTCCGGCGCATCTACACCGACGCCAAGAAAAGCATCTGGACCGAACTGGACCCGGCGTTTGTCGCCCGAATACCGGACAGGCTCCAGCTGGCGACCCAGTCCAAGAACCGCACTGACTATATTCTGCATCCCGAATCCGGCGAACGGATGTCGCAGCCGTCCGTCGAGAAGCTGCGCCGCCTGCGCCAACAGCACGGGGGCCGGCATGACGTGCAGATCGTCATCTCCGACGGGCTCAACGCGCTGGCTATCATGGATCCGGGACACCTCGCGCCGTTTCTCGAAGAACTGCGTCGCCGGCTGGCGCTCCACGGCTACCGTCCCTCGCCCGAGCATATCGTCCTGACTTCGGGACGCGTGCGCGCCGGTTACCGCATCGGCGAGACGTTGTTCGCAACGCTGCCCGGCAACCGCGCGATCCTGCACCTCATCGGAGAGCGGCCCGGCACCGGCCACCACACTTTTTCCATCTACATCACCGCGCCAGCGGGCACGACCTGGGCCGCGGCGGGCAAGATCGATCACAACATCACGAAAGTCGTCTCTGGTGTGGCCACAACCGCGCTCGCGCCCAAGGAGGGCGCCGCCGAAACCGTGCGCATCCTCAAGTCAATCGCCCCTCTTTGATCTGGGCGGACAGTGCTGAATTTGGTCACCCCCAGTTCGACCGCCCCGTCACAATACTATAGCTCCGCTGCACTTTTCGGCCGCCGTTTGCAGGAGTCCGGATGCTATATTGTCACAGGCTTGTGAAGGCAGCACAAAGCTCGGCCAGCGCAGCCAGTAGAAAGGCAGTGAGGAGTGTGCGGGTGAGGAGAATCGGTTTCATGGTTCCACGGGCAGTTTCTTGATCGGAATCACCGCCAGCTCCGCACTGTTGTGATTCCCTCGACGACCACCGCCATTGGAGTAGCCGACGTAGAGTTTGCCTTCGTGCTCGACGGCGCAGGGATAGGAAAGGGGCGCTCCGTCGGCCACGTCGCCGGGGCCTTGGGGGAAGATGGAGGGGCGGATGATGAAGACGTGGCTGAATACGGAATCACCGGGTTTGCTGACGGCGATGGTGAGCGGCGTGCGACGTCCGCCGCTGTCGGCGGTGGTAGTGCAGACGAGGTAGCGCTGGGCAGTGCTGAGCATGCCAGCGGCGGGCTTGGAGGTGGCCATGGGCAGGTTGCTCGGCGCGGAGGCGATCCAGGTTCGGCCGTAGTCCTTGCTCACGGCGATCAGCGCCTGCGCTTTGGCGCCGAAGCGCGCGATGTTCGTCACGTTCGGGCCATCGACGATGATGCTCGACTCGCCCCACATTGTGAGTCCCTCGGCGGTCGGGATGGCTATGAGATCCCATTTTGTGAAATCATCACCGTGGCTGATGGCGACGGCGGCGGGGTTCTTGCTGCTCTCGGAAAACGCACGCGCTTTGATGCCGGGCATGATCCAGTTTCCATCCGCCATCTTCACCGGTTGATTCAGCGCCCAGAAGCCGTCATCGACCACGACGCCCTTCGGCTGCCACGCGCCCGTGTCTTCATCGAGCACAAAGGCACGCGTGTGAATCTTCTGCATGCGACCATAAAACGCGCCATGGAAGGCCCACAGCCTGCCCCCCTGCGAAAGGAACACGCCATGGCTGATGGACAAGTCCGGCACGCCCGCACCCGTGCCGATGGTGAATGTCTCGCCCCATGTCTTGCCGGCATCCTCGCTGATGCGACCGCGTGCTTCTTCGCCATGCGTGTTCTCCTCGCCTTTGTTGTGACCGAAGGAGGCGAACAGTTTTCCCTTGTGCCAGCCAAGGCCAACGCCATGCAGCCAGATATAGCCATCCTTCTCTGGCTCGTTTGCTTTGATGACGCTAAACTCCACGCCATCGAGCACGGGCAAATCAGCGGCCTTCGACAACTTCACTTTCGAATCCCAGAGCGGCGTGTCGGCGATGATGGCCTTCGGGATCTCATGCGTGGCCTCGACCGGCTTGTATATCTTCGCGATCTCAGCCGCACTCAGCACTCGCGTCACGAATCGCGCCTCATCCACGGCACCGAGCAGTTGTTGAACGATACGGCCGTTGTCGTTCACACCACCGAGCGTGATGGGCGCTTGCGTTGCCGGAATGGGCTTGGTCAGCGCTGTTTCACCAACAGCCTTGCCGTTCAAGTAAAGCACGGCCTCGGTGGGTGAGACGGTCAGCATGACGAGGTGCCAGTGACCGGCCTTCAATACGGGCTTGGACGTGATAGTTTTCCATTTCTCCTGCTGCAAATAGGCGCGCAGGACGCCGCCCTCTTCAACCGTGAGACTCCACTGCCGCTCGCCGAGCGAGTAGCGGTTCTTCGCCGCGAACAACTGCTGGCCTTGATTCAGCACATACGGATTGAGCCAAACGGAAAACGTGAAGCCCTCCGCGCCGCTGTTGAGTTGAGCACTATCCTTCAATTCGATCACCGAGGTGCCATCCAGCATCAGCGACTTTCCGTGAGCGCCGCTTGCCACCTTCGCCTTGCCCAAAACCTTGATGCGCGAATCAACCTCATCAAGCGGCCAATTGTACGCGGTGACAGGCTTCGTGTGTTTGACGCCGGTCGCCTTGTTCACCAAGACGCGCAGTTGGCTCTTCGGAGAAGTGAGTTTGCCTTCGAGCACTTCGGTTTCATTGAAGACGGCCATGAGGATCTCTTTGTCGCGGGCGCGCTGAAAATCATAGATCACCGAGATCGTGCCATCGGCTGCCTGCACACCATCGGGATAGGCCGCGCCATCGCGTTCATCGAGCAACAGACCGCCGCTCCAAGTGCGGCCATCGTCGTCAGAAAGAAACGCCGTCAGGTGCGAGCGCCCCTTCGTGCCGACCGGCGGATTCTGCCGCACCAGCAGCAACCGACCACTCACCAGTCTGCGAATAAAGAACCGCGTAGTCAGATGCGGAATCGCACTGGCCTTCACGTCCGACCACGTCTTGCCACCATCCGTGGACACGCTTTCACCGAGGCCGGTGACGCTGTTGTCACCCGTGGCGAACTTCCCGCGTACCAGCATCCACAGTGAGCCATCCATGCGCTCCACGATCATCTGCTCGTCCGCACTGCGCCATCTTTTATCCGGGATGTTGGCCGCGCCCAGTTCCGCGAACGTCGCTCCATGATCGGTCGAAACAACCGCCCGCGAACTGCCGTCGCTATACCAAGACGACACCGGCAACAGCCAGCGACCATCTTTGGTGATCGTCGGCTTGTTCATCATCACTCCCTTCGCGATCTGCCGCGGTGCCGACCACTTCGCACCCGCCTTGCCCGAGTCCGTCGTCGTGATCGCAAAGGTGACGAAGGTTCCGAAGTCGCGGCCTTTCTGCTGAGTCGTTTCTTGTCCCCAAAACAGCCAGAGCTTGCCCTCGGGATCATGCCAGAGACACGGATCAAACGCCCGCACCGGTCCGCCGCCATCGGGATCGAGCACAAGCACGCGCTGCCACGCCTGGCCCCCATCGCCGCTCGTGGAAAGCAGAATGTAGTTCTGCCTGTCTTCAGTAAGACCACCGCCATACCAAGTCGCCCACAGCCTTCCATTCGTCGCACGCTCGATGCCTGCCACACCTTGGAACAGCCTCACGCCGTCCGCGTATTCAGGGCCAAGAGAAAGGTTTGGAATCGCCGATTTAGTTGCGGGAGCAGGCTCGGCAGGCAGCGCGGCCAGCGGTGCCAGCAGCAGGGCGGTGAGGAGGATGAGGCATTTCATGGTTATTCCATTGGGCCGGTACATTGTGAGCTTCGGGCCATGATAATAAAGAGGATCGAGTGTAAATCCAGATCGCAATGAAATGTTGTGGATGGAAGCAACAGCTTGAACAATATTGACCGGAATGTGGGTGAAGAACCCACGTCCACTGTCTGCGTAAAGCTTTGCAAATAAAGAAGATGGTGGAGGCGGTGGGAATTGAACCCACGTCCTCAGCCAGATTGCCGAGCGTGACTACGTGCGTAGCTTGCGCTTTAGTCTCGTTCGCGGAGCCGTCGGCAAGCAGGCAACTCCACAAACCAGCCGCCACGTAATGGTTTCGGTCTCGGCCCGGCGACCCAGCTCTGACCTACGCCTGCTGATGGCGTTGCGTCCCCTTAGCAGGCGTCAAGGGCGCAACGTCGCGGAGCTTAAGCCGCGAGGGCCAACTCTTCGTTAGCTCTTATGTTTTTGTCAGTTTTTTATCGAGGCCAACTGACGTCCTCGGCACGCCACCCTCGTCTCTCCACCTGAGTCGAAACCAATCGCCCCCACAAGGAGGAATCGCGAAATGCGAATCAAAAATCGCAGACCGCGGTAGTTTCAGAACAGGCGCGAGCCCAAGTGCGGACTCCGCGTCTCAAAGAACCAATGCACTCTAGTCGAACTACCCGCCTGCCGCAACCCAATCTCCGCCCCGGGCGCAGATTGTTCATCATGACACCCAGCTTGAGCGGAAAACTTGTGTTTTCCCCACCAGTTGTGGCTAGAATAGCCTAATGAGCTTACGTTTCACCAAGATGAACGGCGCGGGCAATGACTTCGTCATGCTCGACAATCGGGATTTGAAGCTGCACCTGACGACGGCGCAGATCGCGAAGCTGTGCGATCGTCATCGCGGCGTTGGCGCGGACGGGCTGTTGCTGGTCAAGCCTTGCGCCAACGGCAAGGCCGACTTCCAGATGCACTACTTCAACGCCGATGGCAGCGAGGCCGAGATGTGCGGCAACGGCGCGCGCTGTTTCGCCCGGTTCGTCCAGAAGCTCGGCTGGCAGAAACCCACCGTGTCCTTCGAGACGCTGGCGGGCGTGATTCACGCCGAGTATGATGGCGCGCTGGTCAGGCTCGGCATGAGCGCGCCGCGCGGGCTGCGGCTGCACGACAAGGTCAAGACCTCGCACGGCGAGTTGGCCGTTTCCAGCATCAATACCGGTGTGCCGCACGCCGTCGTGTTCGTCGAGAACGCCGACCAGGCGATGGTCGAACCGCTCGGCCGCGAACTGCGCCACCACGACCATTTCAAACCCAGAGGCACGAACGTCAACTTCGTCCAGCCGCTCGACGCGCACTCGATTCGCGTGCGCACCTACGAGCGCGGCGTCGAAGGCGAGACGCTCGCCTGCGGCACCGGCGTTTGCGCCAGCGCGATCATCTCGCACCTCGTCCACTTCACGCACGCGCCCGTCAAGGTCCGCGTGCAGGGCGGCGACACGTTAGAGGTGGGTTTCAAAGCTCAAGGCAACGAAATCCACGACGTGACGCTGAAAGGCCCGGCGGACTTCGTATTTGAAGGCACGATTGAACTTTGAGCCGCAAATGATGCCATGAATGCGCAGGCAGAAATAATTAGCGACATTCGCCCCATTCGCGGCTACTAATCCTCTACGCTTATGTTTACCGGCGCATACACCGCTATCGTCACCCCCTTCCACAACGGCAAGGTGGATGAGAAGAAACTGGCATGGCTCGTCGAACGGCAGATCCAAGCCGGCATTGACGGCCTTGTGCCTGTTGGCACCACCGGCGAATCGCCGACCCTCGACCACGAGGAACATGCCCGCGTCATTGAAGTGGTCGTCAGCGCGGCGAAAGGCCGCTGCAAGATCATCGCCGGCACCGGTTCGAACTGCACCGACGAGGCGATCTCGCTCACCCACAAGGCCGAAAAAGCCGGCGCGAACGCTGTGCTTCAGGTCAATCCCTACTACAACAAACCGACCCAGGAAGGTTTGTTCCAACATTTCAGCGCCGTTGCGAAAGCAACCCAGCTGCCGGTGATCCTTTACAATATCCCCGGCCGCTGTGGCGTGGATTGCACAGCCGAAACCGTCGCGCGGCTGGTCGAGGCTAACAAGAACATCGTCGGCATGAAGGAAGCCAGCGGCTCGTGCGACCGCGTCGCGCAGCTCAAGGCGCTTTGTGGCAGCCGGCTGACGGTGCTGAGCGGCGACGACTCGCTGACACTGCCGTTCATGTCGGTCGGCGCGGACGGCGTCATCAGCGTCGCATCGAACGTGATTCCAGGTGACGTGACGAAAATGGTGCACGCGTTTCTCGACGGTGATATCCGCGCGGCGTCGGCGTTGCATGCCAAATACGTCGCGCTATTCAAAGACCTGTTCATCGAAACGAATCCAATTCCGGTGAAGACCGCGCTGTCGATACTCGGCCAGATCGAGGAAGAATTCCGCCTGCCGCTGTGCCGGATGGGCGAAAAGAACAAAGCGGTGTTGAAAGCCACGTTGCAGAAGGTTGGATTGCTTTAACGGCACGCCGGCATCCTTGCCGGCTGTGCTCGAAACGATTAACAACGCCGTCAGGGATGCCGGCGTCACGATGTCATGATCAAACTCGTTATCAACGGCTCCAAGGGCCGCATGGGCCAGACCATCATCGCTCTGGCAAAACAGGACGCTGACTTCAGCATCATCGGAGAGATGGATCTCGGCGACGATATCGATACCGCCGCTGCGAAAGCCAATGTCGTCGTTGACTTCAGCCTCCATAACGCCACGCTCGCCGCAGCGCAGGCGGCTGCGAAGGGCAAAGCCGCGCTCGTCATCGGCACGACCGGCCACACCGCCGATGAGAAGAAACAGGTACTCGGCGTCACACGCAACATCCCGGTTGTCTGGGCTGCGAACTACTCCACCGGCGTCAACACGCTCTTTTACATCACGCGTAAGGTCGCCGAGATTCTTGGCCCCGATTTCGACCAGGAAATCGTCGAGATGCATCACCGCTTCAAGAAAGACGCGCCCAGCGGCACTGCCGAACGGCTCGCCCAAATCCTTGCCGAAGTGAAACAGAAGCAGCTCAAAGACCTCGCCCGTCACGGCCGCGCCGGCATCGTCGGCGAACGCACTCGCGACGAAATCGGCATCCACGCCATCCGCGGCGGCGATGTCGTCGGCGACCACACGGTCATTTTTGCCGCGCCCGGAGAGCGGGTGGAACTGGCCCACAAAGCCAGCAGCCGCGAGACATTCGCGCGCGGCTCGCTGCGCGCAGCGAAATGGATCGTCGGCAAGCCGGCAGGGCTTTACGATATGCAGGATGTGTTGGGATTGAAGTGAGGCGCTCGGCGGAATGCGTGTCGCAAAATGAAAGTTGGCGTTTCAATCGGCTCAAACCTTGGCAACCGGCTGAAGAACGTGTCGTTGGCCTGTGACTTCCTATGTGAACTCTCCAGCGACCAGAAGGCCGTCGCAGCATCCATTTACGAAACCGAGCCGGTCGATTGCGCGCCAGACACTCCGTCGTTTCTCAACACCGTCGTCGAAATCGAGACCGATCTGTCGCCGCTGGACCTTCTGGATCGGCTCCAGCAGTTTGAGCAGTCTCTCGGCCGGCCGCGCGAACATGGCCACAACGCGCCACGCACCATTGACCTCGACCTGCTCTATTGTGGCGATACGATCATGAACGGGCCGAGGCTGACGCTGCCGCATCCGCGTATGCACGAGCGGCGGTTTGTCCTGCAACCGCTGGTGGAAATCCGGCCGGCCCTGGTGATTCCCGGTCTCGGCAAGACAACGACGCAACTTCTGACAGCTTTGACCGAAAGCCAGCCGATGAAGCTGGCGGCAAAAGGTTGGTAAATCATGAGTGTAAACCTCTCTCGAAAGAAGATCACGACCGCCACCATCCGCGCCATGAAAGGCCGCGAGAAGATTGTCTCCCTGACGGCTTACGACTACGTCACCGCGAAACTGCTGGACGAGGCCGATGTGCACCTGATCCTCGTGGGTGATTCGCTCGGCATGGTGGTGCTCGGCTACGAAAGCACGCTGCCGGTGACGATGGCCGACATGCTGCACCACACCGCCGCCGTCGCGCGCTCGAAGCCGAAAGCCCTGCTCATCGCCGACATGCCATTCATGAGCTACCACCGAAGCGAAGACCAAGCGGTGATGAATGCCGGCCGTTTCGTGCAGGAAGCCGGCGCGGAGGGCGTGAAAGTTGAAGGAGGCAGCCCGCGCATGGCGGAGAAGATCAAGGCCATCATCGAGGCCGGCATTCCTGTATTTGGCCACATCGGCCTGACGCCACAAAGCGTGCTGGAATTCGGCGGCTACAAGATTCAAGGCAAGACAGATGAGACCGCAAAGCGCCTGCTCGACGAAGCCAAGCGTGTCGAGGACGCCGGCGCGTTTGCGATCGTGCTCGAGTGCGTCCCCGCCGAACTGGCAAAATCCATCACCGAATCCATTCGTATCCCGACCATCGGCATCGGCGCCGGCCCGCATTGCGATGGGCAGATTCAGGTGATCAACGACATGCTCGGCCTCGCCACGTGGCCGACGTTCAAGCACGTCAAACGCTTCGCCTCCGTCGGCGACGCGATGCGCACCGCCATCGTCTCCTACCGCGACGAAGTGCGGAGCGGAAAGTTCCCGACAGCGGAACAGTCGTTTTGAGGAAAGTGATTCGGAATTCGGAATTCGTAATCCGTAATCCGTGAATCGTGATTCGTGATCAGTTTCACGCGCCACGAGTCGCGATTCACGGATTACGGAGTCACGAGTCACGATTCCCGAGTCCCGAATCAGAACTCCAGTTTCACATCACCCAGCCGCCGCTCGATCTCGCCGACCACGCGCGCCTCATCGGCCGCGCCTTTGGCCATGAAGGTGACGCTCCAACGCACGTAGGCGCCGGCGTCATCCCACGGAACGGTCGAGATGAGTTTCTCGGCAATGAGCCACTGGCTGAAATCCTCGGCTTTCGCAAACTCCACCGCGTTTCCTCCGGCCACGGCGCGTCTCGGGCAGCGGGTGTAGAGGAAGAACGAACCTTTCGGCTTCTTCGCTTTGAAGCCAAAACGGTTCAGCACACGGACGAGCCGGTTCATCCGTCGCGAGTATTTCGCGGAGATCCTCTCAGTGATCTCCGGATGATCGAGCGAGACGGCGCAGGCTTTCTGGATGGCAAGGAACTGGCCGCTGTCGGAATTGTCTTTCACGTCGCCGTAGGCTTTCACGATCAGCGGGTTGCCAACGACAAAACCGAGCCGCCAGCCGGTCATGTTGAAGCCTTTGCTCATCGAGTGCAGCTCGACACCAACATCTTTCGCGCCGGGCGTGGCCAGGAACGAGAGCGGGCGCGTCGGCTCGCCATTTTTGCCCTTGAATACGAGCGCTGCGTAGGCGGCGTCGTGGATGACGATGATGTTGTGTGCCTTGGCGAACTCGACGACTTTCGCGAAGAACTCCGGCGTGGCGCTCGCGCCGGTCGGATTGTTCGGGTAATTGATCACCAGCGTCTTGGCGCGGCGCAGCACGTCGGCCGGGATGCTGTCGAGGTCGGGCAGAAAGTTGTTCTCCGCCGTCAACGGCAGGTTATAGACCTCGCCGCCGAGATATTTCGAGTGCGTGCCGAACACGGGATAGCCTGGCACGGTCATCAACGCCACGTCGCCCGGGTTGATGAAACAGATCGGCATGATGGAGAGCGCCGCTTTGCTGCCGATGCTGTGGATGACCTCCGATTCCGGGTTGAGGCCCGTCACGCCGCAAACGCGTTCCATCCAGCGCACGGCAGCCTGTCTGAACTCCATGGGGCCGTTGTCGGCGTAGCCGCGGTTTTCCGGTTTGCGGGCCTCGGTGCAAAGCGTTTTCACCGACAGCGAAAATGCCATCTCGTCCGGCTCGCCGACGCCGAGGTCGAGCAATTCGACGCCGGGGTGGGCTGCGATGGCGGCGCGCTTGGCGCGTTTGATTTTCTCAAATTTGTAAATGGCGGTGCTCTTGCCGTAGTTCGCCCCGCCGATCCGCTCGGCAAAAAGGTTTTGAATATAGGAGTCGTTCATAGTTCAACCTGCGTTTAGGAAATCAAGGCTGTGGAGATTATTCAGACCGCCGCAACGATGCAAGCGCGACTGTGCTGGCGGGTGTGCCTGCGCCGTCCTGGATTCCGACATGACTTTCCCGCGCCAGTTCTGTAGTGTGGCGCCGTGGAAATCATTCAGTCAGTCTCGGCGATGCAAGCGTGGTCGCGCGCGGCGCGGGCGGCAGGCAAGCGCGTCGGCCTCGTGCCAACGATGGGCTACCTGCACGAGGGGCATCTGAGCCTGATGCGCGAAGCGAAACGGCGCGCAGGCCTTTGCGTCGTCTCCATCTACGTGAATCCGACGCAGTTCGGACCGAAGGAGGATTTCTCAAAATACCCGCGCAACTTTGAGCGTGACCAGAAGTTGTGCGAATCGGTCGGCGTGGACGTGATCTTTGCGCCGACGAACGAGGAGATGTATCCGGCAGGCGCGGCAACGACGTGGGTGGAGGAGACGGCGGTGTCGGAGCGATGGGAAGGCACATCGCGGCCGGGACATTTCCGCGGCGTATGCACGGTGGTGGCGAAGCTGTTCAATATCGTGCTGCCGGACGTGACGTGTTTCGGCCAGAAAGATGCGCAGCAATGCGCGGTCTTGAAGCGGATGGTGCGCGACCTGAACTTCCCGCTGGAATTTGTCATCTGCCCGACGGTGCGCGAGCCGGACGGATTGGCGATGAGTTCGCGCAACGTCTATCTCAGCCCAACGGAGAGGCAGGAGGCGCTGGCGCTGAAACAGTCGTTGGACCTGGCGCGGCGCGAACTGGCAGCAGGCCGGCCGATTGACGAGGTATGCGCGGCCATGACGAAGTTGATCACCGGCAAACCGTCGGCACGGATTGACTACATCACGTTCGTGGACTCGGAGACGTTGCTGCCGGCGAAACGCCACGAGCCCGGCCGAACGCTGGCGGCGATGGCGGTGTTCATCGGCAAGACACGGCTGATCGATAATGAGACATTCTAAATTGCCATGATTGAAACCGACTATCTCGTCATTGGCACCGGCATCGCCGGGCTGTCGTTTGCGTTGAAAGCGGCGGAACACGGACACGTGGCGATTGTCACCAAGAAAGAAAGCGCCGAGTCGAACACGAACCGTGCGCAAGGCGGCATCGCTTGTGTGATGGCTGAAGGCGATTCGTTCGAGGCGCATGTGAAGGACACGCTGGTGTGCGGCGACGGGCTGTGCAAGGAGGACGTGGTGCGCACCATCGTCACCGAAGGGCCGCCACGGGTGAAGGAGTTGATGGCATTGGGCGTCGAGTTTGCCCACGCCAAGAATGGCAAGCTCGAACTGGGCCGCGAAGGTGGTCACTCGGCGCGGCGGGTGTTGCACGCAACGGACATCACGGGCCGCGAGATCGAGCGCGCACTGCTGGCAGCGGCGGCACGGCACCCGAATATCAAGATTTACGAAAACCACCATGCGGTGGACCTGATCACGACACGGAAGCAGGGACAGGACGGGCCGAATCGCTGCATCGGCGCTTACGTGCTCGACAAACACGGCGGTCGCGTCGAGGTGTTCGCTGCACGCGCGACCATGCTGGCGACCGGCGGCTGCGGCAAAGTCTATCTTTACACGTCGAACCCCGATATTGCCACGGGCGATGGTGTGGCGATAGCGTATCGCGCCGGTGCGCGCGTCGCGAACATGGAGTTCGTCCAGTTCCATCCGACGTGCCTCTATCATCCAAAGGCACGCACGTTCCTTATCAGCGAAGCGGTGCGCGGCGAGGGTGCGCTGCTGGTGGACAAGGACGGGCACGAGTTCATGGCGAAATATCACCCGCAAGGCGCGCTGGCCCCGCGTGATATCGTGGCGCGGGCGATTGATGCCGAGATGAAAAAGACCGGCGCCGATTGCGTGTATCTCGACATCACGCACAAGCCGGCGAAGTTCATCATCCACCGGTTCCCGAACATCTACGAGACACTGTTGCGCTACGGCATCGACATGACCAAGGAACCAGTGCCGGTGGTGCCGGCGGCGCATTACATGTGCGGCGGCGTGTTGTCGGACGTGGACGGGAGGACGGACATCGAGGGGTTGTTCGCCGTTGGCGAGGTCGCATGCACGGGGTTGCACGGCGCGAATCGACTGGCGAGCAACTCGCTGCTGGAGGCTGTCGTCGTGGCGCATCGCGCAGCAGCCAGAGCGGCAGAAGCGTTGGAGAAACTGCCGCGCAACCAGATCGCGATTCCGCCGTGGCAGAGTGGCAAGGCGCACGATGCGGATGAACTGGTGGTGGTGGCGCACCTTTGGGACGAAATCCGCCGTCTGATGTGGGACTACGTCGGCATTGTGCGAACCAGCAAGCGCCTGCAACGCGCCAAAACGCGCATCGAAAACCTCCAGCGCGAGATACTCGACTACTACTGGGATTTCGTCGTGACAGCCGATCTGCTGGAGTTGCGCAATATTGCGACGGTGGCGTGGCTGATCGTCGAGTGCGCGCTCCAGCGCAAGGAAAGCCGCGGCCTGCACTACACGCTCGATTATCCGAACCGCGACGACGCTGGATCGCTGAGGGACACGGTATTGCGAAAGGGTGAGGCCGGGAGGGTGTGATTCGTACTGCGCATAGGTGATGCGCAGCTTGTCTTACGGCGCGGTCACCCGCAGCGCTGTCTCAAACCACAGGTCGTTGAATACGAGTTGCGCCATTTCACCCGGCACGAGTTTGACAAGGTAAAGCGAGTTGGCGCCGGTGGCCAGCGCGCGCAATTCAGGAATGAAGCCGGGATCGAACGTCAACAGCCGCACGCGGCCGAGCCGCCGGATGTTGCGCCGCGCCAGCTCGACAGTCTTGGCCACGTCGCCGGCGCTTTTCTTGACGATCCAAATATCGGCGTCGCCGAGCTTCAACGTCAGCTTCTCCAGCTTGTGAAGTGAGACTTCTCCGCACTCAATCCACAGTTCCGGACGGCCGTCCAACGCAAGCGCGACGAGGTCAGGCACAAACGGCACGCCCGGCATCTCCAGGTCCACCTCCAGCCGCAACCGGTCGCTGTGGAAGATCACGAACGCGAGCGCCTTGAGCAACACATGGTCCAGGGTTTCGTTCTGGCTCTGGCTGATGACAATCTTCGACGGCAGTTTGCGGCTCTTCTCATCAGAGCCAAGGGCGAAAGTGAGCTTGGTGGAGACTGGAGGCATGGAGAGTAAATGGTGATTCGCAAGAGGCGGGACTATTTCTTCCTCACCGACTCGGCGAAATCCCGCCAGCGATCATCGAGTGGTTTGCCGGCGCGCTTGCCCCAGTCGGCAAAGTCGGATGTCTGCGAGGTATCCACGATCACCTCAAATGCCCAGCTCTCGCTTTACTTCGGCAAACGCCCGGATGGCAAACTCCAGGTCTTCGCGCGAGTGTGCCGCAGAGATCTGTGTGCGAATGCGCGCCTTGCCTTGCGGCACGACGGGATAGGAAAAGCCGATGACGTAAACGCCCTTGGCCAGCATCGCCTCCGCCACGCGCGCGGCCAGCGTGGCGTCGCCAAGCATGATCGGCACGATCGGATGCACGCCGGGCAGGATGTTGAAACCGGACTTCGCCATGCCGTCGCGGAAGAACTTCGTGTTCGCCTCGAGCGTGTCGCGGAGCGCCGTGGACTCGGAGAGCAGTTCAATCGCCTTGATAGAGCCGGCGACAATCGGCGGCGCGACTGTGTTGGAAAAAAGATACGGACGCGAGCGCTGGCGCAGGAATTCGACAATCTCCTTGCGCCCGCTGGTGTAGCCGCCGCTGGCGCCGCCGAGCGCCTTGCCGAGCGTGCCGGTGATGATGTCCACGCGGCCCATGACACCATGATGCTCGTGAGAACCGCGTCCGCGCCGGCCGAGAACGCCTACGGCGTGCGAGTCGTCCACCATCACGAGCGCGCCGTGCTTCTCCGCGAGGCCGCAGATGGCCGGCAGGTTGGCGATGGAGCCGTCCATCGAGAACACGCCGTCGGTGGCGATCAGCCGGAACCGCGCCGAGGCCGCTTCGCGCAGCTTCGCATCGAGATCGCCCATGTCGTTGTTGCGGTAGCGGGACCGCTGCGCCTTGCAGAGGCGGATGCCATCAATGATGCTCGCATGGTTCAGCTCGTCGGAGATGACCACGTCCTCCGCGCCGAGCAGCGTCTCGAACAACCCGCCGTTGGCGTCGAAACATGATGAGTAGAGGATCGTATCCTCCGTGCCGAGAAACTCCGCGAGCTTCGCTTCGAGCTGCTTGTGGATGTCCTGCGTGCCGCAAATGAACCGCACCGACGCCATCCCATAGCCCCACCGCTCCAGCGCCTCGCGCGCGGCGGCCGTCACCGCCGGGTGCTGGGCGAGACCGAGGTAGTTGTTGGCACAGAGGTTGAGCACCGGCTGCCCGTCGGCAACGCGGACGCGCGTGCCCTGTGGAGTCGCGAGCACGCGCTCGCGTTTGCAGGTGCCGGCGGCACGAATGTCGTCGAGTTGTCGCTGGAGGTGTTGTTGAAAGGAACTGAGCATGGACGTAACCGGGTTGAGTTGCAGTTGTTGCCGTCATTTGACACCGCGTTTCCGGCAGCGGCAAGGAAAACTTCCGCCGACTTCCGATGAACGGCAGCGGGTCAGCCAGTGCTTGACCGACGGCAACCGGGAGAGGATGATTCGCGCGCAGCAGGGAACAACGCATGAGTTCGCTGGCGGGCCAAACCTTTGCCGGTTACGAGATCATCTCCCAGCTTGGCCGCGGGGGCATGGGGTCGGTCTACAAAGCGCGCCAGTCGAAGCTCGACCGGCTCGCCGCGTTAAAAATCATGGCGCCGGAACTCGCAGCCGACCCCGATTTCGTCGCCCGCTTCAAACGCGAGGCCACCGCCGCCGCCAGCCTCAGCCATCCCAACGTCGTGCAGGTCTATTCCGCGGGCGAGAGCGAGGGCACACACTACATCGCAATGGAATTCGTGGATGGCGAGACGTTGAAGCAACACATCGAACGCCAGGGCCGGCTGGACCCGTGCGAGGCCATTGCCATCACCGTCTATGTTGCCGAGGCACTTCAATATGGCTGGAACAGGGCCAGGCTGATTCACCGCGACATCAAGCCCGACAACATCTTCCTCTCCAACACCGGCGAGGTGAAAGTGGGCGATCTCGGCCTGGCGAAGATCGTGGGCGGGGCAACGACGAGCTTGACACAAACCGGCATGATGATGGGCAGCCCGCATTACATCAGCCCGGAGCAGGCGCGCGGAGTGAGCGACATTGATTTTCGGACGGATATCTACAGCCTCGGTTGCACGCTCTACCATATGCTGACGGGCCGGCCGCCTTACGAAGGCCCGGACCCGCTGGCCGTGATCACCAGACACGTGAACGACCCGCCGCCGGCGATTTTCAAGGTGTGGCCGACGTGCCCGATACCTGTGGCGTTGCTGGTGGGAAAGATGTTGGCAAAGCAGCGGCATGAGCGACCGGCGAGTTACGAAGACCTCATTGACCAACTGCGGGAGGTGCATGGCAAATTGAGACCCGCCACCGCTGCCCCGCCTGTGGTTGCAGGCGGGCAGCCAAAAGCGACGCCAACGCCCTCCCCCACCCCCGTGCACGCGCAGCCGACACCGAAGCCGGCTGTTGCGAAGCCTACGACGCCGCGGAAGCCGCCAGCGACGAAGGGACAATCGGCAGTGGGTCATTGGAAATGGGCGATGGGCGGTCTTGCTGGCATGGTAGCGCTGGCTCTGATCGCAGGCGCAGTCTGGTGGTTTGCAGGCCGCAGTCCCTCACGCGACGGCAGGTCGGCAGTGGAGGATCCACCGGGCCAGAAAACCACCGTCACGTCACCGAAGTTCGGCACGCTCTTCGACGGTCGCGACGCGTCAGCGTGGCAACATCCGGACGGCAGTCCGTGCCAGTGGCAGGTGACTGATGGCGCGCTGGTGGCCGGCGAAGGCGATCTCGACACGCGGGAGAAGTTTCAAGACTTCGACCTGCACATCGAGTTCGCCGTTCCACACGACGCCAAGCAAGGCAACAGTGGCATCTATCTACAGGGCCGCTATGAGGTGCAGATCCTCGATTCCTTCGGCAAACCGGCAAACGACATTTGTTGCGGCGCGATCTTCAAGATCAAGGCGCCGATCGAGAACGTCAGCAAACCGCCGGACGAATGGCAGAGTTTCGACATCACCTTTCACGCCGCGCGCTTCGATGCCGCCGGCGCCAAGACCGTCAACGCCCGTGTCAGTGTCATCCACAATGGCCGGCTCATCCACGACAACTTCGAGATTTCAAAAAGCACCGGCAAAGGCGAACCAGAGAGTGCCGCGCCCGGGCCGATCCGTTTGCAGGCTTATGGCAGCCCCGTACGCTTCCGCAACATCCGTATCCAGCCGCTGGGCACGCCGGCTCCATCCGCGTCCGCCGTAGCCCAGCAGCCGCGCCAGACGATCGATCTGCTCGCAATCACCGACCCCGTCAAGGATCGCATCAGGGTGGAAAAAGGCGCCAGCCACTCCAAAGCCAACGCGTGGGAGCGCCGCGGCAGCGCGCTCGCCTATATCAGTGACGGCGGCTCCGGCAAAATTGCGCCGCCCGTCGCAATCAATGCACGCAGCTACGAGATCGAGGTTGATTTCGAGCGGCTGTCAGGGCCGGGCCGTTTCCACGTCGACCTGCCGCTTGATGCCACTCGAATCATCCCGATGAACTTCGACAGCAGTTATAAGATGATCAATTGCCGCGCTGGCGATCCGTGGCCAGCCAACCGCGGCCCTCGCGCACGCGTCGTTGTGCGGCTGGACCGAGGCGAGGGGGGCGCTCAAGATCATGTCACCGTTCGGCTCGATGGGGAACTTGTAGTGGACTGGCGGGGAGATGTCGCGAGCGTCGCCCAAAAAGGCGAACCGCATCCTGACTTCCCCGGCCAGCCGATCACCTCGCTCTACTTGCACAAGGACAGCTACGAAGTTCGCTTCTGGCAATTGCGAGTCTTCGACGGCGAGGCGACGGTGCTGCGTGGTGCGGCAGCGGCAACGGCCTCCGACGCCGCCTGGCAGAACGCTATCAACCTGCTGCCGCTGATTGATCCACAACAGGACAAGGTTTCCGGGGATTGGAACACGGTGAATGGGGAGTTGGCGGCAACCGACTCAGCGAGCATGTCGCAGAAACTGCAGCCTCCCTACCGGCCCGCCGAGGAGTATGACTACCGCGTCAGCTTCACGACGAAGAGCGGCAATGCGGACGTCGCAATCGGGCTGACGGCAACCGGCAGGTCGTTTGTGTTCTACATGAAGAGGTTTGCCAAAGATCACGTCATCGGCTTCGAGGCCATCAACGGCAAAGCCGTCGGCAACGGCCCCACGGCAGTTCACATTCCACATCTGGAACATGGCCGTCGCTACAGCGTGGTTGTTCAGGTCCGCAAGCAGGGTCTCAAGGCTTACCTCGACAGCAAACTCATGGTCGAGTGGCCGACCGATTACCGCGACATGAGTCCGTGGCCTGTCTGGAGGTTCAAAGACGACACGCTGCTGGGATTCGGATGCAGCAAGACGACAGCGGTTTTCGATGAGATCAAACTGATCGAAATCAGCGGCAAGGGCACGTTCACCCGCAGCGCGCCGGCAAGTGCGAACAAGTGAGAGCGCAACGTGTGTGGATGTCTCTGATCGTGGGAACGGCGCTGGCCGCAACAGTGCCCGAGCTCGCGCTACCAGCGGAAGTTGGAGACTCACGGCCGATGCAAGAAGTGCTTTGCGGAAAACAGTTCCGGTTTTCCACACCTGCGACGCTTGACCCGCTGGCGCGACCTGCTAGCGTGACATCGTGCAAACGATGAAAACGCTGGTGCTCGGCCTCGGCAACGACATTCTTGCCGACGATGCCGTCGGCATTTTGGCGGCGCGCGCACTGAAGGGACAGTTGGGCGACCTCGCAGACGTGCAGGAGACCTCATGGCATGGCGTGGCGCTGCTCGAACTGTTCATCGGCTATGACCGCGCGATCCTGCTCGACGCCGTCATGACCGGCAAACACGCGCCCGGCACGGTCATCGAGATCAATCCCGACGAGCTTGCGCCCATCCAAGGCGCTTCACCTCATTTCACCGGCCTGCCGGAGATGATCGCCCTGGCGAAGGATCTCGAACTGGAATTTCCGAAAAACTTCCGCATCTTCGCCGTCGAGGTGGCCAACCCGCATACCATCGGCGGCGAAATGACACCCGCTGTTCGAGACGCGATTCCGGCGCTCTGCGATCGCGTCTGCACCGCGCTCGGCAAGTCCGCCTCCAAGTAATCCAACCGGACATTGCGTCTGTTGGGCGAGCGTGAGATAAAAAGTGGAAGCTGTCCGTCCAAAGGAGAAATGATATGCGCTTGCCTTGTTGGTTGTCCGCCGCTGCGATGGCGTTGATCGCTGGAATCGCGCCCGTCTCATCAGAAGAAGCCAATCTCGTCCGCAACGCCGGGTTTGAGGACGGCAAGACCTCCTGGAGCCAACCAAAGACGTTCAGCATCGTTGACGACGTTGCCCACTCTGGCACGCATAGCTTGCGGCTGGTCAACACGAACAAGGCGACCTACCTCCTCGCCTCACAGGCCATTCAGTTCAAGCCAGGCATGAAGTATCGCTACAGCGCGTGGATCAAGACGCGTGGAGTGCAAGGTGAGGAAAGTGGCGCGACGATCTGCATGGAATGGAGCGGAGCCAAAGGCTGGCTCGGCGGCAGCTACGCCTCCGGCAAAAAAGGCGACCGGGATTGGTTCCGCATCGAGGATGTCACCGCGCCGATTCCGAAGGAGGCGACCAGTGTTCGCGTCAGTCTTTACCTGCGCAAAGGCATGACCGGCACGGCATGGTTTGATGACGTCAGCGTGACCGAACACTACCCTCCCGCGCTGGATGCAGCACTGTTGCAGCCAAACTATCGCGGCCGGTTGCCAAAGAATGCCGCCAACCAGCGCGTGATTGTGCGCGTCAAACTCGCCGACTGCATGAAAGGCTCGTTGAAGCCGGAGCAGACAACTCTTATCTGCTCGTTACTCGCTGGCGACAAAACCGTGCGCGAGCAGCGCGTCAAACAGCCGCGAGCCGGCTACAATGACGTGACGTTCGACGCGAAGTCGCTGGCGGTCGGGGATTACCGCGTGCATGTCGAACTGTTCGCCCCCGACGGGACATCGCTGGGCCGGCAGGATTTCGAGTTGCACAAGCTTGCCGCCAACGCGCCGCAACCGGCCGTCTTCCTGGACAAGCTGAATCGGACGATCGTCAACGGCAAGCCGTTCTTTCCGTTCGGCTGGTATTTCGGACCGGGACCGACGACGAAGAATTTTGAAGAGCACCTCGACCGCATTGCCGCCAGCCCGTTCAACACGATCATGTGCTACGGCGTCAACGCCGGCGGTGTCGAGAAGGTCCGCGCCTATCTCGACGCGTTTGCCGCGCGCAAACTGAAGATCATCTACTCGATCAAGGATGTCTTTGCCGGCACGCAGTATTATCACGAGCCGGTGCTCGGCTTTCGTGGCGAAGAGGCCATCGTGCGCGGTGTTGTGCCGCTCTTCCGCGACCATCCGGCGCTGCTCGCGTGGTATTTGAACGACGAGCTGCCGCTGACGATGCGCGACCGGCTCGACGCGCGCCACCAGCTCGTGCAGCAACTCGACCCGA
>JBAZIR010000021.1:0-28496 GCA_041651735.1 Verrucomicrobiia bacterium | reverse complement strand
CATCGCAACGTGCAGGGCCACGTCGTCGCGTTCGCCGACAAATCCTCCTATCCGAACGTCAAGGAAATCGCGGATGTCATCGGCGAGCGGCCGTTACTCGATCCGACGATGATCGAACTGGTGCGCTGGATGGCACGTTACTACTGCTGCCCGGTGGAAATCGCCATGCGCTGCGTGCTGCCAGAGGCCGTGCGCCGGGGCGAGACGACGTTCAAGCAGAACCTCCACGTCCAACTCACCGCCGCCGCGGCTGCCGGCCCGCTCGAACTCGGCCCGCGCGCCGCCAAGCAGGCGCTGGTCGTGGAGATCCTCAAGGCCAATCCGCACGGCCTGTTCCTGGCGGAATTGTTGCGCAAGGCGGAGGTGACCGCCGCGGTGGTCGAGACACTCAAGCGCAAGGGCATTGTCGAGATCGGCATGAAGACCTCCGACCGCGATCCCTACTCCGACGAGGTGTTCCTGCCGAGCGAGCCGCTGCCCATGAACGCCGCGCAACAACATGCGCTTGATCTCGTCATCAAGAGCACCGACACGCTGGAACCATCCGTGGTGCTGCTCCACGGCGTGACCGGCAGCGGCAAGACGGAAGTTTACCTCCAGGCCATCGAGCACGTCCTCTCGCAGGGCAAAGGCGCCATTGTGCTCGTGCCGGAAATCTCGTTGACTCCACAGACGGTCGAGCGGTTCAAGTCGCGCTTCAATCCGAAGCGCCACGGCACGCAGGTGGCCGTGCTCCACAGTCATCTCTCGGCCGGAGAACGCCATGACGAGTGGCACAAGATTCACAGCGGCGAAGCTCGCATCGTCATTGGGGCGCGCTCGGCGGTGTTCGCGCCGGTCAGCCCGCTCGGCCTCATCGTCGTGGACGAGGAACACGAGACCTCCTACAAACAGGAGGAAGCGCCGCGTTACAACGCCCGCGACGTTGCCGTCGTCCGCGGCAAGATGCAGCGATGCGCCGTCGTGCTCGGCTCGGCGACGCCCTCGCTGGAAAGCTACTTCAACACCCTGGAGCGCGAGAACCAGCCGCCGAAATACGGCCTCGTCCAGTTGCCTGACCGCGCCGACCACAAGCAGATGCCACGCATCCGCGTCGTGGACCTGCGCGAAGAACTCCTTCGCCAAAAAGGCCTTTTCGTCTTCAGCGAAAAACTGCGGACCGCCATCTCGCTGCGGCTCGACCGCAAGGAGCAAACCCTCCTCTTCCTCAACCGCCGCGGTTACGCCACCTCCATGACGTGCCCCAAATGCGGCTACGTCGCCAAGTGCGAGAACTGCTCCGTGTCGCTGGTCTATCACCGCAAGCTCGGCCAGCTCAAGTGCCACTACTGCGGCCACGAACAGGCCGCGCCGGAGTGTTGCCCAAGTCCCGACTGCCGCTCCCCGCAGATCAAATACTCCGGCGTCGGCACCGAGAAGATCGAAGCCGCCGTCGCCAAGAACTTCCCCGCAGCCCGTGTCGCGCGGATGGACTCCGACGTCATGGTCCGCAAAGACCTCTACCGCGAAATCCTCGGCGCCTTTCGCACCGGCAAGATAGACATCCTCATCGGCACCCAGATGATCGCGCGCGGCCTTCACTACCCCAACGTCACCCTCGTCGGCATCATCTACGCCGACATGGCGCTCCACCTGCCCGACTTTCGCGCCGCGGAGCGGACATTCCAACTCATCGTCCAGGTCGCCGGACGCGCCGGACGCGGCGACGTCGAGGGCGAGGTCGTTGTGCAGACCTTCACGCCGTTCGCCGACGCCATCCGCCACGCGCGCCAGCATGACTTCGCCGGCTTCTACGAGCAGGAGATCGAGTATCGCCGCGAGTTCCACTACCCGCCCTTTACGCGCGCCGTGGCACTGCTGTTCCGCGGCCGCAACGAAGACAAAGTCCGCCGCCACGCCGAGGCCATCGGCGAGCGATTGCGCGCGCAGGCCGGCAAGCTCGCCCTCATCGCTGGCCCTGCCCCCGCGCCGATGGCGAAGATCAAAGGTTTCTTCCGCTACAACATGCTCCTGCGCACCCACCAGATCATGCGCCTCACCGAACTGATCGCCGCCACCCTCCGCGCCGCCAAACTCCCGCCCGACGTGCTCGCCACCGTGGACGTGGACCCGCTGTCGATGTTGTGAGACGAACGGTTCAGTTTGCAGAACCTGTTCGGCAGAGTCCCCGCAAGAGAATAGAGACGCGGGACAATTTGTAAGCCACGACCGGGTCTGCAGTTCTTGAAGCGCAGCACGAGAGTAGTCGAACGTAGAGACATTTGCCCTTGTTCCGCAGCCAAAGCTGCCTACAATGTTACCAAGATCATCGATGAACCCTACCATGATGAAACCACAACCAACTCAACACACCCCGCGCGCATCCTTCCTCCGTGTCAGACATCAAGAATCAAGGTCTGTGTCATTGTTGTCTTCGTGCCTGATCGCGGCGTTGCTGTTTTCCTCGGGATGCAGCAGCACCAAGGTCGCGGGTCCCTCGGGATTTGTGAGCGACTATTCAGGCTTGAAGAAAGGAACCTATTTCAACCAGGAACGGGTCGCCCGGAACATTGATTTCAAGGAATTCAAAGCCGTAAAAGTTGCCCCGGTCAGCCTGAGCCACATGGCTGATAAGACCGCCTGCGACACAACCGAACTTGAAAAGCTCGGCCGTGAATTCCGCGAAGCCATCGAAGAAAAACTCCGCGCAAGCGGTCTGGCGGTTACTTCAAACCCTTCTGGAAAAACACTCGTGGTCAGCCTCGCGATCACAAACGTGGAGCCTCCCGATGCCTTGCTCAACGCCGGTCTCGCGGCAGCGACGCTCATGATGCCCGTGCCGCTGCCATTCGATAAAGATGGTGAAACGTCATTTGAGGGCAAGATCACCGACGGCACGACGGGGAAGGTTCTGATCGAGTTTGCCGAAACAAGAATCGGAGCTGGAAGCCAGACAGACCTGACGGGGATGACCACCGGGAAGTTTCAGAAATTCACGAACACGCACATCGTGTTCACGCGATGGGCCGAGACGATTGCCAAAATGATCAAGGAACTGACTCAGGGAGCCAAGCCCGCAGCCTGATCGCGGTTCCTTTCCCTATAATCATCCGTCTCTAAGCCCAGAGGCGTTTCGCCGGACAGCGAACGGCGGCAAGAGCAGCATTTTCCGGTGAACATTGCTGTTGACAAGGCGAGGGTTAATTGTCTGTATTCATGGTGTAATTGGAGGAACCGAGATGAATAAACTGTTGATGCTAATGGTAGTTGTGGGAATGGCTCTGTCTGCGAACGCACAGTCCCCTGTGCAAGTCACAGTTCAGCGGATCACCAAGAAGAAGAGCGCGCAGGGAGAAGTGACAACACGTGGCAACATGCAGTATTTTCAATATAATACTGCAAATGCATCCCTGACACTGCGCATTACGCTTCAGAACACCAGCATACGCCCAGTCGAAGACGTGGTCGTCAGATGGGGTGTGGCAAAAACGCGTCTGACTGGCAGCGGCCATGCTGGAGATGTGGCTTACGGCAAGGAAGAGAAATGTTCCCTGAAACCCAAGGAAGTCAAGGTCATTGAAACGGAAACGGTTCAGGCCAAGAAGCAGGCATCACAGATCGATGATCGCCAGTTTGGCGAGAAGATTCATGGTCACGGCGTACAAGTCATGATCGGAGGCAGACCGGTATGGGAGGAGTTTGTGCCGGGAACCATCAAGAAAGCCTTTGAGAATCTGAGACCGATCGAAGACCAGGAAAAGGACGAGGGCCAGGATAACCAGCCGAAGAAGAAGAAACAGTAACCCTCCGCAGCGCCGCGAACCACCGCAGACACGCGTATTTCGCTTTGACCTCAGCGGCGGGCTTGTGGCATTACTGAACGCATGAAACAGCCCACGCTATTGACTACATTGAAAGGCTCGCTGCTGGAAAACTTCTTCCCCGCCGGATGGGATCTGGCAAAGATTGATCGCTGTTGTTCGCAACCGCCCGCGTCCATCACTGACCGGCAGAAGTGGTGGCACAAGGATTTCCAGCCCGTGCCGTGCGAAATGCTCGCGGACTTCGACATGATGATGGGCCACGAGATTGCGCTGACCATCGCTGAGGCAAAGGAGTCCGGCAAACCGGTGGCATTCATCCTGCCGGTGGGGCCGATGGGGATGTATCGGTGGGTCGTCTACTTCCTGCGCGCATGGGGCGTGGACTGCGGGCACGTCCACGGTTTCAACATGGATGAGTGGAGCGACGCAAAGGGCAACACGCTGCCGCCGACCAACCCCGGCGCGTTTCAGTATGCGATGGAACAGGCGTTCTACGGGCCGCTCGGCAAGCTGACTGTGCCGCCGAAGCAGCGGCATTTCGCGACGAAGGACTCGCTGCCGCATTACCGCGAGCAAATCGGCGAACTGCGCGCGGCGGGCGCGGACCTGGTGGTGGTGTTCGGCATCGGGCGGGTGTTTCACATCGCGTTTTGGGAGCCGCACTTCGCCGCGGAGTTCAAGAGCGAGGCCGAGTGGCGGCGTCAATCGCACCGGCTCGGCGCGAAGCTGCATCCGCTCACCATCGAGCAGAACGCCATCACGAGCTTCAAGAGCCGCACAACGTTGGTGCCGACGCGCGCAAACACGATCGGCCCGGCGCTGTTCCTGTCGGCTGACAAGATTATCGGCGGCTGCGACGGCGCGCTCGGCCGCGGCATGGCGTGGCAAGGATTGTCGTTGTGGGTGACGCTGCGCTACGGCCCCAGCATGTGGATTCCGTCAAGCTTCATGCCGACGCAGGCGGGCAAGCTCTTCTTCCTGAAGGAACTGGCCGGCCCGCTCGTGGCGGAGTGCAACTAAGAGCAGCAGCGGTCGGAAGCAAGAAGCAGCGGGTATGTCGCAGCGGCGGTCGGATCGACTGCTCCGCGGTAGCATTCGGAGCGCGCTTCGCATCCAACTCATCTGTCGGCTGGAACGGCAGACTCCACAGCGCCGCACAGGAACGTCTCGACGATACACCCTAACCCACTGCGCCAGCAATGGCAGCAGCCGGCTGCGATATTCGCTTCGCCAGCCAAAGCCCGGCGATGGCGATCAGTGTTCCTACGGCAAACAACTCCCACGAGTAGCTTACGCCCTTGTAGCCAGTGCCGGTGATCCGCTCCGCGTCCTTGACGAACGACCAATACCACACCGCAAACGCCAACAGTTGCGACGCGACCAAGGCGAAGGACCAGCGAACCGGCCGGCCCCGGACTTCATGCACGTGCAACCAACAACACGCGCCCACGAAGTAGACGCTGATGAGCACCGGCGCCAGCACCGGCCCATACCACGGCTTCGGGATCAGAAACAAGCAATCCCAAGTCAGCAGCGCGCCCGGCCATCCGGTCCACCATCGCAGGCCGACGTAGTAAAGAATGTCCCAGATGCCGAACGCGAAGAAGAAACACGCCAGACGCGAGCGCCAATTGATGCCAGTAAGCCACGCCACCGCTGCCAACATGATAATCGTGCAGGCCTCCCGGGGAATTTCAACCGGCATCTTCTCCAGCGGCGGGATGGGAAAATAGGTTTCCACCGGAAACAACCGGCGCAGGTAAATGACACAGACAGCTTCCAGCAAGCCCATCGCGACGGCATAGATGCCCAGCCAAGCCAATCGCCGCCATATCTGCCGCGCTTCAGTCGTCAAAGTCGGTTCCATGGGCGTCAGTTTACGTCGCGGCATCTTTCCACGCAACGCTTCTCGTGTCTCGCAACCGGCAACGACCGGCTTCCGCAGTCAACCTCAGGAAGTCATCGCCGCGCTGCCGTGCCCCCCTTCCCCCTGCTTGAGTCCACGAAAACGTTGGCGTTGACCCGCAGGCAAGAACTGTGCGATACCGCTGTCATAATTATGGCAACACCTGACGAAAAAATTCTCGGATTTCCTCGCGCGGTCTTCGAGCAACTCGGCGTTTTCCACGGCTTCAGTCCGGACGTGGACCGCTATCTGCCCGCAATCCTCGACCCCAAGAACAACAGCTTTCGCCTTCGTGCGCAGGCGGAGACCGATCCAAGCTTCAAGCAAATCATCCCCTACGTCGTCATCACCGACGGCGAGCGCGTGCTGCACTACGTCCGCGGCAAGAAAGCCGGCGAGCAGCGGCTCGTGGCCAAAGGCTCCATCGGCATTGGCGGCCACATCAACGACGAGGATCACTCGTTGTTCGCGGTCGGGATGGATGCGTTCCGCGCTGCCGTCGAGCGCGAGGTGCGTGAGGAATTGAATGTCGAGGGTGCTTTCGATGCCACGCCGGTCGGTCTCATCAACGATGACTCGGTCGAAGTGGGCCGGGTCCACTTCGGCGTCGTCCACGTAATGCGTCGCCGGCCCGAACAGGTGAAAAAGCGCGAGCAGGTCATCGCTCAGCAAGAGTGGCTCACGATCGCCGAACTGTGCGACCGCCGCGAGCGGATGGAAACGTGGTCGCAGTTCTGTCTCGACAATATCCAGAGCCTCCTGAGGTGAAGACCGCGACCTTTTCCATCGCAGGCCGCTGCCCCAAGACCGGTGACATGGGCGTGGCAACCGCGTCGAAATATCTCGCCGTCGGCGCCGTAGTGCCGTGGGCTGAAGAAGGTGTCGGCGTCGTGGCAACGCAACATTGGGCCTCGCCACGCATGGCCCAGCATGCGCTCGCCATGATGCGAACCGGGCATCCGCCAAAGCTGATTCTCACGCAACTGGTCGCTGATGATCGCGAGAAGGCCGGCACACGGCAGTTGGCGCTGATGGATGCACAGGGGCGCAAAACGGCGTGGACGCCAGCGCTCGATGTGAGTGACCCGCAGGCAAAATACTTCGGACACCTGGAAACGGAGAACGCCATCGTCCTGGGCAACACGCTGGCAGGCCCGCAGGTATTGGAGGCGATGCGGGCGAAGTTCGTTGAACTGGAGAAGACAGGTGTGTCACTTGCGTGGCGGTTGCTCGCAGCGTTGAAGGCCGCCGACGAGGCAGGTGGCGACCATCGAGGCAAGCAATCCGCGGCCATTCTGGTCGTCGGCGGGCAGAAGGGCACGGCGGAGAACATCCACAGAGTGAACTACCGCGTGGACGACGACGCGGCACCGATAGACGAACTCATCCGCATCTACAAACTTCGTTTTAACCGGCCAGCCGTGGATTATATGCCCTGACAGGGCAGTTCGACGACTCGACGACGGCAACATGGCCATCACGGTCCACCCTGATTCGAGAGTAAGAATGTTATGCAAACGATTCCGCTTGGCACGAGTTCCCTGAACGTCAGCCGGCTCTGCTACGGCTGCTGGCGCATCATTGGGTGGTCGCCGAATGAAATCACGCCGGCGATGGGAGAATCCGCCCGCCGTGCGATCATCACTGCCTACGAGTCGGGCTACACCTTTTTCGACCACGCCAACATTTACTGCTGGGGCATGGCCGAAGAAGTCTTCGGAAACGTGCTGAAAGAAGTCTCCGGGATGCGCGAGCGGGTGATCATCGCCTCCAAATGCGGCATCCGGCGCAAAGGCGATCCAACACCCGCCATGCCGGCGCGCTGGGATTTCTCCGCGTCCCATATCGTCGCCTCCACCGAGGCGTCATTGCGGCGGCTCGGCATCGAGACGCTCGACGTGCTCATGCTCCACCGGCCCGATTATCTGGCCGATCCGGCGGAGATCGCGCGGGCGTTTACGCAGTTGAAAGACGCGGGCAAGGTGCGTTTCTTCGGCATCAGCAACTTCCGCCCTTCGCTGGCGGCAGCGGTGCAGGCAGCCTGCCACGTCCCGCTGGTCACGCATCAGGTCGAGATCAGTCTCGCAAAACTCGATGCGCTCACCGACGGCACACTTGACCAGTGTCTCGCCAAAAAGATGACACCCATGGCTTGGAGCCCGCTGGCCGGCGGCCAGCTTGCTGAAGGCGCAAAACGAATTTTGCCATCGCAACAGAATTACCTGATCCCGCCAATCATCGAGGCGCTTGACCCGATCGCCAAGGCGCGCGGCGTCAGCCGGAGTGTGATCGCGCTGGCGTGGTTGACGAAACACCCGTCGAAAATTATCCCCGTCGTCGGCTCCACCCATCCCGATCGCATCCGTGAGGCAACCAAGGCGGTCGAAATCGAACTGACACGGGAGGAGTGGTATCGGCTGTTTGTAGCCGCGAGCGGCACACCGTTGCCCTGAAACGGATTCCGCAATACGAAATACGTCTCTACGTCGCGATATGCGATCCCGGCCCTAGCGCGTCGAGTTGGCCATTGTCCAGTTCGACCAGCAACCCCAACTTTACCAGCGCGTCCACGTCCGTCTTTACATCCAGTTCGCCAACCGCCTGCGCGGCAAAATGATCTCGCAGCGTGTGGCGATTCGGTTTGTGACCGCGCCGGGCCGGCGCGCTGGCGAGTGCCAGAATCTCCTGTTGGCGCGGCGTAAGTTGGTCGCGCGCCGAAGGACTACGCGGGTAACAACGACAGGCATATTGATGGCCGAGGATATCGCGGAATATCTGCAGGCCACGCTGGCTCAACGCCTGCCGTAACAGCGCCAGAAAGTGTCCCGGTTCCTTCTTCTCCTTGTCCCACACCTGATTGCAGGCCCGGCGGATGTCACGGCATTCGAGGTGTCTCACACGCATTGCGGGAATCGCCAGTTCCGCTTCGGTCTTTTCCACGTTGCCGGCATGTGCCTGCCGCACATGATCCAGCAGCGCCCGCTCGTCCGCCACGAACTCGTCGCAAAACGCGCAGTGCAATTCCTCCATTACACTGAGGGCCTTCCGCCACGCCTCCACGTCGTCCGGGGAGTTGGAGTTCGTCACCTTCGCACGAAACTCATCGAACGGCACCTGGTCGTGACGCTCCCTGTGATGCGTCACGAGCCGCGCGCTGAACTCATGGTAGTTGGGCGGACAAAGCAACGCGCGGCACAGGCCACAGCGGGCCACGAATTGGAAGTTGCCCTTCGGCGGCTCAACGGTCTTCTGCACGGACTTCACAGCCTTCCCGGCGTGCTGCTGCCGAAAATGACGAAACACCAGTTCCGCCCCTGAAAACGCCTGCCCGCACTCGATGCAAAGATGAAACGCCGCTTTCGTGTCGCGCGGTGGCTTCAATACGAACGTTAGCGCGTTCGGCTGGTTCACGAGATTGCGCCACAGGTCGAACAGCGCGTGCGCCCGGCCATCGGCCTTGAGCTTCTGTGCAAGCTTGTCGAGCGGCGGCGACTCCAGCCGCAGCGTGCAGAAAATCACCTTGTCGGCAACAGGTTTCATCAGTCCACTCGTTCCTCGCCGCCGATGCACCCAGGTTCATCCGGTTGACGGCGTAGGCGCATTCTCCTAGAGTGTTCGCGTGAGTCAACGCTAAAGGATAACGACCATCGAATTTTCGTCATGAGAATCATACGCTTCACCACCCCCGGTTTGCAGTTTCAGGACGGCTATCATTTCCGCCTCGGGCTGCTCGACGGCGATCGCGTCATTGATCTGACGACGAAAGACCCGAACACTTTTGGCTCCGTATCAGGCCTGTTGCGGCTGGATGAGCCAGCCGCGGCTGTGGCCGAGGCGATTCAGAACGCGCCGGCGCTGCCGCTGCGGCAGGTGCAGTTGGAGGCGCCGATCGACGTGCAGGAAGTCTGGGCCTCCGAGGTCACTTATCCGCAATGTCGCGACAGGCGCGTGGCGGCCGCTTCCAAGAATGGTGGCGGCGTCCTCTACGAGAAGGTCTTCGGCGCGCCGCGACCAGATCTGTTTTTCAAGGCAACACCGGAACGCACCGTCGGTCCCGACCAGCACGTCCGCATCCGCGTGGACTCCAAACGCAGCGTGCCCGAGCCTTCACTGGCGCTGGTCATCAACTACGCCGGCGCTGTCGTCGGCTACACCATCGGCAACGACCTCTGCTCGCGTGACCTCGCGGACGAGAACGCGCTCTACCTGCCGCAAGCCAAGGTGTATCGCGGCAGTTGCGCGTTGGGACCCTGCATCCTGCTCAAGGAGGATGTCGCCGACCCGAAGGCGCTGGAGATCACGATGCGGATCGAGCGCGACCAGGTGCTCGTGTTTCACGGTCAGGCCGGCGTGGCAGGGATGAACCGCAGCTTTGAGGAACTCGCCGATTATCTTTTCCGCGAGAACGATTATGCTCCCGGCGTCTTTCTGCTGACCGGCACAAGCATCGTGCCGCCCGCGGACTTCACGCTCAACCACGACGACCTCATCGAGATTGAGATTTCGCCGATTGGCGTGTTGAGAAACACCGTGGAATAGCGCCGCGGGCAGGAGCGCGCCCAGATCACCCTTTGCCGCCGCTAAACGTCTCGACCGGGAGCAAGGTCCTCTCGCGAACCTGCCCGGCAATGGAATCGAGTTCCGCCTCACTCAGCGGTTCCACCCACGTCTCGAGCGGCTTGCGCACAACGGTATAGACTTGAACGAGTTTGATTTTCCCGCCGGACCGAATGATCTCGTTGAGCCGCCCGCAGTAGGCTTCGATCTCGACGGAGGGCGGCGGTTCCCCGTGAAGCCGCATGAAAAGACTCTGGATGACGATGGGCCGCGAGTGGGCGGTGAGCGCGAGATTCTTCAGGATGCGGCTGAACGCAATCGCTGTCCGGTTCACCTGCTTGAAATACAGTTCCGTGCCAGCGTCGAGCTTGGCCCATATCTCGCCGTTGTCCTCGTCCAGCAGTTTGAGTCCTGTCTGCACATCCGTCCGGTCGAGCCCGGCGCAATCAGTGATCAACACCACCTTCGTGTCCTGCAATGCCATCTCGCGCTTCACTCGCGACACCACTTCGACAACCTCCCGAAACTGCCGCACCGTCGTCGGCTCGCCGTCGCCGCTGAGCGCGATGTCGTTGATGTGCGTGGCCATGTCCATCACGGTGTTGAACGGATACTCGCTCGCAAGCGTGCCGGAACGGACCAGATCCACCATTTGTCGCAACTCGTGCTCCAACGTCGCCAGCACGAGCTTGGAGGCCTTCGATGGCGTCGCGCGGTCCACCTGGCAATAGACGCAGGAAAAATTACACGCCTTGCTCGGACTCAGATTGATGCCAACGGATAAACCGTGGCTGCGGCGCGAGATGACGGGGTAAACGTAGCAGAATTCGCGGTAGGTCCGCGGATGTGAACGGTGGGCGATGGTCAGCCCATTCCTGGATTTCTTGGCGTCAAGCACCGCGCAAAGTAGCATTGCGCTTCGCCAAGCGCAACGGGTAGATGCGGTTTGTCAAAATCCACTGGAATTACGCCACGTGACACCGCTAGACTCATGCCATGATCCGAATAGCACTACTTTCCACAGCCCACTTGCATGTCAACAGCTACGCGCAGGAAGCGCGCAATTCCCAGGATGTCCAGATTGCATGCGTCTGGGATGACGACCCCGCCCGCGGCGAACCCGTAGCCAAGGAACTCGGCGTGCCGTTCGACAATGACCTCGCCCGCGTGCTCAGCCGCAAGGACGTGGACGCGGTCATCGTCTGCTCCGAGAGCAGCAAGCACCGCACGATCCTTGTCTCCGCCGCCCACGCCCACAAACACATCTTCACCGAGAAACCACTGACCCTGACCCTCGCCGAGGCCGACGAGGTGGCGCGGGAGATCAAAGCCAGTAGTGTGAAATTCATGATCTCCCTGCCGCAGCGCAGCAAGTCTGAGACGCTGCTGCTGAAGAAGCTCATCGACGACGGCACGCTGGGCAAAATCGCAACCGCTCGGTTCCGCATGGGCCACGGCGCGGCGCTGGAGAAATGGTTCAAGAACGGCAGCGCGTGGTTCGGCGACGAAAGGTCCGCCGGCCCGGGCGCGTTGTTCGACATCGCCTGCCATACGCTCGACGCCATGCGCTGGCTGCTCGGCGAGCCGGCCAGTGTGCTCTGCAAGTGCGTCAACTTCAGCGGCGCGTATCCGATCCCCGACAACGGCGTCGTCGTGGTCGAGTTCAAGAACAAGGCTGTCGGCATTCTCGACTTCAGCTATGTGCAGGGCGCCGGGCCGAGTTTCTGGGAAGTTTACGGCACCGAAGGCACCGCCGTGCGCGACATGCCGGGCCACCCGCCCGTCACCTACATCAAACGTCAAACCACGGACGGCTTCGCGCCGGCGTGGCAGCGTGTGAGGATGCCCAAGCCGCGGCCAAGCGCCTTGCAGCAATGGTTCGCCGCCATTCTCCGCAACGAACCGACGCACATCACTGTGGACGACGCGCGCAACCTGACACAACTGCTCGACGCGGCCCGCGCCTCCGCGCGCGAGAACAGGGAAGTGAAGCTCTAGGCCGCGACTCATGAACGTCGTCACCACGATCTCGCGCGAGTGGAGAAACCGGATGTTGATGCAGATGGCGTTCTGCGTCGGCTTCGGACTCTGGTTCTTCTACGACGGCTCCATCACCTACCCGAAACACAACGAGCGCATCGCCCAACACCAGGCCGCCGTCGCGCGAGGCGAAACCGCAAAGTGGAGCGCGTTCGCCGCCAAGAACGGCTGGCCCGGCCAGGATCATCCAGCCCCCTACTCTTCCGCCGAACTCAAGACGCAATTCGTGCTCGGCGCGATCTGCGTCGCGGCGGGCAGCATGACCATCGTCTGGCTCATCATCGGCCGCCGCAAGCAAATGAGCAGCGATGGCCAGACCGTCTGCGGTGTGGGCGGCGAGCGCGTGCCTCTGGACACATTCATCAGCGTGGATAAGCGGAAATGGGAACGCAAGAGCATCGCCTACGCCTTCTACATGCAAGACGGCCAGCGCCGGCGGCTGACGATTGACGACTACAAGTTCGTTGGCGCTGAAGACATCCTGAAGCAGATCGAAGAACAGATAGCGAAGAAGCAACCACCTCCGCCCCATCCCGCCTGACGCGCTCGTTTGTCTTCTTGAACAACCGAGGCGGTTGCGCTGTCGCACAACCGCCTCACGTCGGTTCTGAAATCAGGTCCAGAACCTCACTTCATCCACGGACAACTCGGGCATACGCCACAGGCTGGAGCCGCCGTGCCGAGAGGACAATTCGCCCAGCAGCCGGGGCCGCGTCCGCCGCACCATCCAGCGCCACCGCCGCAGCGCTTGATGATCTGCTGTTGCAGTTCCTTGTTCTGCGTCATCAACTCACGGAACTGCACGCGCAGTTTCTCCAGAACAGCCTTCTGCGCATCCAGCGCAGCGGAACTCGCACCGCTCTTCTGGAGCGTAGCCAGCGCCATCTGTTCGTCGCGAATCTCCGATTGCAGCTTCGTCACCTGTTCGACGAATGCCTTCTCCTTTGGATCGGTCGGCGTCACGCGCGTCAACCAGCAGCCCGCGCCCGGTCCGCCGCCCTGACCGCACCAGCCCCGTCCCTGGCCACAATAGCCGCGTCCCTGCGCAAAACCAGATGCCGCCGTCAACGCCAGCACCAGGCTGCCCATCATCAGAATCTGCCATGTCCGTTTCATCATCGTTCTCCTTCTTTGAAGTTCTTCGCCAATCTCATCGTATTAACTGCCAGACAAGACGAGGAGCCCCAGCACCGCATTCCATTTATTTCAGCGCTTTCTGAACCATAAACGTTGACGTGGTAGAAACAGCCTCATGCCGCCATGTGTTTTCGGGGCACGTTCCAAGCCACATAGGCGGCATGAGTCCCCTGTTATTGGGGCACAAGATATCAATTGACGCGTAATAGTTATGAGCATATTCTCATAACCGTCCGCCCTGAATATACGCTTATGCCAAGGCCCTGTTGCCTAAGACACGTCCGGAATCTTCCGGCGGCTGTTTATTTCAAGCCCAGGGGCATCCCCATGCTTGAGCTGGAACAGGTCACTTTAACCCTTGATGAAGTGGAGGCGTTGCGGCTGGCGGACTTGGAAGCGCTTTATCAAGAGGATGCGGCAAAGAAGATGAGGATTTCGCGTGCAACGTTTGCCCGAATCATCGAGCAGGCGCGCCGGAAAGTGGCAGACGCGCTGATCCACGGCAAGGCGCTCTGTTTGGAAGGCGGATCCGTGGTTTTGAAAGGAATGACCCAAATGCCAAAAGGTGATGGAACTGGCCCTGCTCAAACCGGGCAAGGGATGGGACGTGGACCGTGTGGTTGCGGGCAGCGCCACAGTGCCAGACGCGGCGGCTGTTGCGGCGGGAAAGTGAATTCCGGGCAGGTTTGCTGTTCAACCAGAACGGCATCTGTCCGCAAACAAAAGAAAGGCAAATAATCATGAAACTTTGTATTCCAGTTGCAGCAGATGAAGGGTTGAACAGTGTCGTGTATGGGCATTTCGGGTCGGCGCCATTGTTTGTGCTGGTGGACTCTGAAACGATGACCGTGGAGCCGCTGGCCAACCGCGATCAGACTCACGTTCACGGGGCCTGCAATCCCCTGCGGGCACTGGCCGGCCGGCAAGTGGACGCGGTGATTGTTGGCGGCATCGGCCCGGGCGCGGTGAACGGCCTCCAGCGGGCTGGCATCGCCGTCTATCAATCCCCCGCACAGACGTTGGCCGAAGCCGTGGCGCAGTTCAACCAAGGCCGCCTCCCCAAGATCGGTTTGGAGAATGCCTGCGCGCATCACGGTGAAGGCGATTGCCACCATCAGTGAGCAAGACGCGTTTCAACCAACATGACAGGCTTCAAACTCCAACAGATGTTGAGAGTCGTCTTCGCGTGTTCCAGGCATGCTGACGTGGCGAACTGGCAAATCGCGCGACACAACATCCGGGTCGCAGGCGCGCCAATGCCGCGTTGATGAAAGACCGGTTGTTATGACCAGCAACCTTTTGGATTTTGTGCCGGACGGTGTCTTCACTGTGGATGCCGATTGGAAAATCACGTCGTTCAACCGCGCGGCGGAGCAGATTACGGGGATCAAGCGCACTGAGGCGGTCGGCCGTCGTTGTTGCAACGTGTTCCGCGCCAGCATTTGCGAGAACGCCTGCGCCCTCAAACAAACCCTTGCTGCCAAACGACCCGTAGTAAACAAGGTCGTGTATATCGTGGACGCGCGCGGCGAGAAAATCCCTATCAGTATTTCCACGGCAGTCCTGAAGGACGACCGCGGCAAGGCCATCGGTGGCATTGAGAGTTTCCGCGACCTGCGGCTGGTAGCAGAATTGCGCGAGCAAGCGGAGCAGCAGAACTCGTTCGCCGACATCATCGGGCGCAGTTCGGTGATGCGGCAGTTGTTCGACCTCCTGCCCGCCGTCGCCGAAAGCGATAGCACCGTGCTGGTCGAAGGTCCCAGCGGCACTGGCAAGGAGTTGTTCGCCCGCGCCATCCACGATTTGTCCCGTCGTCGCGCAAAGAAGTTCGTGGCGATCAACTGCGGGGCGCTGCCGGACACGCTGTTGGAAAGCGAATTGTTTGGCTACAAAGCCGGCGCGTTCACCGACGCCCGCAAGGACAAGCCCGGCCGCTTCGCAGTAGCCGAGGGGGGCACGATTCTGCTCGACGAGATCGGCGACATCTCGACCGCAATGCAGTCGCGGTTGCTGCGCGTGTTGCAGGAGCGCGTTTATGAGCCGCTCGGTGCGGTCGAACCGATCAAGTGCGATGTGCGCATCATCGCCGCGACCAACAAGTCACTGGCGGCGCTCGTGCGCGAGGGAAAGTTTCGGGAGGATCTCTTCTACCGCGTCAATGTCGTTCGGATCGAGTTACCGCCGCTGCGCGACCGGCGTGAGGACATCCCGCTATTGATCGAGCATTTCATCGCACGGTTCAACCGGCTCAAGGGCCGCGACATCGGCGGCGTGTCCGACGTCGTGCTGGCTCGGCTGATGGAACACGACTTTCCCGGCAACGTGCGCGAGATGGAAAATATTATTGAGCACGCGTTCGTGCTGTGCCGAGGTGGTCTGATCGGACTGGAGCACCTACCGCCGCATTTGCGTGGAGAGTCGGCGGGCCTGACGTCGGTCCTCCGGCCAGGCATGACATTGACGGCGATTGAAAAGTTGTTGGTTCGAGACGCCCTGCGCCGGCACAAGAACAACCACGCCGCCGCCGCTCGCGAACTGGGCATCAACGCCAGCACTCTGTTCCGCAAGATCAAGAGGCTGAAGCTGAAGACTCCTTCCAGCGAGACCACAAACAACAAGCTTGCAGGCAACGGCTGACGGCTGGCGCAGTCCTACGACCTACGTTGGCACAAGGGCAGGGTGGCAACGGGCCTCACGAATCACGGCGGCCCTGTAAAACGCACGTTGCATCTCGCAACTTCGTGGGCGCTATCCGCGAGATCTTTCTGGCCACGGGAATGGCTGTCTTCCTGAACATTTCAGAATGGTCTGTGCCTGGGGTGGAGCATGGGAAACCGTAAGAAGTGCCCTGAGATGTGCAGGAAGTGACACACGAACACTCCGCTGGACCGCCATCCTTCCTTGTTTCTGCGTTTCACGCGATCTCAGCCGTCTTGCACTTCGCCACGGTCGGCAGAGCCGGCAGCGCAATTTGCCACGGTTACGACTTTCCCAATCTGAGATGTGCGCGTTCCAAGCCATTGCTCCCAGCATGGTTCTGGTTTTCAAGCACCCGAATGCACGCATTGGCACGGCACGCGCTCTATAGCAGTCGTGATTGTCGCCATACCAATCTGGGAAGAACGCGTATCACCCGTGTTCGACACGGCGGCGCGGGTATTGGTCGTGCGCCGGCACCGTGGCGCGGATGTGGACCGCAAAGAAGTCGCGCTCGACGCGGTATCGCCGGATGCGCGGGCGCGGGCGCTCGCGCAGTTGGGCGTGCAGGTGTTGCTCTGTGGCGCGGTTTCGGAACCGATGCTGCGGGCATTGCAGTCCGCAGGTGTGCAGGTTCTGCCGAATTTGTGCGGCGAGGTGAATGCCGTGCTGCGGGCGTTCTGTGGCCGGCGACAACGATGGGCCGAGTTCTTGATGCCGGGCTGCGGGAATCCGCGGTGGTCCGGCGGTTTGTGTCGGCGGCGCGGTTGAGGAATGTCCCGCGCGGCTGGCCCGATGAATCCATAGAAGCACGGAGATGATTGACCATGAAAATCGCCATCAGTTCTCAAGGGACGGATTTGAACGCGACCGTGGACCCACGGTTTGGGCGGGCGCGGTGCTTTCTAGTGTATGACACGGAAACAAACGAAGTCGCGCTCGTGGATAACGCGTCCAGCGCCAACGCGATGCAAGGAGCCGGTGTGCAAACTGCACAAGTGATCGCCGCAAAAGGCGTAGGCGCCGTGTTAAGCGGCCATGTTGGCCCGAAGGCGTTCACGGCGCTGCGCGCGGCCGGGATCGATGTCTACGTCGGTGTGGCCGGCACGGTGCGAGACGCGGTGGAGGCTTTCCGCGCCGGCCAACTGACCGCCGCTGCCACGGCCGATGTTCAGGGCCACTGATCCTGGCGGAGATTTCAATCTGCAGAAGTCTGAACGGAATCAACAAGTCTTAATAAGAAAGGAAGGATAAGACAATGCCACGAGGAGACGGAACAGGACCGTTTGGAAACGGTCCAATGACAGGCCGCGGTGCCGGTCTTTGCGGCGGCGCGGGACAGCCCGGCTACGCATCCGGAGGCTGGGGACGAGGGCACGGCTGGCGGCGGTGGTTTCGCACGACCGGTTTGTTTGGCTGGCAGCGGGTTGCTATGGGAATGCCGGCGTTCGGCCAACCCGCGCAGGCGCCAACAACAGGCAATGAACTGGAGCAGTTGCGAAAGCAAGTTGGTTTCTTGCAGCAAACGCTCAATGCGGTTCAACAACGCATCAGTCAGATCTCTACAAAAGATGCGCCGACGCAAAGCGAAAAGCCGACCGGAAACGCATGAGGATCGCTGTCGCCAGCGGCAAAGGTGGCACTGGAAAAACCACCATTGCAACAAGCCTGGCCGTGACACTGACGCGCCACGGCCAGTCGGTGGCGTATCTGGACTGCGATGTCGAGGAACCGAATGGTCATCTATTTCTCAAGCCCTGCATTCAATCCGAGGGGCCGGTGGTCCGGCTGTTGCCGCAAGTGGACGCCGACCGGTGTGCACTGTGCGGTGTATGCGCGCGCTTCTGTCAATTCGGGGCGATGGTCTGCTTGGGTGAGCGGGTGGTGGTGTTCAGCGAACTTTGCCATGCTTGCGGTGGCTGCGCGATGGTGTGTCCCAATAAGGCGATCAGTGAGGTGCTGCATCGCACTGGCACCGTCCGCACCGGCGAGTGTGGGAAGCTGTTGTTCGTGGATGGCCGGCTCAACGTCGGCGAACCATCTGGCCCGCCGGTGATCCACGTCGTGAAACAGACAGCACCCGAAGCCGCATGGACGGTGCTCGATGCGCCGCCAGGCACGGGCTGTCCGGTCGTCGAGACACTGCGGGGCAGCGACTACGTGTTGCTGGTGACGGAGCCAACGCCATTCGGCTTGCACGATTTGAAGCTCGCGGTGGATTTGGTCCGCGCGCTGGAGTTGCCGTGCGGCGTGGTGATCAACCGCGCCGGCACGGTGTTTCGTGAACTGGACGATTTTCTTGAGGCCAACGGGATTGAGGTGCTCGCGCGGCTGTTGGACGACCGGGCAGTGGCCGAGGCGTATGCGTGCGGAGAGTTGATCTGCGACGCCGTGCCCGGCTGGCGCGACGAAATGGAACAACTCGTGCATCGGTTGTCATCCCCGGTCTGCGTTACAACATCATGATTGCCGAGACACCCACTCAAACACATCCCACTCCGGGTGCCAGCCAAGCGCGCGAATTGGTCGTCATCAGTGGCAAGGGCGGCACCGGCAAGACTTCGGTAGTAGCGTCGTTCGCAGCGCTGGCGGAGCAGGCCGTGCTGGCAGACGGCGATGTGGAGGCGTCGGACCTGCATCTGGTGCTCGCACCGCGTGTGCAGCGGCGCGAAGACTTCACAGGCGGACGGCGCGCGAAGATTGATCCTGCGCAATGCTTGGCGTGCGGCATTTGCGCGAAGCTCTGCCGGTTTGAGGCCATCCTTTTCAACGGCCCTGGCCACGGCGATGTCGCGCGCACGTATCGCGTGGACGACATTGGCTGTGAAGGTTGCGGCGTGTGCGCCGAGTTCTGCCCGAATGGCGCGGCAAGCATGACCGAATCAGTCGGCGGCGAATGGTTCGTTTCCGAGACGCGTTACGGTCCGATGGTCCATGCGCGTTTGTCGGCGGGCCACGGCAACTCCGGCAAGCTCGTCAATATCGTCCGCGACCAGGCGCGCTGTATCGCGAGCGAAACCGGCCGGACGCTCATCGTAGTGGACGGACCACCCGGCATCGGCTGCCCAGTCATCGCGTCCATTACCGGCGCGTCGCTGGCGCTGGTGGTGACCGAGCCGACGCCATCGGGCATTCACGACCTCCTGCGCGTGTTGAAACTAGCCAAGCACTTTGACCTGCCTGCGGCCGTTTGCGTGAACAAGTGGGATTTGAACCCCGCCCTGACTGAACACATCGAACGTGAGTCCGTAAGCGCCGGTGCCCATGTGGCCGGGCGCATCAGTTACTGTGACACCTTCAACGAGGCCCAACGTCGCGGCCGCGCGGTAGTGGAAAATGGCGATAGTCGTGCGGCGCGGGAAATCCGGCAGGTGTGGGCGACGTTGCAACCATTGATTTCATGAACACGACACGACAACTCCCTGCCAGTTTTGGCCCGTTGAAAAGCGCCAACGCCAATGCCCGGATCACCGGCCCGTGTGGTGATACCATGGAGTTCTGGCTGCTGATTGATACCGGCCACATCCTTCGCGCGACATTCACCACCGACGGCTGTGGCGCCTCCATCGCCTGCGGGGCGATGACAGCAAGCATGGCGGAGGGCAAGACGATCGAGGAAGCGGCGCGTCTGACACCGCAACAAGTGGAAGAGGCCATCGGCGGCTTGCCCGAAGATCACAAGCACTGTCCCGTGCTTGCCCTAAAAACGCTGCGGGCTGCGTTGGGACAGCAAGTGAGCAATCCGTCAGCCGAGGCATCCGCGCCCGCACCGGGCGCGGTGCCAAGAACGCCACAAAAGGCGGACGAGACATTACGCCGCCGGTTGAGCCGTATCGCATTCAAACTGCTCGTGCTTTCCGGCAAAGGCGGTGTTGGCAAGAGCACCGTCGCCGTCAACCTCGCCGTCGCGCTGGCCGCTGCCGGCAAACGCGTCGGTCTGCTCGACGTGGACGTGCATGGTCCGAGCATTCCCACGCTACTCGGTTTGGAAGGACGTTTGCCGGAGTTTGACGGCGAGATGTTGCAGCCCGTCGAGTTTCGTCCCGGCCTGAAAGTGATGTCGCTTGGTCTGTTTCTCAAAAGCGGACGCGACGCGGTCATCTGGCGCGGGCCGATGAAATACAAAGCCATCGAGGAAATGTTGGGCGGCGTGGAGTGGGGCGATCTCGACGTGTTGGTAGTGGACGCGCCGCCCGGCACCGGCGATGAACCGTTGGCTGTCGCACAACTCGCCGGCCGGCCTGCCGGTGCGGTGGTCGTCACCACGCCGCAACAACTTGCCATTACGGACGTGCGCCGCTGCATCGCGTTTTGCGAGCAAGTGCGACTGCCAATTTTGGGCGTGGTGGAAAACATGAGCGGCTTCTCCTGCCCGCAATGCGGCCACGCCACCGCCCTGTTCAAGACCGGCGGTGGTGAAGAACTGGCCGTCGAAATGAGCGTCCCGTTTCTGGGCCGCATCCCGCTCTTGACCGACATCGTGACTTCAGGCGACAGTGGCCAGCCGTTTGCGGCGCAGTCGTTGGCCAGCCCGCAAATCAAAGCTTTCGCGGAGATCGTGCGGGCTATTTTGGCCGGCGTGGCACCGCGTGTTTCAGCCAGCCAAACCCAACAAACCAGCCAAAAACCAACTATGAAAATTGCCATCCCCCTGGCCGACGGACACTTGTCCGATCACTTCGGTCATTGCGAACAATTTGCCCTGATTGAAACCGACCCCGCCACGAAAACCGTCCTCGGCCAGACGTTTATCACGCCACCGCCACACGAGCCGCAAGTCTTGCCACGCTGGCTGCACGAGCAAGGTGTTCACATCATCATTGCAGGCGGCATGGGCCAAATGGCGAAACAACTGTTTGCGCAAAACGGAATTCATGTCGTCGTAGGCGCACCGAGGGAGAAGCCACAAGAACTCGCCATGCGATACTTGGAACAGCGACTGACGACAGGAGATAACGCTTGTGATAACACATCCGCCTCCTGCGGCCATAGTCACACTGCGAAACCGGGCGGGTGCCATGGCAACCAATAACCGAACCGAAGCCATTCTTCGAAGCGTCCTGGACGGCGGCACCATCAGCAAGGGCGACGCCGAACACCTCCTATCGCTTCGCGAAGACTCGCTGGAGGCGTCGCTCCTGCGATCCGCAGGCAACGATGTTGCGCGAAAGCGTTTCTCCAACACGGCCCTTTTACTGGGTCAGATTGGGGTGGATATGGGTCCGTGCGACGGCGGCTGCGGTTTTTGTGCTTTCGCCAAACCGCACACAACGATTGAAGCGTCGTGCTTGTCCACGGAAGAGGTTGTTGCCAGATGCCAAGGATTCGCACGCGGCGGTGCAAAGGGCGTGTTCCTCATGACCATGCACCGGTTTGGTTTTGGCTGGTTTCTCGACCTCTGCGCTGCGGTGCGCAAAGCAGTCCCGCCGGACCTGCAAATTCTCGCAAACGTTGGTGACTTGGAGTTGAGTCAATTGGCGGCTCTACGAGCCGCGGGTGTCTCAGGCGCCTACCATGTGTGCCGTCTGCGCGAGGGAGTGGATACCCGCGTGTCGCCAGCGCAGCGACACGCGACGATCGAGAAGATCCTCGAAATGGACTTGGACTGGTATAACTCGTGCGAGCCGATCGGCCCCGAACACACACCGAGCGAATTGGTGGAACAGATCTGGTTGGGCGTTGATTTGCCCTGCCGTCAACACGCTGCAATGCGACGATTTTCCGTGCCAGGGTCTCCGCTTTACGAGCAGGGCCAGATTTCCCTCGCAAGACTCGCGCAGATCGTGGCCGTGATCGCGCTGGCTGCGTCACAGCAGAAACATCTGGCAAGCATAGCGGTTCACGAGTCGAACGTGATCGGCTTGATGAGCGGGGCCAACGCGCTCTATCCGGAAGCCGGCGAGCCAGCCGCCGCTGCGATGACCCCGGACCGGCGCGAAGACGGTTTCACAACGGCGCTCTGGCGGCAGAGCAAGGAAATCACCACCGCCGACTGCCGCGCCATGTTGGCGTTGGCCGGATTCGGCGCTGCGCGCGATCAGCGCAAGTGACATCAGGCGGACTCTCAAAACCAAAGGAACATCAACATGGAAATCAAAGAAACCAAACAAACTTTCGTGGTCTATGTCTGCGGCGGTTCGGCCGACGTGGGTGAGTTGACCGACCGCGCCGCGCGGCAGATGAGCCGTGATGGTATTGCCAACATGTCGTGTCTGGCCGGCATCGGCGCGCGCGACGGGGACATGATGTTCAATGCCGAATACGCGACCCGCGTGCTGTTGATGGACGGCTGCCCCAAGGCCTGCTCACGGCGCACATTTGAAAACGCCGGGCTGCATCGCTTTGTGCATTTTGACATGAGCGCCGTCGGTTTGCATAAAGGCAAGAGTCCGGTGACGGAAGAGAACATCCGCCGCGTCGTCAGCAAAGCAGCCGCGATGCTGGCCAACGGAGACAAACGCCCCTGAGACCGATTGGGAACGGCCCGGCATGAAACTCGAACTCACGCCCGCGGCGAAGGTGCAAATGGGATTGCCGCCTCGATATTCAAAAGGTGGCGTATAGAACTGGCCTGCGGCAGCAATGCCGTGTGAGACCCCGATCACATGTCTGAAGTTCTCATATGAATAACGTCGGTTAGCCGGAGAACAACATGCCTATAGACATCAAGACACTGGTCACGGATCGGCTGGGCGAGAACTACACGCTGCATGAGCGCTATGTAAACTCAACACTTGTGAAAGTGCTGCGCACCATCGGGTTTGACAAGGTGTATGCGCGTGCCAAGGGCCAATACCTTTGGGATAAGGAGGACAACCGTTACCTCGACTACATCAGCGGCTATGGCGTGTTCAATATCGGACGGAACCATCAGGCGGTGCAGAAAGCTATCCGCGACGTCCTTGATCTTGACCTGCCGAACATGGTGCAACTCGATTGCGCGTTCCTCAGCGGTGTGGCGGCCGAAGAGTTGGTGAAACGCTGCCCCCCGCACTTGAACGCAGTGTTTTTCTGCAACAGTGGCACGGAGGCGGTGGAAGGAGCGTTGAAGTTCGCCAAGGCTGCCACCGGCCGGTCGCGAGTCGTTTATCTCGATCACGCGTTTCACGGGCTGACACTCGGCGCGCTTAGTGTGAACGGAGCGGAGAGTTTCCGCGAAGGTTTCGAGCCTCTGTTGCCGGGCAGCGAGAAGATCAAGATGAACGACATCGCCACGCTGGAGCGTTTTCTGGCGAAGCGCGACGTGGCCGCGTTCATCTTCGAGTGTTGCCAGGGGAAGATGCTGGATGTTCCAAAGGATGATTTCTTGCCGGCGGCGCAGGCACTTTGCCGCCAATACGGCACGCTGTTCATCAGCGACGAAGTCCAAACCGGCTTCGGGCGCACGGGGAAGATGTTCGGCTTCCAGCATTGGAATCTGGAGCCGGACATCATCACGCTGGCCAAGACGCTCAGCGGCGGCTACGTCCCGTGCGGAGCGTTCATTTCGCGCCGGGAGATTTATCAGAAGATTTTCTCGCGGATGGACCGCTGTGTGGTGCATTCAACGACGTTTGGCAGGAACAACCTTGCGATGGCCGCTGCCATGGCCACACTGCACGTGCTGGAAGACGAGAATCTCATCGAGCGCGGCCGGAAGCTCTCGGAGTTTCTGTTCGCCGAGCTAAACAAGCTCAAGGGAAAGCACGACCTGATCAGAGAAGTCCGCGGCAAGGGCCTGATGATCGGCATCGAGTTCCAGGAGCCGCGCGGGTTTCAGGCAAAGATGGCGTGGAAGACGATCCACGCGGCCGATAAGTCGTTGTTTCCGCAAATTATCGTTAGCAACCTGCTCAAGAAGCACCGCATTCTCGCGCAGGTCGCCGCCCACGCGCACGACATCGTAAAGATTCTGCCGCCGCTGGTTAGCACTGAGGATGACGCGCGCACTTTTGTCAGTGCGCTGGATGACGTGCTGGGCGATTGCAGCCGCGTCGTTGGTCCGATGCTGGAGTTTGGCCTGAGCCTCGCCAAGGCCGCTCAGATTTCATCGGCCAGTTCGCGCTGACGATCGGCCAAACAACAACGCCACTTGTACAAAGTCGCATGAGTCAAGAACGCATAATGGAGCGGCACACCAACGCAAATATTGAATATACTCGATCGTCTGTTGTTCGGCCGATAAAATGGGTGTGCGTCGGCGATGCTGCGACGAACGCCGGTCACGCTGTTCAAAGCAGATGCACCTCGAACATTTTCTGGACATCATCGCCCGCACCAGCCGGCTGAGGTCGCGGCCAAGGCATAAAAGCAGTTTACAACCCGTCAAACCATGACCAACCAACGAAAACGGAATCAACTCACTGGCCATCGAAGCAAAGAAGTGCTCGCCAACCACCGCCAACTGCTCGAACGGGAAGCGTTTTTCCGCACATTCGGCTACGACCTCCCGAAGGGCATCGTCTTTGCTCTGGCCCAGTCCTTGCCGTTGGGCGAGTCGGTTCTCGAAATCGGCACCGGCAAAGGGCGCTTCCTCGTTGAATTGGCCAAGCACAGCACGGCTATCACTACCGTGGACATTGCTGCCGAAGAACAAGCGTGCGCCCGGCTCAACGCCCGTTTTGCCGGCGTGGAAGCCAAAATCAAATTCATCCTCCGGGACGCGGCACGGCTGCCGTGGCGGAACCGCACATTTGATGCGGCAGTGACCTTCAACGCGATGCATCATATCCCCCACTTTCGCGGGGTGTTGATGGAAATGCTGCGCGTGGTCAAACCCGGCGGCAAAATCGTTCTCGCTGACTTCAGCCCGCGCGGCTTTCATATCATGGATCGCATTCATCGCGCCGAAGGGAAAATCCATCAGCACGAAGTCCATCATTTCCGCGACCTGCAACGTTTCCTGCGCAAGCGCGGCTTGGTCGCGCAACTGAGCAAAGGTTGCAACCAGGAAGTGCTGGTGGCGACTCTGCCTTGCGCCAGTGTCTGAACCGCATAGGAGGCTTCCCTTTCATGAACGAACACATCTCTCTGACAGTCCTCGTTGAAAACAGCGTCAACACGCGCGGCCTGTTGGCGGAACACGGTTGGGCGGTCTGGATCCAGGCGGGCGCGCAGAGTCTTCTGTTTGATACCGGCCAGAGCCAGTTGCTACAGGCCAACGCACAGACCTTGGGAGTGTCTTTGCAGAAAGCACAATCTGTGGTGCTGAGCCATGGCCATTTCGATCACACCGGCGGACTGGCCACAATTCTGAGTGCATCGCCGCAAGCCCAAGTCTTCGTTCATCCGGCGGCCCTTGCAGCCAAATACGCTCGCCGTAACGATGGCCGCACGGTATCTGCCGGCATGATCGCTTCCGCGGCGCAAGCTTTACGCGAGCGGGAAGCTTCGGTGCACTGGACCACGGACGTCACAGAAGTCGCCGGCGGCATCTTCGTCACCGGCAAGGTTCCACGACTCACACTGTTCGAAGACACGGGTGGCCAATTCTTTCTCGATGAGCAATGCAACGAGCCCGACCCACTGACCGACGACCAATCCCTGTTCTTCGAGACAAGAGAGGGCATCGTCGTCGTCCTCGGCTGCGCGCACTCGGGCGTCGTCAACACCTTGCAGCACATCCGCCAGATTACCGGCGGCAAACCCATTCACACCGTTCTGGGTGGAATGCACCTGCTCAACGCCAAGCCGGAACGAATCGAGCAGACGATCCAGGCATTTCGGCAGCTCGGCATTCAGCGGGTTGGACCGGCCCATTGCACGGGCATGGCTGCAACAGCCCGGCTATGGTCGGCTTTCCCCAACGACTGCGTTGGTTGCAGTGTCGGGACGCGGCTGGAGTTTATTGGGATTCGAGGGCAGGATTCAGACAGTCAACAATCCCAAGCCAATCATTGACGAGCGGTCGCCGGAACTGGAGCATGCACAATCTGGAGAATGAATATGTCCAAGATCAGTCGCAGGAAATTCATAGGTAACGCTGCCGTTGCGGGAACCGGCGCTTGCATTTGCGGCCTCGGTGGCTGCGCCACTTTCACCAAGGTTGGCAACACCCCGCCGATTCCATCTGACGCTTACACCATCGAAAGCAACAAGCTGACAATTTCGTTGGAGAAAGTCGCCGCGCTGGCAAAGGTCGGCGGCTCCGTCAAGATTGCTGACGTGAAGCTGCCGCAGTCCCTGATTGTCGCACGCACCGGTGACAGCGATTATGCGGTCGTCTCCATCAAATGCCCTCACCGCGGCGCGGAGGTGGAGTACCAGCACGACGCGAAGGAGTTTCGCTGTGCGAGTCTGGGGCATTCGACCTTCAAGACAGACGGCACATTCATCAAAGGCTTCGCCGGGAAATCGCTGACCAAGTTCACTGCCCTTCTTGATTCATCGAACAAGAACCGTCTGACTGTCAGATTTTCCTAGCCGCGCTCGATGTCAGTGGCCAGCCGTGTACCCTATGGCATTGTGGCCCATCCGTTCGGTTTCGAGACCCTGCTGACGTGTCACTGGCAGCACTAGGAACACAACCACAAGCGCCAAACCGATACTCCCCCTGCCCAGCAATCCCCAATGCCGACCATCGCTCCCGACTTTCTTTACCCACGCCCAGTTCAGGACGAGATGCGCCACGGTCAGCGCGATGACGGCAAGCGCGATCCAAAGATGGACATCGCCCCAATCGTGCCGCCCCCAACCGAGAAATTCCAAGCCGCGCCCGCCCCGGCTGCCCGGAGGCATACGGAAGGATAACAACAACCCGGTGCCGGTGAGGGCACAGAATCCGGCGTATAAAAGCCAGTTCACCGTTCGCATCAATCTTGGTTTCATGTCGCGTTCGTCACTCCTTTTCGCTGTTCCACACGAAAAGACGAGACATACCGTCGGCACATTCCATTTACTTGATGCTGTCGGCAATCCTGGACAGTTCCGCCTCCGGTAAATCGCCGATGAGGATGTATGACAGGTCGCCCACCTGTTTGACGAGCATCCGGCCCGGCTGGTTCGCCAGCAGTTCGCAATTGCGCCCGCCGCCGCGGCCCTTTCCCCAGCCAAAGCCGCGACCGCGACCGCGACCGGGGCATTGCACAAATCGCTCGAAAACGGAAACGCTGTTCAGTCCGTCCACGTAACGCAGATGAGCTGATGCTGTGCCGCAACGGCAGTGGTAGAGCAGAAAGCCATCCAACGCAAAGCCCGCCGGCAAATACGCCGGCTCGCGCACGTTGAACCCCACCTCTTTGGACAATTTCTCACGGTCCCAGTGCTTGCCGGGATCATCCCCGACTGCGACCTTTTTCCAATCGTCGGGAACGTCGAAAAGACTGCCAACCAGTTTGGGTTTCCAATCGATGTCCGTGTAGAACGTCAACGCCGTCAGTTCACCGTCGCTGCTGTAATACTCCGAACGCAGAATGAGGCTGGTGGCTTGATCCACCCAGACTTTCTTTGCCGGGTGGCCCGCCTCTCGATGTTTGATGACCAGCACGTCCGCCGCGCGGCCTATAATCGACTCCGTCCGCTCTGCCGTCACTGTGTAGTTCTTCAACAGCAGGTCGATCGCGCCAGCCTCCCGGGATGAGCAACCGACGCATGCGATTTTCTGCGCCGGGTCAAGGCGGATGACCGCCTCGCCCTTTTCGATCATCACCAGTCCCTTCAATGACGGCGCCTGGTATTCCCAGCGACAGCAGCCGGGTTTTCGGCACACCACCACCTGCGACGACACGGAACCCTGCCGCGAGAAGGTGGCCGTGTTCAATGTCGCGCGCAGCGTGAGCCTTTCTTCCGCGCTCTGCGCCGCTCGCAACCGCTCCGCCGGCCCAGCTGACGCCGGAGAGCCGGTGTCGCTCGCATTCGAGACCGCCAGCGCCAGCGCCGCCACGCTGATGAGAAGAATCGCTCGCATCATTGTATCTCCCTGCCCATCTGGCTGCGGGCCAGCATCACGCCCAGCGAGGCTTTGTCGCTCAATGGGTCGTTCCAGGCCAACATACCGTGGCGCTGGATGAAATCCTGCGTCTCATCATCCTCGGCGGGAGCCAGCCGGGAGACCGTCATGAGTAACGCCACCGCCACAATCGCCGTCGCCGCCAGCCCCGCGTAAGCCAGCCGCGGCCATCGTGCCGGGAACAGCGTCTCCCACCAGGGCACGCGCACCGGTTCCGGCTCGGGCGCTTCGATGTCACGACGAATGGCGTCCCAAAGTCCCGTAGGCGCCTCTTCCGGCGGCAGTGCATCAAGCACCGTGCCCACCTGTTGCAGTGCGTGTAATTCGCGCTGGCAGGCAGGGCACTCCAAAAGATGGCGTTCGATCTCGGCGCGATCCCGTTCCTGTAGGGCGCCGACAGCGAAATCGGCCAGTTGAACTTGGATGTCTT
>JBAZIR010000020.1:0-28585 GCA_041651735.1 Verrucomicrobiia bacterium | reverse complement strand
CGCGTTGCAGGCACTCGTCGAGGAGAGCCAGCAGAACGTCACCGGCACCGTCCGCCTCAAGCTCTACAAGGGCAACATCATCACCGTCGGCCGCAAGAGCGCCCTCTCGCTCTACCGTCCCGACATCGCGACGATGGAAAGCGGCGAGAGCATCTACAACCAGGACGACGCCACCGGCTTCATCAAGCTCAACGCCCTCCGCCTCCGCGTGAAGGCGATGGTGGAGAAGCAGGCGCGGAAGAAGGCGTGACTCGTAATCCGTAACTCGTGATTCGCGTTGCATCGGATTGCTACGCCACCGGTGCAGGTGCCGCTGGAGTTGCGCTACAAAGCCGACCCCAACTACGTGCTTGCGCCGGAAGAACCGCGAGGATTCGGTTGCGACTTTAAAGTCAGGCGTCACGAGCTAAAGCGGCTCGCGTCTTTGGAATCGTGCTTTGGATGTTTTGTGCTTGTGCCGGCCGGCTGGGCGGGGAGAATGCGGACGATGAGCGCGGCAACGGGAACAATGCAGTCATCGGCACGCAACGCGTGGTTTCTTCCCCACATATGAGCAGATACCTCCTATTGGTCATACTGTGTCTTGTGTTTGTCGAATCAGTGGCGATCGGCCTTCCCAAGTATACGGGAGGCGAGCCGTCTTTTTGGAAAGATCGGGTCTGCCTTCTCGCACGTGTTGAAACCATATCTCACATCGACTGGACTAAGTGGCGGTGTGTGTGGCGTCCGCTGGCAAGTGTGTATGGGAATGCAGAGCTTGCGAATGAGTTGCTAAAGACGGCTCGTTATGAGACTGAAGTTGACATTGATCCTGGAAGCAAGTTCCGTGAGCCCAGTGCCATCAAGAAGGTTCCCGAACGAAACTCATGGGTGGTGATTGTGGTGCGGCGCTACAAGGGTATAGACAGTCCGCTGATCGAAATCAGTTACTTAGAATTCATGCCTGACAAGTGTGGGATGGTGTCCGTAAAAAGCGATCCGCTGGAGTTCTTGCAGAGACTGCGTAAGGCGATCCTTGAGGCGCCTCCAACCAAGGAAGACGAACCGCCCCCCGGAAATCCTCCTTATCCGCCTAGGTAAGGAGCATCGAGCATTCGCCACCGTGTTTCTTAATGCTGGACTGTTCCCGACTGATCCTGACAGGGTGCTTGTTGCCTTGCTCCATTACTCCATCACTCCAATACTCCGTTGCCCCATGGTTCCGCGCTGCTCCGAGGGCGATGGCCGGGAAGAATCCGCTCCGGGTCCCGTGGCCGGCGCAGCAGGGAGACGCCTAGCTCAGTTCCGTGATTTCCTTGGGAAGCATCTGGAAGATGAAATCCTTGCGCCTTGAACGCATGGCTTCGCCACCGCTGCCGCTCAGATAAAGGAACATATTCTTGATTGCCCTGTAGAAATTGATGTTTTCCTCGATCGCCGCCAACTCGTCCGGGGCCGGGTTGCCGAAATAGATCGCGACAAATCTTGACCACACGCGAAGTGCGATCGCGTCGTCGAGTCCGATGATCTTCTGGCAGAGACCCATGCCTGCATAATAGTGCAGGACCTGTTTGATCTGTCCCAAGTCGAAATACGGTGTGCCGATGGCCATATCCCCCATGTCAATCAAGCAGGGACTGTCTCCCTGCATCATGATATTGCCCGGATGAAGGTCCCAGTGGATCAGCGTGTTTTGTCTTTCAGCGCGCAACAGGCGTTCCTTGATAGCCGCTCGCTGGCCATCGTTAAAGAGGCCACAGGCATCGATATAGCCGCAGCCGAGCGTAACGGCATCCGGAAACGTGTTCGGGTCACCCACGATGGCATGGATCTGCTTGCAGAAGCCGACATACATCTCAACCACGGCATCCAGGCGATGGACATTCTTTTCGATGTATTTCGAGAGAGTGTCCGCTTTCAGCATTTCATATAAGACACCCCTGCGGTTGCCGCACTCCACCACATCATAGGAAATGGCGGTTGGAACCCCGGCCACAAAGGCCATTTTCGCCAGCTTTTTCTCTCTCGCGGCGGACGCTTCGTCTATGTAGTCGTAGTACAGTTTCAGGACGGTTTCGTCATCTACCTTGTAGCATTCACCGTTTGCCCCCTTCGCGATCATCTCCAGGCCGGCGACCGACAGTTGCCTGAGCTTCCTTTCATAAGTCACGATGCTGTCAAAGCCGGTCATCTCAAAAACGCTGGCGATCGTCTGGCTCACGTTCTTCACCACCATGCTTCCGCGGGCTGCCTTCATCTTCTGTTGTGCGGTCAGAATGACACGCAGCCCGGCTGATGAGACATAATCAAGACCGTCAAAATCCAGGACGAGTTCTGCGATGCCTTCCAGCTGCCTGTCGACCAACTCGCCAAGAACAGGAGCCGTAGCGGCATCGAGCCGGCCGGTGAGCACAACGGTCATGCGTGCATCCTTCAAGATTCTTTCCAGCTTCATGCCATCCTCTTGGTTTGCGGTTGCCGCGGCCATCCACGACCGGACTCATCTTTTCGAGCCACCTGAAAGTCAGTCGGTAGCCGTTGGTGATGTTGACTGATCGTTTGGGCATTGTCCATCCCCAGCGAAGGGAGGGATTTCGGAGCAACGGAGTGTTGGAGTGTTGGAGTGTTGGAGTGGCCCGCTGCATGATTCCATTTTCCCATTACTCCAACACTCCAATATTCCATCACTCCATTCGTTCTCCTGAACGCGGCGGGCACCCAACGAATACACTTGCCACGGCGCGCGGCTCCAACTTCAATGACGCCACTGACATCATTATGAACACTCGACTTCTGCTCATCACGCTGCTGTGCCTGGCGAACGTCACTTTCGCCGATACGACCCCGAACTACGCCACCATGTCCGTGCTGCACCCGGGCACCGAGAAACGCCACGAATCCTTCAACGAAATCTCCAAGAAGGGTGAGGCGCAACTTGTCTTCCTCGGTGATTCGATCACCCATGGCTGGGATGGCGCCAAAGGCAAGGCTGTCTGGGAAAAGTATTGGGCACCGTTGAAGGCCGCCAACTTCGGCATCGGCGGCGACCGCACCGAGCACGTGCTGTGGCGTTTGGAGCACGGCAACTTTGACGGCCTCAAGCCGAAGGCCATCGTGCTGATGATCGGCACCAACAACACCGGTCATCAGGGCCGCCCCCAGAAAGAACTCAACGGCGCGGTTTACCAATGTTCCGCACAGCAGACGGCGGATGGCGTGAAGGCGATTCTTGGCAAGCTCAAGGCCAAGTGCCCCAAGGCGAAAATCCTGTTGCTCGCAATCTTCCCGCGCGGGGCGAGCAACGCGGACAAGTTTCGCCAGCAAAACGAAGCGACGAACGCGATCATCAAGGGCTTCGCCGACAACAAGACCGTGTTTTTCATGGACGTCAACGCGAAATTCCTCCAGCCCGACGGGACGCTTTCCAAGGAGATCATGCCCGACCTGTTGCACCCGAACGAAAAAGGGTATGAAATCTGGGCCGAGGCCATCCAGGCGAAGGTGAAGCAATTGTTGAAGTAGGGAAGCAGACGCAGCGTAAGCAAATGCAGGAGACGCCCGTTGAGGGCTGCTTCAATCTCGCACGCCTCGCGCTACCGACTCAGGCCCTGACGTCTTTCAGTTCCCAACCCTTGCGCATGTAGGGCTTGATGAACTCGTTGGCCTTTTCGTTATTGGTGAACCGCAACTTCTTGCCGTCCCAAAGGAGCTTTTCGTTCGGGAACCGCCAACTGATGGCGCCGAGCAACATCCATTCCGTGTAGGGGCCGGAGATGCTGAAGTTGGAGCAGGCTGGGGCGCCGCCTTTGCAGGACTCAATCCAGTCCTTGAAATGGCCGGGCGAACGTTTGATGACTTCGCGCGGCCTTTGCCAGTCTTTCATCCTGGATTCGGGAACCAAGCGGACACTCTCGCCGCGCCCGCCTGTGCCCATGTAGCCCTTGGTGCCAATGAAGAGTTCGTTGAATCCCTTGAGGTCCTGCTCGGTCAAGTCGGCGGGACGCTTGAAGGTCTTGGCCATCTTGCCTTCGTACCAATACAGCTTCATGGGCGGCATCTTGCCGGCTTTGACGTATTTGTTTGGACGCGCCGGGAACTCGAACACGCAGGAGTAGTGCGGATACGTTACCGGATTGACCTCATCCACGGCGGTGCACTGGACGCTGGTCGGACTGCCAAGCTGCAATCCCCAGTTTGCCGGCCCCAGCATGTGGATGCCCCAGTCGCCGATCATCTGCGTGCCGTAATCGAGGAATCCGCGCCAATGCCATGGATGAATCTTCGAACTGTAGGTGTGCTCGCGGGCGCGGCCGGTCCAGAGGTCCCAGTTGAGCGTCTTGGGCGTTTCCTCGACCGGTGGCCATTCCATGATGCCACGGGCGAATCCGCCGCCGCTCCACGAATGCACCTCGGTGATATCGCCGAGGTCGCCGTTCCAAATCGTCTCGCACGCGATGCGCGTGGCCACTGAAGAATAACCCTGATTGCCCATCTGGGTGGGCACCTTGTATTTCTTGGCCGCCTTGGTCAACAGCCGCGCTTCCCAGACGCTTTGGGTCAACGGTTTCTGGCAGTGAACCGCCAGGCCGCGTTCCATTGCCCGCAACGCCACGGTGGCGTGCATGTGGTCGGGGATGGTGATGGTAATGCCATCGAGGTTCTTGTATTCCTTGTCCAACATCTCGCGGAAATCCCGGTAGAGTTTCGCGTTCGGGTATTTCGCGGCGGCTTTGTTCAGGAAATTCTCGTCCACGTCGCACAGCGCATAGATGTTCTCGCTGCTGACATTTTTCACGTCACCCGCGCCTTGCATTCCGCCCACACCGACGCAGCCCAGATTCAATGTGTCGCTCGGCGCGCGCTTGCCGGAGCGGGCGACGGCGTGGCGCGGCACGATGGAGAACGCGGTAGCCACCGCCATGCCGCTGAGGAATTTGCGTCGCGTGATTGAGTTGTCTGCGCGTAGTTGGTTGTGCATGACCGATTTCCTTCGAATGAATGGTTGTTCAAATCGAATGCTGTGCCGATCGCTGGATGCTGTCAACGCCGAAAGCCGGCGGCGTTTCTTAAAGTCTTCCAGAACGCATGTCCGAAGATATACACTCGCTCCGTTGCCATATTTCCACACACGACCATGAACAGCGCAAACAACTTGATCCAACAACTCCGCATCACCACGAACGAATCACCGTCGCGGCGGGTTGACTCCGAAATGCAGGACGCGTCCCGTCCGGTGAAAAGCCGAACGAGGTGGCAGGTCGCCATTCTATGTCTCGCGATCGGGATGGTTTCGGAAATGCTGGCCGCCTCGGATTCGCCAGCAACCGAAATGTTACACGGCATTTTCGCGCCGAGGGTTGTGGGCGTCCCTCCGGAGAACGCCTGCCGCGGGTTGATGATGATGCCGGATGGCGAGATTCGCCACTACGGTTTCCGTCACGATGCCGGCAAGCACCTTCAGCCGGTCTACATTTCCAGCCGTGATCATGGCCTGAGCTGGCGTGAGGTTCCGGTCATTGGTGTGACGGCTGGATCGATGGTGCGCAGCCCGTGGTCAGGGGATTTTCTCACGGTTCTGTGCAAACCCAAACGGGTTGATGCGGAGTCGTGGCAGACTGCGTTGAATATGTGCGATGGCAGCGGCTTCTTCGTGTTTCGCTCGCCGCAGGGTCCCGAGGGCTCGCTGACGAATTCCCTGATCAATCGCCACATGGGATTCATGGCCCGCCTGCCGCTTGCGCTGCGACAGCGGCGACAGTGGGTGCAGCCCATCCAGCGTCGCGGCGAGAGTCCCAATCAACCTGGTGTGCTGCTTTCAAACGACGATGGCGCAACCTGGCGCGAGGTGTTGCTTCCCAGTCCGCCTGCACACAAGATCGAGTGGCCGCACGAGGGTGTGCGCTGGCAGAACTACGGTTGTGAGCCGACAGTGGTTGAGCTTTCCAACGGCCGGTTATGGATGTTGATCCGCACGTCGCAGGATTGCCACTATGAGGCGTTTTCCGATGACGGTGGCAATTCCTGGACCACGCCGGTCCCGTCTCGCTTCTACGCCACGATTACCATGCCGCTGCTGTTTCGCATGAGCGATGGCCGGCTGCTGGTGGTTTGGAACAATTCCACTCCGCTGCCGGAGCTGAAACATGAGTCCCAGCCGGGATTGAACAAGTCCGAGCGTGAAGGCACATCGGAGGATTTCTTCACCAACCGCGATGTGCTGCATGCGGCGATCTCTGCCGACGAAGGCCGGACATGGCGCGGATTCCGCGAGTTGTATCTCAATGAACGCCGCAATGATGGCGATTTCCGCGCCAGCGGCGGCAATCGCGAGTCGCTGGATAAAAGCATCCACCAATCCCAGGCTGTCGAATTGCCAGGGAAGAAAATACTGCTGGCGTTTGGCCAGCATCCGCTTTGCCGCCGGCTCATGATCTTCGACCCGGACTGGCTCCTCGAGAATCATCGGGAAGACAATTTCGCCCATGGCCTGGGCGGCTGGTCGGTGCAGCAGTATCTCAAGAGCGTTCCCGGCAACTTCCGCGGCGTGAGCGGACACTGCGCCTACAACCGGCGTGCCGGCGCCTCGCTGATTCCGCATCCGGACGGCCTGCCACGCGAAGTGCTGCAAGTAGCGCGGCACCCCGACCCGCGGCTTCTGCACGAAGTGGAAGGCACCGTGTGGAATTTCCCCTGCTGGCAGCGTGGCAGTCTCAAGCTGCGTTTGCGGATGCCTCAAGGCTCAAAGGGAATGCAGATATGCCTCGTGGACCGCTGGTTCAACCCGGTCGATCCAGTGGTCTCCCGTTTCGCGCAATACGTGATGCGACTCGATCACGCGGGAAGCATCAACGCCGTTCCTGCCTTGAAACCGGACACGTGGGCGGAACTGGAGATCCGCTGGGATCAGAACTCCGCCAGGTTCAGCATCGGAGGCGACGCATGGCATGAACTGCCGCGCGTGTTCCCGACCCGCAATGGCATCAGCTACCTGCATCTGCAAAGCGCGGCATCGGAAGCCGACCCCCAAGGCGTGCTCATCGAATCTGTCGCCGCGTCTTCCTCGGACTGAAGTGTTCGCCGCTGAGATGTGGCCGGTGGGGTTTTCACTTGCGAAGCAAGTGTCGAATGCGAAGATCGGACCGGTTTTTCGAACGCGCGATCCCAGACAACATGGATGAACCAATGAAGATGAAAATGAAGCATTGTTCCGCAGCACTTTGTTTTGCCCTCGCGTTGCTATCGAGCGCAGAGATATGCGCCGACACCGTTGAGTGCGATGTGGTCGTTGTGGGTGGTGGGACGGCGGGGGTTGTTGCGACGATTCAGTCGGCACGCTGTGGCACAAAGACCATCCTCATCGAGGCTGGTTCCCAATTAGGCGGCAACGCAACGGTTGGGGGAGTGAATTCTCCCGAGTTGTTTTCCCTTTGGGGTAAACAGCGGATTGCGGGGATCGGTTGGGAATGGTGCACAAAGACTGCCGAGCTCGATGACAAACAGTTGCCTGGATCGCGGAAACACTTTCGCATCAATCCACCATTGTATGCGTGCATCGCCGAGGAACTTTGCCTGAAGGCGGGCGCCGAACTCCGCTATTTTGAGTCACCGATGTCGGTGAAGAAGAATGATGACTCAAAGAACACCCGCCATTGGATTCTCACAACCGCAGCCATGGGGGAGACCCGGACCATCCGTTGCAAAGAGCTTGTGGATTGCACGGGCAACGGAACGCTCTGCGCGCTGGCAGGCGCCGAACGCATGCGGGAAAAGGAGATCATGGCCGGTTCCTTCAATTATGTGATCAAACACGAGGTCAGTCTCAAGAAACTCGGAAAGGACGAACTTCAGAGAAGGTATGAGGAAGCGCTCAAAGAGGGCCGGCTCATCGAGGGTGATGCCAGACATGGCATCGAGAGTTCGATGTACTATCAGGCCGGCAATTATATATATGACGCCGATAATTCAACAGCAGCCCTGCGAACGCAGACGAATATTCGCGGGCGTCAGTCGGCGTTGAGAATGCTGAGATTCATCCGCTCGCTGCCCGGAGGGGAAACCGCCATGATCACAACCATGTTCCCGGAGGTCGGTGTCCGGGAAACGTGGCGGGTCAAGGGCGAGTATGTCGTGACTGTCGATGACTATCTTGCGGGCAAGACCTGGGAAGATTCCATTTGTTATGCCTGCTACCAGATCGACATGCACAAACCGTTGTGGAAGGATTTTATCCGCATCCACTTGAAGGAGGGCGTCCTGCCGACGGTTCCTCTCCGGGCGCTCATTCCGCTCGGTGTTGATCATCTGATGGTGGCCGGGCGTTGTATCAGCAGTGACCGTCTTGCGATGTCCGCGCTCCGGATTCAGGCGACCTGCATGGGAACCGGTCAGGCGGCGGGAGCTGCCGCCGCCCTGGCGGTGAAACACGCCACGACTCCGCTGAAAGTCGATCTCGCCGAACTGAAGGCTCTTCTGAAGCGAAACGACGCCATTGTCCCCTGACGACGCTTTGCGGGTGACGTTCCGGAAAAACCGCGAAATGAAAAAGCGGGACAAGCGCGCCCGTCTGGCTACGGAAAGTCCTGAAGCGCCTTATACTTTCTTCAATTGCTCGTAGCCCCAACACAACATGCGCTCGGTGGTTTCCCAGCCCACGCAGGAATCGGTGATGCTCACACCGTAGCGCAGGTCGCGCTTGTTCTTCGGGATGGACTGGTTGCCCTCATTCAGGTGGCTTTCCACCATCAGGCCCATCAGCGACCGGGTGCCGCCCACGCGTTGTTCGATGACGCTGCGCCAGACTTCCTCCTGTTTGGCGAATTTCTTTTCCGAATTCGCGTGGCTGCAATCCACCATCAACACCGGCGGCAGCTTTTCGGAAATCAACTTCTGTTCCGCCGCCTTGATGCTGGCGGGGTCGTAATTCGTCATCGTCCGGCCGCCGCGCAGCACGATGTGTGCGTTGGGGTTGCCGTTCGTGCGGACGATGCTCGTCACGCCGTCTTCGTTCATGCCCAGAAAACTGTGCGGATGCGCCGTGGCCCCCATCGCGTCGATCGCCGCCTGCAAACTGCCGTCGGTGCCGTTTTTCAGGCCCACGGGCATGGACAAGCCGCTGGCCATCTCGCGGTGCGTCTGCGATTCCGTCGTCCGCGCGCCGATGGCCGCCCAGGTGATGAGATTGGCGATGTACTGCGGGACGATCGGGTCGAGAAACTCCGTCGCCGCCGGCAAGCCCAGGCCGTTGATCTCCTGCAACAGCTTCCGCGCGATCTTCAAACCGGTCTCAATGTCCTGCGAACCATCCAGGTGCGGGTCGTTGATGAGGCCCTTCCAGCCGATGATCGTGCGCGGCTTCTCAAAATAGACGCGCATCACGATCTCCATCCTGTCGGCCAGGTCCTTTTGCAGCTTCGCGAGGCGGCCGGCGTATTCCAGCGCCGATCTCTCGTCGTGGATGGAACACGGCCCAACGACCACGAGCATCCGCTGATCTTCCTGCTTGAGGATGCGGATGACGCGTTCCCGCGCCTTGGCCACAAATTCGATCATCGCCTCCGGTGTGGGCGACAAAGCCCGCATCGCCCGCGGCGAGAGCAGCGGCACAATTTCTTTTACGTGCAAATCCTGCGTGCGAAACATGGCGTTCAACATACCAAAAAAGTCCCTCACGAGAAAGGTAAACGCAATGGAACCGGATTATTCCCACCCCACACCTGAGCGGTGAGAGAATTGCAGAATGGAGTGTTGGAGTTCTGAAGTGTTGGGGAGTTGGAGTCTTGGATTGGCCCGCTGCATGATCTGTCACAGCAATACTCCATCACTCCACGACTCCATTCTCTCCTCGCAGGCAACTGGGAATGGTTCACACAGTTCTTGGCGCTTGCGTGACTCAGGCGCAGTCCTATGATGCCGCCGAGAACACCGATGAACACAACCATAGGTACGGTGCCACCGTTGCATCTGCGACACGTGCATTTTATGTTGGCGTAATCGGCGTGGAAAACAAAGGCTGACACATCGAATTCCGCAACCTGGAAGAGGCAGAACTCCGGCATGGGATTTGAACGATGATGACTATGAGAAATGTCCTGATCGCGGGCGCGCTGCTGGTTCAGTTCGTCGTTGCCGTGTTTGCCGGGGATGGTAATGCAAACACAACCGGCGGGTGCCTCGATGCAGGTGTTGGCATTGTGGATATCACACCCACCGAGTCCGTCATACTGGCAGGATCGCCGACGCGATTGAAATCGTCATCGGTGAACACCCGCCTGTATGTGAGGGCGTTGGTTCTTTCAACCGGAGGACAGAAGGTGGCCATTGTCACTCTGGACACGTTGAAATACCCCGTGGAATGTGTGGTGCGAGCGCGCCGGCAGGTCGAGACGACCACCGGCATTCCAACCAGCCACGTCATCATTTGTTCCTCCCACACACACCGCGGCCCGTTGTGGCCCTATTACAAGGACCAACTGGTGACCCCCATTGCCGACGCAGTGGCGATGGCGGTGCGCAATCTCACACCTTGCAGGGTTGGCACCTCGAAGGGCAGGGCGGAGGGTGTGAGCCAGTGCCGAAGGGTAATCAAAGACGGCCAAGCTTGGAACCGATGGCAGTTGGCTCCCGGGGAAGCGGATAAATATCCGGCGGAATGCCTGGCCGATCCGGAATTCGATGTACTGGCGATGATCGGCAAAGATGGGCGATACAAGGCGGTCGTATACAACTTCGCCTGTCACGCTGCCAATGCCCGCGACCTTGTCGTCTCTGCGGATTATCCCGGTGATGTTCAGCAATATGTACAGAAGCACATGGGCTATGAGGTGCCCACGCTGTTTCTCGCGGGTGCCTGTGGCGATGTGAATCCCGTTTACAGCGCGCCGAAGAGTCTCTTTGGCGAAAAGCTCGGTGGCGAAATCATCCGGTGCCTTGGACATCTCGAACTCATCGCCAAGCCCACGTTGGCGATTGAATACCGCGAAATGCAGATGCCGGGACGCGAGCATCCGGAACTCAAGGAAGCGGAGATCGCTCGCAATTGGCCCACACAACTTGAGCACTACAAGAAGACGTTCAACGACATGATGCAGAGGGCAAAACCGAGCTACCCGTTCTTCTTCACCGGCATCCGCATCGGCGACGGTTTTGCGATCGTGACCAATCCTGACGAACTGTTTTGTGAAATCGGGATCGCCATCAAGAAGGGATCGCCGTTCAAACATACAATGGTCGCGGAGCAGACCAACGGCGCCCACGGTTATGTGCCCACGGCGAAGGCCTTCGAAGGCGGCAGTTATGAAACCTGGTTCGGAGAGCATTCCTACCTCACCACGCGGGCGGGCGAGATTCTTGAGAAGGAGTCGCTCGATATCCTGAGACAGTTGAAGAAAGCAGAATAGAACTGTGGAGTTTCTCATGCGAAGCGAATGGGTGTTGAGTGCCTTGCTGGTTCTGTTCTCCGGTTTCGCGTTGGCCGTGTACGGTGCGCTCTGCTCCCCTTCGTTTGGTTCTTTCCGCTTGCGCTGACCTGTTGGAAAGCGAAAATGGCGCGGAACCGCCAATGAAGGCGCCGAAGGCTACAATGCAACCCGAACCCCGATTCCCATCCCTCCGTTTCTTGTCGTTCTGTCTCAGTTTCTGCATGTTCTCCGTGGCTCTACAGGGCGCGGAGCGTGAGCTTTTCCTCGAAGCGGAGTCTTTCGACAAATTGGGCGGATGGGTGATCGATCAACAGGCGATGGACCAAATGGGATCGGCCTACATCATGGCTCATGGCATGGGGATTCCAGTTCAGGATGCCGAGACTGTTTGCAGCATCCCCGAGCCGGGCGAGTGGATTGTCTGGGTGCGCACCCGGGATTGGACAGCATCGTGGAAACGCGGCAAACCGGCGGGCGTCTTCAGGGTTTTGGTCAATGGACAGACTTTGACTGAGACGCTGGGAACAAACGGAAGCGCTTGGAATTGGCAGAAGGCGGGCACGGCGCGTTTGGAAAAGGGCGAGGCCAGAATCGCCTTGCACGACCTGACGGGATTCAACGGCCGCTGCGACGCGCTCTACTTGACGATGGATGCTCAAGCACAGCCCGAGAATGAGAAACAGAAACTGGCTGATTTCCGCCGGAAGATCCGGCGCATCGTCTGTAAGAATGATCCAGTGGAGTATGATCTGGCGGTGGTTGGCGGCGGCATGGCGGGGACTTGCACGGCGATCGCGGCCATACGAACCGGTTCGCGGGTGGTCCTGATTCAAGACCGGCCGGTGTTGGGCGGCAACAACAGTTCAGAGATACGCGTCGGTTTGGGCGGTTTTGCCCAAGTCGCGCCCTATATGAAACTGGGCAGCGTGGTCACGGAAATCGCGCCCATTCTGGGCGGTCCTGGCGCGTATCCGGCCGAGGCTTTCGAAGACGCCCGCAAAGAGAACGTTTTCCGGCTTTGTCCACGCAGCCGTTACAAGCTTGCCATCAATGAGCGGGTCTTTGCCGTGGAGAAGGACGCGGCCGATCCGCACAAGATCACGGCGGTCATCAGCCGCAATACTCGCACTGGCGCCGAGACCCGTTACAGGGCGCGACTGTTTGCCGATTGCACCGGCGACGCGGTTGTCGCGCGCCTGATGGGAGCGGCGGTCATGTATGGACGCGAATCACGCCAGGCCTTCAATGAATCCCTCGCGCCGCAAAAAGCGGACAATCAGGTCATGGGCATGTCGGTGATCTGGTATTCGAAGAAGGCCGGCCAGCCGACTGCTTTCCCCGATGTGGATTGGGGCATTGCCTTCAATGAGGAGAATGCCTACTACATTCGCAGTGGCGACTGGGAATGGGAAACCGGCCAATACCGCAACCAAGCCGAAGAGACCGAATACATCCGTGACTATGCGCTGATGGTGACCTATGCCAATTGGTCCTTCTTGAAGAATCACTCGCGCCGCAAAGCTGAGTGGGCTTCTGACACACTGGTCTGGGTTTCGCCTCTGGGTGGCAAGCGTGAAAGCTATCGGGTTGTTGGCGATCATGTCCTAACCCAGAACGACATCGAGAACCGTGTCGCCTATCCCGATGCGACTGGTTCAATCACCTGGAGTCTGGATTTGCATTTCCCCGATCCGGAAAATGCGAAGAAGTTCGAGGAACCGTTCCGTTCCTGTGCCTATCATCGCGGCATTGTCGAACCCTATCAGGTGCCGTATCGATGTCTCTATGCGAGGGATGTCAAAAACCTTTTTCTGGGCGGCCGCGACATCAGTGCCTCGCACGTGGCGTTTTCCGCCGTTCGTGTCCAGCGCACGCTGGGCATGCTCGGCGAAGTCATCGGCATGGCCGCCAGCATTTGTGCGAAGGAGAACGCCTGTCCGCGTGACGTTTACAAAACCCACTTGGACAAGCTCAAGGCGATGATGGAGAAGGGTGTGCCCGCGCCCTCGGTCTATCACGCCTACCGATGCGACACGAGCGAGACCTACCATTTCAAGGAACCCGGCTTCATCTCAGTCAATCCGCCCAGCAAGAAACTGGAAGATCCGGACATCAAGTCGCGGATTGAAGCATTGAAGGTCCAACACAAGCAGTGAAGTTCCCGGCGGCTGGTCCAGCTTGGGCTGGGGCAGGGGATGCCTTCTTTTTCGATTGTCCCGGCATCACGACGATGGAGAACTGTGCGGGCGGTGCGGAGTGGAGTGATGGGGTATTGGAGTGGCGTGCCGCATGACTTCATTGCTCCCCATCAGCTTGCTCGCCGCAAGTATCGAAGATTCAGCGGGAATCCCCTTGCAACTCACCGCAAGAGGCGTATACAGCCGCTTCGCAAGCAATCAACAACAACATCGGAGGAAGGTGTATGAATACCTATGATTGCAGAGCTTTAAAAACGATGGCTGCGGTCGCTGCACTGGCTGCGTGTGTGATTTGTTCGTCCTACGGAGCCGCTCCGCCAGCTACAGGCCCGAGAACCGCGCTTCCAGGTGAACCCGGTGGGCCGCCGGTTAAGTTGTTGCGGATTTCCGCGCTCGTGGATGGCAGTGGTGTGTTCATGTTTACCCGCGACGACGTGCGCTATAAACACAAGAACTGGGGCCGCCCCGACAAGGTCACGTTCAACGGCAACCACTGGAACCACCTCGCTCAAACGCCGGACGGCTGGCGCTATTGGGCTGCGGAGGTGGATTTGACGCGGGCCAGGATTGTCGAGCGCACAGGCCGCGATGTCATCGCGCTTGAGCATACCGCAGATGGTTTCGAACTTTACTTCTGCGACTCTCCGAATGGATCAGCGCCGTATTCCGTGACGATTGCGATTCCGAAGCGATAAAGGCATTTTCAGGGTTCGTTCCCATCAACACATCCTGATGGGATGAACGATTGTTTGGCGGGTGTTGTCGAAGTGTTCCGTAATGAGCCGAGGACTGCTTCCTTGGAAGGACAACGCATCGCCCAAGAACCCCTCTTCGCCTGTGCAACAAAAAAAGAACGGGGTCACGCAGCGCATCCCCAATGCCGGGCTGCACCTCATCCACCGGGCGCAAGAACGCGCTGTCGCTCTGCCGTCTCGACATTGCCACGATGGGGGGCGTCGAGAACAGTGCGGAGTGGTGGAGTGGCCTACTGCATGATCCGTCACATCAATACTCCAATACTCCATAACTTCATCACTCCGTTACTCCATTGCTCCCGAAGCGGAAGGCGCAGCCTGGGCTATCCACAACTGCGCCACAAGCAGGATTGGCGCTTGAACTCCTGCCTGCGCTGATGACAATACGCGCATGAAGAAAACCACCCACGACGCGCATGCAATTCAAAACACGGATATGAACCGCCGGGGCTTTTTGAGCATCGGTGCCGCAACCGCAGCCGGTCTGTTCGCGGCCTCCAACGCCGCGCAGGCACAGACGCCTTCCGCAACGGCCGGGAAAAAATTCAAACTCAAATACGCGCCGACGTTCGGCGCTTTCGAGGCGCACGCGGGCAAGGACCCGATCGCCCAGTTGAACTTCATGGCTGAAGCGGGTTTCTCCGCGTTGCTCGATGGCGGTTTTCTTAACAAGCCGCAGGAACTGCAGGACAAGCTGGCCAAGGAGATGGAGAAGCTTGGCATCACTTTAGGCGGACCCTATTGCAGTACGACCCTTGGCGGCCAGAGCCTCGTTGCCGGGACGGATAAGAAGGCCGACTACGCGAAACACTACAAGGGCGTCTGTGAGAAGCTCAAGCGGGTGAACGGCAAATGGTTCCTCGTCGTTCCCGGCGCTCTGCTCAAGGGCATGACGATGGAACAGATGACCGCCAACCTGATCGAGAACCTGAAGGCGATCATGAAGGAAGTCGAGCCAACCGGTTGCATCATGACGCTCGAACCGCTGAACCCGCGCAATCATGCGGGCCTGTTCCTGACGAAGATTCCGCAGGCGATGGAAATCTGCAAAGCGGTGAACAGCCCCTCGTGCAAGATCGTGAACGATCTCTACCACCAGCAGATCACCGAGGGTGACCTCATCCCCAACATCAAGGCCGCGTGGGACTACATTGCGCACTATCACCTCGGCGACACGCCGGGCCGCAAGGAGCCGACGACGGGCGAAATCAACTACCGCAGCATCTTCAAATACCTCCACGAAAAAGGGTTTGACGGCGTGCTCGGGATGGAACACGGCAAGAGCAAGGGCGGCAAGGAAGGCGAGCTTGCGTTGCTGCACGCCTACCGGTGGTGCGACGCGTTCGACACACCTTACAAAATCTGACGCGTGTGCCCTTCAACGGGCACTTCCAATCAACCGCTTCAAGAAAAGGGAAAACATGAAACGACGTATTCTCTGTATCTGGGCAGTGGCGGCCTGTTGTGGGCTGGTGTCAACCCATGTTCAGGCGCAGAACACGGCACAGGCAAAGGAAGGCAATCGGCCGGTATCGTCCAAGCGGTTTGTCGGATTCGAACATGGCATGGGCATCGGCGGCTGGCTGACCAACTACAAGCGGTTCAATGTGCTGCCGGACAAGTGGAAGCTGAACCTCTCGCCTGGCGACTATGAACATTTCGAGACCTACATCACGCAGGCGGACATTCGGAACATCGCTTCATTCGGTGTCGATCACATCCGCCTCGGCTTTGACCAAATTGTTCTTGAGGAGAAGCCCTGTGTCTATCGGGAGCGGACCTTCCGTCTCGTGGACAACTTCATTGGATGGTGCCAGCAGTCCCACGTGAATGTGGTGCTGAATCTGCACAAGGCGATTGGAAATTACTGTGATATTCCAGAGCCGGTTTCCCTGATGGATGACCCCGAGCTGCAGAAACGGTTCATCGCCCTCTGGCTGGAATTCGAGCGCCGTTATCATGACAACAACAGCATTGTCTTCGAGTTGATGAACGAAGTCCGTAACGTGAACCCCAAGGCTTGGAACAGCCTGGCCGAGAGGACGATTCAGGCGATCCGCAAAGTCAACCCGACCCGGAAGATCGTCATCGGAAGCACGTGCTGGAACAGTTGTGACAAGCTCAAGGACCTTCAGATTTTCGACGACGAGAATGTGATTTACACCTTCCACATCTATGAGCCGTTCGAGTTTACCCATCAGCGAGGGGTCTTGCAGGCGGCCCCGCTTTATTACAACCGGAAGATGGCTTATCCGGGAGACATTGCGCCCTACAAAGAATTCAAGCGGTTCATTGGAAGTTCGGACGCGTTCTATTCTCGTTTCGACCGGATGGACATTCGAGTCCTACGGACACTGATGCAACCTGCGTTCGACTTTGTTCGAAAGCATCCGGACAAGATTCTCTGGTGTGGTGAATTTGGGACCATCCGGCACTGCAACATCACATCGAGGGAAAATTGGATGAACGATGTCATTCTGCTTCTGAAGGAGCACAGCATCTCCTATTGCGTCTGGAACTATCTCAGCACGCCAAACGACGGAAACCGTTTCAGCCTCGTTGACGACGACAACCGCAAGATTCTTTCGCCGCGAATGCTGAAAATCATCCAGGGGAACGTCAAATAGAGTTGGCCCTCCGCCTCCGCGTGAAGGCGATGGCGGAGAAGCAGGCGAAAAAACAACTCTCGCTGGGGAATGTTTGCGCTTGTGTTGGGCGGCGCGACGGCGACAATGCTACTGAAACCAGCGATGAACACGACGACGGCAGCGATGCAGCCAGAGCAACGCGCGAAGTGGAAATTTTTTCCCGGTGAACAGGTCGCAAACCTCTGCCAGCGATACCGGGCGGCGGGAGTCAAAACTCGTATGATCTCATCTTCCATCCTTAGAGCCATGCAACTTGTCCTGCCGTTGGTCTTGTCCGCCGGCCTGCTGTCGGCGGCGGAGTTCCGTCCGGTCGCCGTGTGGACGGATGCGGAGTGGTACCCGAACCCGCCGGGGAAGTATGCCGTGGGGAAGATGATCGACGGCGACTTGGGCACCTACGCCTGTTTGCTCGACGACACGCGCACGGGCAAGAGCACGGTGGTTTATCCGCCCAAAGCGGCGCCGCCCGTGACAGCCACCTTCGTGCTGGATCTGGGATCGGAACGGACGGTTTCCGGGATGCGTTTCGTGGCTCGCAATGCCTGGGTCTACACGCTGGCGAAAAACGTGAGCATCTCCGCCTGCGCCGACGCGCAGGGGCGAAAGCAAGTCAAGCCGCTGGCGGAGAATCAGGAGTTACCCGCAACGTCTAACTCCAACTCCGCTTTCGTGGAGTGGTCAGCGGTTACAACTCGCTACCTGAAGGTGCGCGTCAACGACTCGTACCAGCAGCGTTATCCCGGGCCGTGGATGCCTCAGTCGCAAATCCCTTGGAGCCGCAAGGTGGGGCTTCCGACGGCGGGTGACGGGAAACATCTGAACATTCAGATTGCAGAAATCACCTGCTATGACGCCCGCCCGGCCGATTTCCCCGTGAAGAATCCGCCGGACGTCGCGTTCCCTCGCCAACGCCTCGAGCGCGACTGGCTCTATCAGGATGCCGGGCTCGACATCGCTTGCGTCTTCACGTCGAACAGCGACTGTGAAAAAGAGAGCTCCATGGTGCAGAAGGTTTTGGGGCGCATTCCCAATGACGATCCCGGGGTGAAGAAGTTGTGGCAGCGGCTGGATGAGCTTGCCACCGGAGAAGTCGCCGCGTGTGATCCGCGCTGGCGCTCGCTGTATCTCGACGCTTGTGCCGCCCGGCGTAAGGCCCGCCTTCAGGCCGTCCGTGAGAAGGCCACCCGGTTCATCTATGCCAAGCACGGCATTTTTGGCTGCATGCAGGGCCTTGCCGGAAAATACGACCTTCCCGACGAGCAAATTCGCGACTACACCTACGGCTTCAAGAAGGGCGGGCAGCTCTGCATGGGAACCCTGCTTGAGGACGGCACGGTCAAGCATGAGGTGCTGCTCGAGAAGCCCGAGGGTGCCATCTGCTATCCGAACCTTTCGTGGGACGCGCGCACACTTGTCTTTTCCATGCGCGACAATTTCGAGACCGACTCCTACTACCTCTACACGATGGACCTGGCAACTCGCCGGGTGAAGCAGATCACGTTCCCCATTGTGAAGAACGGCAAACCCTTGCCCGTGGCCGACTGCGAGCCCACGTTCCTTCCGGACGGTCACATCGTCTTCACCTCGACACGCGACGTGCATATCAGCGATTGCTGGTATCGCGCTGGTGGGAACATCTATCGCTGCGATGCCGACGGTCGTAACATCCGCCGCCTGACGTTCGACCAGCTCATGACGAACAATCCCCAGATTCTCGACGACGGCCGTATCGTCTTCACCCGCTGGGAATACAATGACCGCAATGCGCTGTTCTCCCATCCGCTTATATCCATGAACCCGGACGGCACGACCCAGACGGCATACTACGGGAACTACAGCATGTTCCCGGCGTCGATCATTCACGCGCGTGGCATCCCCGGGTCGCAGAAAGCGATTGGTGTAATCGCCGGGCACCACTCCATCTACAAGGGCAAGCTCGGCCTGATTGATCGCACCAAGGGCATGCAGGAGGGCAAGGGCATTGAATTCGTCAACACCAAGCTCAACGGAACCCCCGGGCGCGAGTCAGCCGACTTCATCAAGCCTGAGCCGCCGGATCCGTCCAAACCCCACCTCGATCTGAAGATCGACATTTTTGGGCAGTTCGGCCCGCAATACTCACACCCCTATGCGTTCGATGAGGAGAATTACTTCTGCTCATTCTGCCCGGAGGGCTATCTGCCGCCTTTCGGCCCATTCAATCCTCCGCTGGGTGTCTATTACATGAAACCCGATGGCGTTCGCGAACTCCTGGCGTTCGATGACTGGCAAGGCACGGGTCTGGCCATTCCTGTCATGCCCCGCACTCCGCCCCCGGTGCTCGCGTCGCTCGTCCGCCCCCAGGACAACTGCGGGGTCTACACCATACAGGACATCTATGCAGGGCCGGGCCTTGCCGGTGTCGCGCGCGGCACAGCCAGAAGAATTCGCGTTGTCGCCCTGGAATACCGCGTCGCCCGCATGGGCTACGGGCAGAACGGGGGCGAGTGCGAGACCGGTCTTTGCCAGACACCGATCTCGTTGAACAGCGGCAGTTGGGACGTCAAACATGTCCTCGGCGAGGCTGACATCGAGGCGGATGGCAGTTGCAGCTTTGAGGTGCCCGCGCACACGCCGGTCTATTTCCAGGTCCTCGACGCCAAGGGCTACACCATCCAGTCCATGCGAAGCTGGTCGACGCTCCAGAACGGCGAGCATTTCTCCTGTATCGGTTGCCATGAGAACAAGATGCAGGCGGGTGCGCAGGCGCCGGCCACCCGCACAACCACGCTGGCTCTCTCCAAGCCGGTCCAGAAGCTCAAGCCCTTTGCGGGCCAGGAGCATCCGCTGCTGAAACGGCTGGCGTCCCAGTCGTGGACGGACAGCGTGGAGAACTACCTCGGGGTCAACGTTCCGCGCTCGATCGATGCGAACGCGCCGGTGGACGGTTTTAGTTTCGTCCAGAAAATCCAGCCCATCTTCGACAAGCACTGCGTGAGCTGCCACAACGACCAGAATATCGGGAAGAGCAAAATCAGCCTGACCGGAGAAGTGGCCAAGCCGGAGAGCATAAAGTTGATCGGCGCAGGACAAGTGGATCCCAAACGCGCCTACACGCAGTCTTACGTCAACATCACCACTTCCGGCGATCCCGACAAGAACCCGTGGATGACGTGGTTGAAGCCCCGCAGCCGCACGGGCCCGCTGCCGCCGTATCATACGGGGGCGTCCAAGAGCAAGGTCATGAATTGTTTTGAACCGGCCCACCACGGCGTGAAGGTCAGCGAGAACGAGAAACGCACTTTCGCCTGCTGGCTGGATCTGCTCGTCCCGTTCTGCGGTTCATACACGCAGCACAACACGTGGACTGACGCGGAAAAGGCCGAGTACAACTATTTTCAAGAGAAGCGCCGTGCCTATGCCGGCACCGAACTGGAAACGCTTCGGCAGCCTTCGAGCCACTGATCGAAATTCCCGTCCCTCAGTTATAGCGAAGCCGCACTGGCGTGGCCGCCGGCACTTCGAAACGAATGCGGTCTCCCTCTATCGTTATCGGCACGGCCGCTCCTGCGCCTTCGGGAGTGAGTGTGACAGCCTTCACCTTCGCGGCGTTCGTCCATCCCTTGGGCGCGGGAAAATCCAGCCTGCCTCCAGTGCGCGAGTAGGCGAGCCATACGTTGCCGCGCCAGTTTGGCGTGAACACATTACCATCCACAACCACCGGACGGCCTTCGATCACCACCCGGTAGTGTTGGTCGTCGTCCGTGGCTTCGATGAATGAATCCGGGCCGTAATGAACGCGCCGCATGCCGGCACTCGCGGTGTAATTCGTCAGCTCGCTGCGGCGCAGCAACAGCCACGGCACTTCGATCAGGTAGTAGCGATCCGTGATCTCGCTCATGGGCGTGCCGCCGCCGAAATCGCCCGACTGCGCCGCTCCGTACAGCAGCGTGTCGGGAAGGTCGTTGAGTCTGCCGCCGCCGTAGGTGGCGCGTCCGTGATAGACGAATGGCACGAAGGGAATTCGTTCTTCGCCCGCGAAGAGGGTGTCGCGTTTGCGCATCAGGTGCCACGCGTGGCCCAGGACGCCGACAAAGGGCGCCGAAAAACCCTCGCTGGTTACATCCACGCCATGCCTGTTGAACTCGCGCACGATGGCGATTTTTCCTTGGAGGCTGTCAGCGCCCGACGCGGGGCTGGTGGGATTGAAATCACGCCGCAACGGCACAGCGCTGAGCACGTCGATGTGATAGGAGCCGCGAATGGGCGCCATCGCCAAAGTGCGCCGGACCCGTTCGCGGCCCGGGCCTGTGCCGTATTTGTAGAAGCTCATGATGTAGGATTGGCCGCCGGCCCAGACACCGCCTTTGAGAAGGTCGCCGTCCGGCCCGCAGGCAATGAACTCCGGGTTCCACGCCGGGCTGTCCTTGTAGGCGTCGTCGTAGTTGTCGTGGAACGAAAGGATGGCGTTGCACTCGGCCGCGCGTTTGATGGCTGCCCTCAATCCCTCCAGACCGCCAAGACGCTGGTTGATGGTGAAGACATCGGGATAACCGGTGTCGTGGCCGTGATGCTGCCAGCCGACCAGATAGCCGACCTGCGGCGCGCCATCGGTCAGGTTGGCGATTCGCCGGACCATGTCAGCGGCTTGTTCAAATGTCACAAAGCTCTTCGAGCCGGGAGAGTCGCAGAAGATTTTGTAGATGAACGTGTGATCGTAAATCTTCGGAGGCCGGGTCTTCGCCTCCGCGCGCAACAATTTGGCGCCGTCCATCCAATCGGGCTGCCGGTTTTGCGGCGCAAGAAAGCGCAGCCGGATGACCTCGGGTCCAGTCAGTCGCAACGAGGGAATGGAAGCCTTGGCGGGCGCGCGATACTCGAACGATGCGCCCAAGGCAGCCCATTTGTCCCCGACGGTGGCCACCAGCCGGTTGTCCACGCCCGGCATGTCGGCGGCGCACAGCATCGTCCGTCCGTGGACGACGCCCGCGAGCGCCTGGGTGATCCAGTTCATCGACAGCAGTCGCCGGGCGGGCGCGCTCTTTCGCGGATCCACAAGCCGGCCGCTGTTGGGCGCCAGCGCCAGACGCGCTCCATCAGTGGCTGCCACCAAACGGTCAAGTTGCAGCGAGACAAGCTGGCAGCCGTTCGTTTCGGTGACGTTGCTCAAGCCCACCTCCGCTTTGTCGCCCTTCACGCTGAAGGTGAGATCGAAACAGACAGCGGGTTTCCCGCCCTCGGTGACGGCGGCTCGATAGACGGCGCTCGTTTTTCCCTGGCGCAGCGTCCACGCCGTTTCAAAGGGTTTTGCGTCAGCCGGCCGCACGCGGTTGTCGGCCACCGTGAGTATCTGCACCGTGGGCGCTTCGCCCTCGGGATCGCCCCACAGTTTTGCCGTTCCCATCCTCCATGCGACCACGCGCGGCTCTGCGGCGTCCAGCTCGATCGCCAAAGGACCCTGGCCAAGCGCAATCGTTCGCTCCGGTTTCGCGGCCAGTCCTGCCTCAACAGATGGCACCGGCGCGAACGTGTTCGTACACGCGGCAGTCTCCGCACTGCTTTCGGCCGGCAGGATGCGGAACTTCGCCACAAGGTAACGATGGGCGTTCTCCTTCGGCGGCAAGGGCAGGTCCAAGGCGCGCCGCTGTCCGGTCAGGGGATTGAACATGCCGATCATCAGCACATAATCGCCCGGCAGCGCCTTGTCCGGCACGCGAATCACCTGCGATTCGGTGACGACCCGGCCGGGACGCCAGCGATAGGTGGGGATGGTCGGGCTATAGTCCGCGCCGAATCGAACCGCACCGGCTGCGTTTTCAGCTTCGCCTACGCGACGCACATGAAGGAACACGTTTTCTCCGCCCTCGCAGGGCGCATTGCCGGTGTTCTGCCACCAACAAGTGACAGTGATTGAGCCACCCACCGGCACGCTGGTCTTATCCCATCGGACCTGTAGCAGCCGCGGTTTGAATCCGCTTTCAGGGGGCGCGGCAATCAGTCCTTCGCAAACGGTCATTGCCAGCAAAACAACGATGATGTGGTTGAATTTCATTTTGCTTCCAGTAGTCTGCGGGTCGTCGATATCAACACCGCTTCAATCTCCAGCGCCACTTCCGGGGCGCGGACGCTGGTTTCGCAAGGCGCTTTTCGCATAAGCCTTCGCGGTGCCGTGGTCAATGACAATTGTCCTGCGCGCGGCAGGGATTTCTGCGCTTGTGTCAGGCGGATGAGTTGCTACGTTTCCTTGTCCGTTCGCCAATGAGCAAATTATGAATCTCTCCATGAATCCATATCACTCGATGCTGGCCGTATTGCTTCTCGCTGCCGTGCCCGGCGCATGGAGCGCGCCAGCCAACGACGCGTCAGACAAGCCGGACTTTGCCGCCTTGTGCCCCCGGGCGCTTGTCAGCGAAGGCAACCTCACCCGGCTCCAGCACGCGCTGGCGCGAGCGCGGCGCGGAGAGACCGTGACGGTTGCCGTCATCGGCGGATCCATCACCGCGGGCGCGAAGGCAAGCAAACCGCAGAAACGCTATGGCGAACTCGTGGGCGCTTGGTGGCGGCAACAGTTCCCGAAAGCGGAAATCAAGTTTGTCAACGCCGGCATCGGCGCGACGGGGACGAATTACGGCGCGCTTCGGGCCAGACGCGATCTGTTGGCGCAGCGGCCGGATTTTGTCATCGCGGAATATGCCTGCAACGACCGCAACACGCGCGAGGCCGCCGAAACGCTGGAGGGTTTGACGCGCCAGATTCTGCGCCAGCCCGGCCGACCGGCGTTGCTGCTGCTTTTCATGATGCACCAGGGCGGCGGCAACGCACAGGAGTGGCATTTCAAAGTCGGCGCGCACTGCGCGCTGCCGATGATCAGCTTTCGCGACGCGCTCTGGCCGGAGATCAAAGCCGGCAGAATCAAGTGGGATGCCGTGATGGCCGATGTGGTTCATCCGAACGACGCCGGCCACGAGTGCGCAGCGAAACTCGTCACGCACTTTCTCGACAAGGTGCTGAAGGAATTGCCGGCCGACGACCGGCTGCGAGCGATCGAGCCAGTGCCATCGCCTTTGCTGAGCGACCTTTTTGAGCGCACCGTGCTGATGGAAGCGGGCAATCTCAAGCCGATCAAGAACGACGGTTGGACCTACGACGCGCGCTGGAAGAACTGGCACAGCGAGAAACCCGGCAGTGTGATCGAGTTCGAAATCTCCGGCCGGCTCGTTTACTCGATGCACTTCGTTGTGCGCCGGGCGATGGGCAAGGCGAAGGCACAGGTGGACGACGCCCCGCCGGTGACTCTCGATGGCTGGTTTGACCAGACTTGGGGCGGCTACCGCAACACGACCGTCATCGCGCGTGACCTGAAGCCGGGTCTCCATCGCGTGCGTTTCGAATTGCTCGAAGAGAAGAGTCCGAAGAGCGACGGCCACAGGTTTGAGATCATGGGCCTCGGCGCCGCGGGTTCCGACGCGCCGTGACAAGGCGTCCTGTCTGCGGTGTCCGTTCAATCCAAATGATCGGCTTCACTGCTCTGGCCGCACGGAAAAGGGGTGCCCAGACGGTTTCCAGAATCCCAGTTTCTTCGGCCTTTTCCGTTGACGGGGCAGGGTGTCGTTAATAGTATCCGCGGTTCCGCTTTCTAGAGAATGGCGGGCATGAAACACGTATAAATTAACTTAGGAGACATCAATGGCAATCAAAGTCGCAATCAATGGTTTTGGACGCATCGGTCGTCTGGCCTTCCGCGCGCTCGCGGAGAAGGGCCTCATCGGCAAGGAAATCGAAGTCGTCGCCGTCGGCGATATCGTCCCGGCGGACAATCTCGCTTACCTGCTGAAATACGATTCCATCCAGGGCCGCTTCAACAGCGAGGTTTCCTCGAAGAAATCGGCCGCTGACAAGGCTGAGGACGATGTGCTCGTCGTCAACGGCAAAGAGATCAAGGTCGTCAGCGCGAAGACCCCGGCGGAATTGCCGTGGAAGGCGCTCGGCGTGGACCTCGTCATCGAGTCCACCGGCTTGTTCACCGACGTCGAGAAGGCCAAAGGCCACCTCACCGCCGGCGCCAAGAAAGTCATCATCAGCGCTCCGGCCAAGGGCGATTGCCTTACGATCGTCATGGGCGTGAACCAGGACAAATACAACGCGGCCCAGCACCACGTTGTCTCCAACGCCTCCTGCACGACGAACTGTCTCGCACCGGTCGTTTATGTCCTCCTCAAGGAAGGCTTCGGCATCGAGGAAGGTTTGATGACGACGGTCCACTCCTTTACCGCCACGCAGAAGACCGTGGACGGCCCCAGCAAGAAGGACTGGAAGGGCGGCCGCAGCGCTTCGATTAACCTCATCCCCTCCACCACCGGCGCGGCGAAGGCCGTTGGCCTCGTGTTGCCGGAGGTCAAGGGCAAGCTCACCGGCATGGCATTCCGCGTGCCGACGCCGACCGTTTCGGTCGTGGACCTCACGGTCCGCACGGTGAAGGAGACCAGCTATGCTGAGATCAGCGCGGCGATGAAGAAGGCCAGCGAGACTTATCTCAAGGGCATTCTCGGTTACACCACCGACGAGGTCGTCAGCAGCGACTTCATCCATTGCCAGCTCTCGTCCATCTTCGACGCCGGCAGCGGCATCGAGTTGAACAAGCGCTTTTTCAAGCTTGTGAGCTGGTACGACAACGAGTGGGGTTATAGCTGCCGCGTCGGCGATCTCGTGAAGTTGATGATCGCCAAGGGCCTGTAAACCGGCGCTCGTTCGCCAACAAAGCTGTATTGGTTCCGCCGGGCATGCGCTTCTGCGTGTGCCCGGCGGTTCTGTTTTCAGCCGCTCAGATCTTGAGGATGCGGCAAAGAAAATCAGAACCCGCGTCTCCCCAAGAATTGCCGCGCCGGGCTTGCACAGACCGGAATGCTCTGGTAGCGTATATTCAAATTTACAGGAGGTTTCCAAACATCTTATGCCCGACTATGCAGCCAACGCACTCGTAGTCATCGCCTTCGTGCTCGTCCTCTGGACCGTGGCGGCGGCCGTGGCGGCGTTCAAGCTCTGGCAACTGCTGGAGAAGATCAACGCCAAGCTGGACTTGATTGCGACCGACCTGCGCGCACTCGCGCAGAAGGGCGAGCAACTGCTTCGCGAACTGGAGAAGCTTTCCAACGCCGCACGCAACCAAGTGGAAACCGTGGGCACGATCGTCAGGGACGTGCGCGGCTGGGTGGACAAGGCGGAAAACACGACGGAGTTTGTACGGAGCGCCGTGCGCAACGGCGTGCTGGGCGGCTTCACCAACGCGCGGGCGTTTTTCCAGGGCATACTCGGCTTCCTGCAATTCTTCGTGCGCCGGCCCGAAGGCGGCGCGACGACGAAAGATATCACAAACGAAAAGGAGAACTGATATGGCAGACAACGGAAACAGTAACGTGGGTGGAGTGCTGGTGGCCTTCATGGCCGGCATCGTCGTGGGCGCAGGCGTCGCATTGCTCTACGCGCCGCAATCCGGCAAGGAAACACGCAAGCTTCTTGCCAAGAGAGCGGACGAGCTGAAGGATCAGGCGGAAGAGATTGTGGACGATGTGCTCGAGAAGGGCAAACAAGCCCTCAAGGAAAAGAAGGAACAGTTCGACGCCGCCATCGAAGCCGGCAAAGAAACGATGAGCGATGCGCGGAAGAAACTGAAAGAATCGCTCTAAGTCGTTCGATTTTGCGCGGCGGCGCGATGCAACCCATAGAGCGTCGCGCCGCCCGCAGCACACAGCGCGCCCAGCCCGGCCAGAACGTTCGACGGGGGGAGTTCGTGCAGGAGGTGGGTGCCAAATTGCAGCCAAAGGGCGAATAGGAACGCCATCGCCGCCAACAGCTGCTTCACACTGAAAACGCCACCGCGGCGCATATCCGGCACGATTTCCTGCAACCGCGTGTCCGCCGGCACCGACGCCATTCCCGCCATCGCGCCCACGCCGATCATCGCCATCCCCGCCAGCCACGGTGACAGCGTCAACACCACCGTCGCGATGCAAAAGCCCATGGCGATCATCGCCAGATAAGGCAGCGATGCCAGATGCCGCAGCCGTTGTGACTGGCTCACCAGAAACAACCCCGCCGCCATCCCAAGACCGCCGGCGCCGACCAGCAATCCCACGCCGAGTGCCGCCAACCGCAACTGCGCTGTGGCAAATCCCAGCACCTCCACCAGCAACAGCCCGCCCACCAGCGCAAACACCGCGCCCGACAGCACCAGCAGCAGCGCCTCACGATGCGCCAGCGTGTAGGTCACACCCGCTTTCATATCACGGAGCGTGGAACCTTTTTCGCCTGGACGCTCCTCATTCCTCTCCGGCCGCAGGCTCCGCGCAATCAGCGTGATCAACAGGCCGCTAAACAAAAACGTAAAACCGTCAATCACGAAGCACGGATTGGGACCGAGCACCTGCACCACCCATCCCGCCACGGGAATCGCCAGCAACCCGGCCACCGCGCCGCTGGAGTTGGAGAGCGAGTTGGCCGCCATCAACAACCGCGGCTCGGTGATCCGCGGCATCGCCGCCAGCCGCGCCGGCCCGTGAAACGTCGCCAAGGCGCCCATCACGAAGACCACGCCATAGAGCGCCTGCACCGACGGATCGACGTGGCGAATCAGCGGAATCGCAAACGCAAAACCCGCGCGCAAGAAATCCGCCGCCGCCATCGTCAACTTGCGGCTCCAACGGTCCGTCCACGCCACCGCCAACGGGCTGAACAGCAGCACGGGCAGCGTGGCAAAGAACATCAGCCTTGCCGTTTCCGACACATTGGCGATGCCGTGCACCTGAAGGATGACCCCGAGCAAGGCCATTTGATGCAGCCGGTCGCCGATGCCGCTGCCCAACTGGCCTATGTAGAGCTTCAGGAAGTCGCGATTCCGCAGAACCGCGCCAAATGTTTGTTCCGATGCCATTGGCCGTATTCTAGCCATATATCGTCATTGGAGCGAAGCGTCAAAATTCCCCGTTGAAATGATGGGCCATCCTGCTATTGTCTGGCCCGCTTTGGGTGCGCCCGTAGCTCAGTGGATTAGAGCATCTGACTACGGATCAGAGGGTCGTAGGTTCAAGTCCTACCGGGCGCACCACTTTTTTTGGGGGAAATCCGCAGCGTTGTCGTGACAAGTGTGGCACGCATGGAACAAAAAATGGGTGGAAGTGCGTCCCGCCATTGAGCGTTATTCCAGAGTGCCGGCCGCGACCTTCCGCCAACCTTCAGCAGGGCAGTGAATGGCGAACTCGCTGCCTCACAGTCACACTCGGCTCGGCAGAAACAGCTCCCAGTCCTCGATCTCGTGACAATTCCTGATTGTGCAAGTGACCGGCAATGCCGCAGGAGCGCGCGGTGCGGACAACAACTGCAGGCCGGCTTCGTGTGGCAGGCGATCGCCTTTTTTGGCGTTGATCTCACGACTGGCCAAGACACAGTTATCCCACACCGTTTTGCCGCCGCGTGAGCGGGGAACAACGTGGTCAATGCTGGCCTCTTCAGGGCGGAGCAGTCTGCCAGTGTACTGGCAACGGTTGCGGTCGCGCTCCCGAATGCTGCGGGGCGACAGCGCAGGCCGCTTGTGAGGCACTCTGGAATAGTTCGCG
>JBAZIR010000019.1:0-29617 GCA_041651735.1 Verrucomicrobiia bacterium | reverse complement strand
CGTGCTCTGCCAGCGCCCGCACGCCGAATGTCTCCGTGGCGTAGTGCCCGGCGAAAAACACCGTGATGCCCAACTCCTCCGCATCGCCGGACTCAGCGTGCCCGCCCTCGCCGGTCAGGTAGGCATCCACGCCAGCGCTTGCAGCCGTCTTTAGTTCGCTGCCCGCGCCGCCGGAGCAGACGCCCACCGTCCGCAGGCGCGCCGGGCCAAACGGCAAAGTCTTTACCGCGCCATCCACCCGCACGACGCGGCAGATACGCGCGGCCAGTTCCTCCGCCGACATCGGATGCGGCAGCCGGCCACGCCAGCCGATCGGCGCGCCGTGGTGCTCCAGGAACGGTTCCAGCCGTGTCAGGCCAAGGCCGCGCGCGATGAGGATGTTGTTGCCGAGCTTCGGATGCGCGTCGAGCGGCAGATGGCTGGCGTAGACCGCGAGGTTGCCCTCCACGAGCGCGCGAAGTTTCCGGAAATGCCGTCCCGTCCACGGCCGGGGTTTCGACCAGAACAGCCCGTGGTGCGCCAGCAGCAAATCCGCCTTGGCGCGAATGGCGGCGTTGATGGTGAACTCGTTGGCATCCACCACCGCGGCGATTTTCGTGACCCGGCCGCTGCGGTTCTGGCATTGCAGACCGTTGAATGCGTCGTCGTAATCCTTCAAGGCGGGTGCGCACAAGAGGTGGTCAAGGTGGGCTGTGAGCTTGTCGAGCGGGATGCCTTTCATGACGCCGATTTGACGGCAACGCCGCACGGCTCACAAGCAAATTTCCAGAACGCGGCCTGCACCGGCGATGCCTGTCTCGCCGGTTGCGAATGAATTCCGGGTCTGCATGTAACCTCCGGCATCGCTTGTCGGTATTAGTGCACAGAGAAAGGACAGAAAACGTGGCCAAAACATTTTTATTTCTATTCGGCCTGTGCCTCGCCGCAATGGTGGGAGGGAACGCAACGGCGGCGCAGGAGGCAGGCGGACCGACCCAGTGGATTCCTGCCGACGCGGTGCTCGCGGTGGAGTTGTTCCAGCCGAAGGCGTTGCTGGCGCCGTTTGGCGATGGCAGGTCCGCTGCGGCCTTCGCGGCGCTGCCGGGCGCTGGCAGACAGAAGGAGCGGCCGGGCTTCGAGAAGTTCATGCGCGTGGTGAAGTATCTGGAATCGCAATTGGGAACGGATTGGCCGACAGGGCTGGCGAAGATGACCGGCGGCGGAGTGGCGTTCGCCTTGCGGCCGCAGCAGAAGATCATGTTGGTTGCCGACGCCGAGGATGGGCAGATGCTGACGCAACTGCACGAGTTCCTTTGGAAGGCGGCATCGGGCAACAAAAGCGGCACAGCGTCGTCGCAGCAGGTGGACGGCATGACGGCGTGGTCGCTCGGCCCCAAGGAGGCGCATACGATCATCGGCAAGCGGCTGGTGCTCGCCGGTGGGTTCGACGAACTGCAGACGGCACTGGCGTTTCGTTCGCAACCGGCCGGCGCCAGTCTGGCAGCGTCGCCAGCCTACCAGGCAGCGAAACGCGCAGTCGGACCCGACGCGGCAGGGATGATCTTCGTCAACATGGCGGTCCTCAAGCAAGCGCCCGGTTTGGCCAAGGCGCTGCAATCGAAGGACAGCAATCCGCTCGCGGCGCTGCTCTTCGCGGGCATCACCGAGTCGGTGTCCGCGTCGAACTGGTTGGCCGTGGGACTGCGCGTCAATGAGAAGGAAGACACCCTTGCGCTTCAGGTCGTCACGGATGGCGCGAAGCCCGACCCGAATGGAACCGCGGCGTTTGCGCTGCCGGCCAAACGCGAGGAAGGCGCACTGCCAAACCTGGCGGTGCCCCACCAGATCGCCGGACTTAGTTTGTATCGCGACCTGCGCCGGTTCTATGGCGCGAAGGATCAGTTGTTCCCGGAGCGGACATCGGGGCTGATCTTCTTCGAAAACATGATGGGCATTTTCTTCTGCGGTCGCGACCTGACCGACGATGTTCTGGCGCATGCCCGGCCTGAGATCCGCCTCGTCGTGGCCAACCAGCAATATGACCCGACTGTCGGCACGCCCTCGCCGCAAATTCCCGCTTTCGCGCTCGTGCTGCAACTCCGCGACCCGGCGCAGTTCCGGGAGATCATGGAGGAGGCATGGCAAAAAGCCATCGGGCTGGCGAGCTTCACGCGCGGCCAGAAGGCCGATCCGGGGTTTGTCATTGACCGGCCGGTGCATTGGACGACGAAATATAGCGTAGCAAGATTCTCCACGTCGGGCATCAAGGACCGGTCGAAGCTCGACATGCGGTTCAACTTCAGTCCGTCGCTGGCGATGCCGGGCAACTACCTGATCCTGAGTTCCACCGAGCAACTGGCGTGCGATCTCATGGACGCCGTCGGCCGCGAGGCGAAACTGTCCTCCGCGCCCCTTGCCCAAACGCACTCACTGCTGGAAGCCAAAGGCGACCGCGTGGCTGCCGCGCTGTTGGCCAACCACGATGTCATCCTGCGCCAGAACATACTCAAGAAAGGCGGCGGTGATGGCGACGCAGGAGGCATTGACGCGCTGATCACCTTCGCTGGGTTCGTCGAGCAGTTGCGATTGAGCCTCGGTGCGGAGTCGGGCTTGAACCAGGCGAAGCTCGAACTGAAATTCAAATGGCCGGCGCGGCCGGAACCGAAGATGGCCCGTGCGCGATGATGCGTGCTCCGAGCCTGTCCGCCGAACGATCTCATGGCAACCTTGACCCAACATCCATTCGACCTGGCAACGGCCTGGGCGAGATACGAACCGGACGAGCGCCGTCCGTGGAACCTCGCGTGGGCGGGGCATCTCTATCGCCGCGCCGCGTTCGGGGCAACGTGGGACCAACTTCAGCGCGCGCTTCGTGACGGGCCGCAGCGGACGATTGACGGATTGTTGCGGCCGCGCGCCGATGTCGCGGCGTTCAATCGTCAGCATGACGAGCTGGAGACGCCGCCGAACGATGAGAACTCATCGAACGACCTGCGGGCGTGGTGGCTTCAGCGGATGATTCGCACGCCGCACCCGCTGCTGGAGAAAATGACGCTCTTCTGGCACGGCCATTTCGGCGTGAACGCCACCAAGGTCAATAGCGCCCGCACCATGCAGCAGCATCTCCAGCTATTGCGGAAGCACGCGCTCGGCAGCTTCCGCGAGATGTTGCCCGGCATCATGCGCGACGCGGCGGTGCTCCTGTCGCTGGACGCCAAGGCCAACCGCAAGGCGCTGCCCAACAAGGATCTTGCGCGGTGTTTCATGGAGACGTTCACGCTCGGCCCCGGCCGTTTCTCGGACCGCGACGTGCATGAGGCGGCGCGCGCGTTCAGCGGCTGGTTCGTGCTCCAGAATCAGCTTCGTTTGATTGAGCGCGAGCGCGATTCGGAGACAAAACATATCCTCGGACGGGAAGGCCGTTTCACGAGCGACGACGTCGCGCGCATTTTGGTCGAGCAACCGGCCACGTCGCAGACGATCGTCCGCAAGATTTACCGCTGGCTGATTTCCGAGACGGTGGAGCCGGACGAGCGGTTGCTCGCGCCGCTGGCCGAATCGTTCGCGAAGAATCATGACGTGTTCCCGCTCGTGGAGACCCTGCTCCGTTCAAATCTTTTCTTCTCGGCGATGGCGTATCGCCAGCGCATGAAAAGTCCCGTCGAGTTTGCCTTGGGCATCGTGAAGGGCTTGGAGGAAACGGTTCCGACACTGCCGCTGGCTGAAGCACTGGCGCGCCTCGGACAAAACCTGCTTCATCCGCCGACGGCCAAAGGCTGGTGTGGCGGCCAGAGATGGATCAATCACGCAACGCTGGCGGGCCGGCACAATCTGGCCGCGGCCCTGTTGAAGAGCGACGGACCTTTCGGCGGAAAACTCGACCCGGCAGCAGTGACTGGCCGACACGGCTCTGGCTCGAAGTTTTTCCTCAATTTGTTTTTGCAGGGCGATGCCGAACTCCATGATGGAACCGATGCCAATACAGACGCGCGCCGCGTCGCCTACGCCGCACTCACACTTCCGGAGTTTCAACTGGCATGAACACCATGAATCAAACCCGGCGCAGTTTTATCAAGACGACGCTGAAGGCCGGCGTCTTCGCCTCGTTTGCCGGGCACGCGCCAGGACTGTTGGCGCGTACCGCGGCGGCCCGGCAGGAGCGCGACACGGTGCTGGTGGTTCTCCAGCTTTCCGGCGGCAACGACGGCTTGAATACGGTGATTCCCTTCGGCGATGACGCGTATCATCGAGGCCGACCGACGTTGAGACAGGTGGCGCGGGGCGCGCACAAGCTGGATTCGCATCTCGCTTTCCATCCGCGCATGGAAGGTTTCCATCGGTTGTATCGGGACGGCCTTCTCACCATCGTTCAAGGTGTCGGCTACGCGAATGCGGACCGCAATCATCCGGGCGCGATGCACAATTGGCACACGGCGGACCCGCGTTCGCCCAAGCTGCAAACCGGCTGGCTGGGCCGCGCGGCGGATCGTTTGTGGAAACCCGACGCGGCGAACGTGCCGGCGATGTTCGTGGGTGCGATTCCGCAGCCGTTCGCGGCGAACGCCGAGCAGGTCGTCGTCCCCTCTGTCCGATCGCCGCGTGAGCTGGTCAGTCAGTATCCTCCGCCGGCAGGGCGGGACGTTCCCTCCGGGTCGAATCCATCATGGCTCGATTCTCTCCGACGTTGCACGGCACAAGTCCAGGCCAACAACCGGCGGATCGAATCGGCGATGAGCGCCTCCACTCGCAACGATTATCCGCAATTCCAGCTCGCGCAGGAGTTGCGCACCATCGCACAACTCATCCGGGCCGATCTTGGCATCCGCATCTTCTTCACCGAACTCGGCGGCGGCAACATCGGCGGTTTCGACAACCATGCAGGCCAGCTCGGCAATCATTGCTCGCTGTTGCACCAGTTGTCGGAATCCGTGGCGGCGTTCATTCGCGACCTCCAGCGCGACCAGCTTCACGAGCGTCTTCTGTTGATGAGCTTCTCTGAATTTGGCCGCACCGTGCGCGAGAACGGCCGGCGCGGCACCGATCATGGCGTGGCTGCGCCGGTGTTTCTGGCCGGCGGCGGATTGAAGGGCGGCCTGTGCGGCGCGCATCCCAGCCTTACCGACCTTGACAAGGACGGCTTGAAGTTTCACACAGACTTCCGACGAATCTACGCTACCGCGCTCGACCGCTGGCTGGGTCTCGACAGCCGCAGCGTGCTCGGCGCGTCGTTCGCTCCGCTCGATCTCTTCAACGCGTAGGCCGGGCGACATCATCGTTGCGAGCGGACGAAATCGCAGGCAGGATGCGCACGATGAAACATTTTCTTCTGGCAGCGACAATGCTCCTCGCCGGCGGGCTGGTGGCGGCGGAGAGCGATTCCAATTGGCCGCGATGGCGTGGGCCGCGCGACAGCGGCAGCACCGACATCGGCAGGTATCCGGTGAAGTGGGACGCGAATACGCACCTGCTGTGGAAAGTGGCGCTGCCCGGCAAGGGGTGCTCGACGCCGATTGTCTGGAATCAGCGCATCTTCGTCACCGCGCCGGTGGATGGACAGGACGCGCTGCTTGCGTTCGACGGGTCAGGGAAGCCGCTTTGGCAGACGACGTTCGGTTCCGAACTCAAAGGCAGGCATCGCAACGGTTCCGGCTGCAATCCATCGCCGGCCACCGACGGGCAGGGCCTCTTCGTTTATTTCAAGAGCGGCAATCTCGCAGCGGTGGACATGGACGGCAAGCTCCGCTGGAAGACCAACCTGCTCGAACGCTACGGAAAATTGTCGCTCTACTGGGACTACGGTTCTTCGCCGGCGCTGACGGAGAAGGACGTGGTGATGGCCGTGATGCACCACGGCGAGTCCTACCTCGCGGCGTTCGACAAACTCACCGGCAAACTGCACTGGAAGGTGGCCCGCAACTACGAAACGCCGGTCGAGGGCGATCACAGCTACGCGACGCCGCTCGTCATCCGGCATCAAGGCCGCGAGGCGTTGCTGGTGCTGGGCGGCGAACGTCTGACGGTGCACGATGCCGCCGATGGCCGGACGCTTTGGACGTGCGGCGATTTCAATCCCGGCGCGAAAAAGAACTGGGTACCCGTGGCTTCGCCGGTCGTAGCCGGTGACATAGCGGTGGTGCCCTACGGCCGCGGCGACCGGCTGCATGGCGTCAAACTCGGCGGCAGCGGCGATGTGACCGCGACACACCGCCTCTGGATGCGCGACGACAGCGGCGCGTTTGTGCCGACGCCGGCCGAATACAAAGGCCGCGTCTATGTGCTGCGTGACAAGGGCGAGGTGGACTGCGTTGACCCGGTCACCGGCAAGAGCTTCTGGAGTGACGCATTGCCCAGGACCAAGGACAAATACTATGCTTCGCCGGCGGTGGCCGACGGGAAGCTCTACGCCGCGCGCGAAGACGGCGTGGTGTTCGTCGCACGCGTCGAGGGAAAGTTCGAAGTGCTCTCGGAGAACAACATGGGCGAGCAGATGATCGGCTCGCCGGTGCCCGTGTCCAGCCGTCTCCTGCTCCGGGGCGTTGATCATCTCTTCTGTATCGCTGCGCCATGAGGCCGCGGTCGCGGTTGTTCGGTGGTTGAGAAACCGACTGGTTTCGGTTAAGAGTAGGCTGTAGCCGCAACAGCCTCGGTCGAAAGACACACATGAACCCAATGCAACCAACTTCCCTGACGACTGAGTTTGCTCCGGCTGAAAGAGCGTCCGTCGAGACGATTGAACGCCAAGCCGCTACGCTGGCCCAACAACCGCTGATCGCCGAGTTGCTCAACTCGGTGTTGAACTACGTCCTGATCCTCAACCAGCAACGGCAGATCGTTTTCGCCAGTAAGAATCTGCAGGAGTTGGTGCCGAACACGGAATTGAAGGATTTGCTGGGCAAACGGCCCGGCGAAGCTCTCGGCTGCACCCACGCCGAACCGTCAACCAGCGGATGCGGCACGACCGTGTTTTGCAGCGAGTGCGGCACCGTGAAGACCATCCTAGCCAGTCTGGCCGGCCGAAAAGACTGCCAGGAATGCCGCATGATCCGCGTCGCCGGCTCGGAGGAGGAAGCAATGGACCTTCTGGTGGCCGGCACACCGCTGACGATCCACGGCGAGACGTATTCACTAGTGGCTATCATGGACATCAGCCACGAGAAACGCCGGCGGGCGCTGGAAAGGATCTTCTTCCACGATGTCATCAATTCCGCTGGCGGTTTGGAAGGGCGGCTCCTGATGATGGACAAGCAAGCCCCGACCGGTTTCCGCGAGCAAATCGAAATGCTCCGTGCCAGCGTGCATCACGTCCTTGAGGAAATCCTTGCCCAAAGAGATCTCATCGCGGCCGAGAGCAGCGAACTCTTCGTGGACCCCAGACTGCTGAAATCCAAGGAAATCTTGGAGAGAGTTCTCCAGCTTTACGCGAACCATCCGGTCGCGGAAAGCCGCGGGTTGAGCATTGCAGCCACTTCGGTGTCGCAAGATATCGTGACCGATTCGCGGCTGCTGAGGCGGATTCTTGGCAACATGATCAAGAATGCGCTTGAAGCATCGCAGCCGGGCCACGTGGTGACGGCTGGCTGCGCGGAAGAGGGGGACGGCGTCCGGTTCTGGGTCCACAACCTGACGTTCATGCTGACTAACATCCAACTCCAGGTCTTCAACCGGTCATTCTCCACCAAAGGTTCAGGGCGCGGTTTGGGAACCTACAGTGTCAAGTTGTTGACGGAACGATACCTCAAGGGCAAGGTCGGCTTCACAACAAGTGAGAAAGACGGCACCACGTTCTTCGTGATTCTGCCCAAGGACATCAGCGGAACCCCAGCGTGAGCACAGACGCCGTCTGCCTGAGAATCCTTCTGTGGGAATGATCGGCCGGGAAAATCATCGAGCCGTGGCACCTGCAACCTCACTTCCACTGTCTGCGGAACTATCACTTGTGCCACGGCTCTGACTTAACTTGCCACCGAATTGCCTTTTGTCAACTGTTCCACTCTCGATCGAGCGTTTGCACGTCTCCGCGCCCGTGCTGAAACATCAACCTACTTGCCCGGCGCAGGCGGTGATTTCTGTGCCATGGCATAGAGCAGCGTCTTGATCTCGAACGGCTTCAGGCGCGGCCATTTTGAAAGCAACAAGGCGCAGATGGCGGAGATGTGCGGCGCGGCAAAGCTGCTGCCGATTTCGTAGATGTAACCACCGCCGGGCTGCGGCACTTTCACGTAGCTGCCGTTGGCGATGAACTCGGTGAACGTCTTCGGCTTGAGCTGGTAGGCGAACTGGAACGCGTCCTTGAACGACGCCCAATAGACTTTGATGAGGTTCGAGAAGACGGATGGGAAGCTCGGCATCCCTTCGTTTTCGCCGGCGGCGACAAGGATGCGGTCGCGGTAATAGGCCTTCTCGACCAGTTTGTGGAAGGTTTCAAAATACGCGCCGCCTTCGCTGACAAGCAGGCCGTTGCTGAGGTTGATGACCTGGCAGTTCTCGATCGCCCAATCCGCGCCGACGATCATGTGTTTCGGTTTGCCGCCGGCAAATTTGTAGCCGTCGGAGCCGACGCCGATGCAGGAGAGCACGCGCACGCTGTAGATCTCCGCTTCCGGCGCGAGCCGCGCGATTACGCCCGCGCAACCGGTGCCGTGGCCTGCGGCGTCCTGGCCGTCATAGGGCCGCGCGACGATCTGGCCTCCAGCCTCGTCAATGATGACGCCGCCTTTGACGTGACCGGCGAGGTCGGGATGCTTGTTGTCCACGCCGCTGTCCACGACGGCAACCTTGACACCCTTGCCAGTCGCGCCTTTGAGGAACTCGGCGGGATTGAATTGGTCGAAAGGCGATGGAGGTGAATCGCTCATGGATTGATCAGGGTCCCACAGCGATCAAAACTTGATTTCCGGCACGGATTCGCGCTGGCTCTTGAACATCGTCAGGAGGTTGGCCAGCAGCTTCTCGCAAAACTCCATCGCTGGCTGGCCGAACTCCGACAACTCGCGGATCTGCCCGGCGAGCACTGCGGCGCGCTCGCCGCTGCCAACAAGGTCCAGTTGCTTCACCGTTTCCGCCATCCCACTCAACGCTTGTTTGGCGGCTTCGCCCTCCTTGCCCGGAGCGCTCGCGGCGGCGTCGGTGGCGAGCTTGAGCGCGCGCAGCAGGAGGTTGTCGGCCATCTGGGTGGCATTGACCAGGTCGAGCGTGGACGCACAGAGCGCGCCCAGCCGTGAGAGCAACTCGATGTCCTGCGGCTCATAGCGTTCCTTGTCGAACACTTCGAGCACGCCGATGCAGGTGTTCTGCGCCACCAGCGGCACGCCGAGTCCCGATTGGCGGCCGGCCTCGATGGAGTCGCTGACTTCGTCGCCGGGCCACGTCCCGCCGTCAGCGCGGGAGAGCGCGCTGAGCCGGCCCGACTGCGCGATGCGGCCGGCAAATCCGCGGCCGAGCGGGATGGGCGTCGGGTTCGGCTCGCCGCCGACAGCACAACGCGCGACGAGCGATTGACCGTCCGGCTCCAACAGGAAGACCGCCGCGACGGGCGCCTGCGACATCAGCACAGCCAGTTCCGTGAAACTGTGCAGCGACATCATCAGCTCCGGCGCGCGCGACAGGCTGGTGACGGACTGCACGGTGGACATGATTTCCTGCACGGTCTTCTGAAACGTCGCGAGCTGCGACTGCAATTCGCTGGCCCGGCGGCGCAGATTGATGATCTGGACCTGATTGTCAATCGCGTGCAGCAGTGTCTGCGCGGAGAACTCGGCCTTGAACAGGAAGTCGTGCGCGCCGAGTTTCAAGAAATGGATCGGCGCGTCCTGGCCGGCAAAACCGGTGATGACGATACATCGAATGTCGGGCAGGGATTTCTGGATCTCGGCGAACATCTCATCGCCGCACTTGCCCGGCATGCGCACGTCGGTGAGCAGCACGTCGAAATGCTCCGTCTTGCAAAGCTCGATCGCCACGGCGCTGCTGTCCACCGCGCGCACGGGGTAATCGGTGAGTTGCTTGATGATGCCTTCGTATTCAACCAGATTTTCGCGCTGGTCGTCCACGAGCAGAATTTTGATGTCGCTGGGCATATGAACCTCTCCCGGCCGGGATCACCAGCCGTCAACGCCGCCATATTGGCAACTGCCGCCCCGTCTGTCGAGTCAATGAAATAATGGCCTATGGGTTTCCAGCCGACGGTAGCAGTGGGGGAGTTGCCGCTGTTGCTGACCCCGCCGCCCCCGCTGTCAATCGGAGCTACTCTTGAGGAACCTTACCAACCGTGTGCGCAATTCCTCCGGCATCTCACTCTCCGGCGGCAATGCGCCGCGCGTGCGGCGAATGGTGTCGCGATAGGTGGCAAGGAATGCCTGGCATTCGGGGCAGTCGGCGAGATGGGCATCGAGCTTGCGCCGTTTCTCCGGCTCCAGCGTGCCCTCGACGTAGTCCAGCATCAGCTTGCGGGTGTCGCGGCAGGTGTACGCTGTCGGATGCAATATCATCTTCAGCATCATTTTCAACATGAACTTGTTCATCTTCATGTTGTGGTCCTCCTGCCTTCGCGCAGGTAATCGGTCACGGCCTTTCGCACTACCATCCGTGCCCGATGCAGGCGCGTTTTCGCCGCCGCAAGCGTCAGTTCCAATGCAGAGGCAATCTCTTCCAACGATTGTCCTTCCATATCCTTCATCACCAGCACCACGCGATACTCATCGGGCAACACCCGTACTGCATTCTGGATGACCTTGCCCAGTTCGCGGTTGAGCGTTTCATTGGATGGGATGCGTCGCCAGTCCTCCAGGATTCGCGAAGATTCGCCCAGTGGCTCCTGCAATGTCTCCAATGACAGCTCGTCCTGCTGACCTTTGCGTTTGCGCAAGCGCATCAGCGCGGCGTTGGCCGTGACTCGGTAAATCCACGATGAAAAGGCCGACCGGCGCTCAAAACCGCCGGCCTTATTGTAGATGGTCAGCAACGCCTCCTTTGCAACCTCTTGCGCATCAGCCGGATTACCCATCATGCGCAAGGCCATGCCGTAGATTCTACCGCCGTAACGCTCCACCAGCACCTCGGCAGCGCCGTCGGCCTTGGCCGACAACGCCTCAAGAAGCGCGTCGTCTGCGTTGAGATTGAGCTGCATTGCGCGGAGGTGATTCTAAATAGCCGTCCGCTCCGACGCAAGAGGGCCTTTGTGAATCCTCCAAGGGGTCGCGTGCATCTAATGTCTCGAACGCAGTTGTGGCGTTGCCCGCTGGGAGTGAGCTGGCTGGAATGCCGTGACTGAAACGAAACGAAAAAGAATTGTTCGACAAGCAACAAGTGAAAGGATCAATGATAAAGCGTCTGTTCTATTCCCTCACCGCAGTTGTGGCGGCTGTATGTCTGGTAGCGACCGTTTACGCCGGCGAATGCTGCGACAAAGCGGTGGCCGCTGCCAAAAAAGGCCAAGCGTGCTCGATGTGCGCGAAGAATGCCTGCTGCAAGGAAGCCATCAAGAAGATCGGCGACGAAGCCAAACCTTGCCAGAATTGCACCAAGAAGTCCGGCGGGAAAAAGCAGGGTGGCGGTTGTCCTTCTTGTCCGAAGTAATCCCGGGCGATCGGTTCAACTGTGATCGTAGCCTGTGGAAGAACACAGATACCCATTGCGGAAAAAACCGACACCACGCATTATCGGCGCAGTTCAATCAGGAACCCGTAACAGAAACCAACCCAATGAAAACACGAACACCAGCCGCTTGGCTTGTGACGGTCATGCTCATCTGGGCTGTTGGCACACCCATCGTCGAAGGTGGGTGAGGCGGCAGTCTTGCCCCGAATCCTGCTGCTATGATCAGCAGTCCGGTTCGGGGCGAGGTGGTCAGTTTGGCCACCAACCTATTGAGCGTCAAGCAAGCGGGCGCGGGCGCATTCACGGCCGTCACCATTGACTTTACGATCCCGGCCGAGGCAAAAGTCGTGCGCAAAGGCAAGGCGTGCAGCATCCAGGACATCAAGAAGGGCGACTCGGTTGCGGTGGCGTTCTCGTCCAAGCCCGACGGCATGGGCATCTGCGTCACGCAAGTCGAAGTTTGCAGACCCGCCGACAAGTGAACTAAACGCAGCCGACCCGGCGAGACCCGGATCGGCAGAAGACCTGACGAGAAGAAGTGCAGCGGCGGCGGCTTCTCTTGTTCGAACTGACCTCGGGCAATCGGTTCAACTGCAATGTTCCGACGGGCCGGGAAGATCCAAGATTCCCGGCCCGCCCTTTTTGTTCCGTGCGCAGGTTTCGAAACGCTGCACCATCAGGTGATGGTTCTCGCAGCGACAGTGGATTTGATATCGTGATGAACGCATTTGAACTGAAACTGCGGGAGCACGGCTGCGACAAGGTGTGTCGTCGTGACGTCGAAATCCTTCAAATCAATGTCGGCAAACTCTGCAACCAGACCTGCACTCACTGCCATGTCCATGCCGGTCCCGACCGCAAAGAGTCACTGAACCGCGAAACGATAGACCGCATCGTGGACTGGCTGGCGCGAACTGGCATCCTCACGGTGGACATCACTGGCGGCGCGCCGGAAATGATTCCCGACTTCCGCTACCTTGTCGAACGCATCAAAGCGCTGACGCCGGCGCGGCACGTCATGGACCGCTGCAACCTGACCGTTTTGTTCGAGCCGGGGCAGGAATCCCTGCCGGAGTTTCTGGCGAGGCACGAAATCACAGTGATCGCTTCGCTGCCGTGTTACTCGAAGGAAAACGTGGACCGGCAGCGCGGCGACGGCGTGTTCGAGAAGAGCATCGCAGCCTTGCGCAGGCTCAACGCCGTCGGCTACGGCACACGGTTGGATCTGAACCTGGTTTACAATCCGCTCGGACCGAAGCTGCCTCCGATGGAATCGGAGTTGGAGGCTGATTACAGGGAAATCCTGCAACGCGACTTTGGTATTGTTTTCAGCCGGCTGCTGGCGTTTACCAACCAACCCGTGGGACGTTTTGCAGAAGATCTCCGGCACTCTGGCCGGTGGGACGAATACCTTTCGTTGCTCGCCAACAGTTTCAACCCCGCCAACGTCGGGAACCTGATGTGCCGCACCACGCTCAGCGTCGGTTGGCGTGGCGAAGTCTACGATTGCGACTTCAACCAGATGCTCGGCTGGCAGCTCGCCAACGGCGCGCCGCTGTTTCTGTGGGACGTGACGCCCGAATCTCTGAGAGACCGTGTCATCAGAGTCGGCGAGCATTGTCTGGCTTGCACGTCCGGCTGCGGCAGCAGTTGTTTGGGCGCGTTGAGCGGTGGCAACCCGCAGTCGGCGGGCGACCATAAGTTATGAACGGCAAACGCCAACGATTGATCCTGTTCGCGCGCTATCCTGTGGCCGGGCGGGTCAAGACGCGCCTGATCCCGGCGTTGGGGCCGGAGGGCGCTGCGGCGCTGCATCGCCGGTTGGTCCTGCGAACACTCCGCGCCGCCGAGGCGTGGCGGATGGCTGCGGACGCTGATCTGGAAATACGTTTTGACGGTGGCAGCGAGGAAGCGATGCGGCACTGGTTGGGCGACGGATGGCGCTGCCGGCCGCAAGGCGAGGGCGATCTGGGCGAACGCATGGCGCGTGCCTTTGCAGACAGTTTTCGCGAGGACTGCGAGAGCACGGTCCTCATCGGCTCGGATTGTCCGGCGCTGAGCCACGAATCGCTGGCCGCAGCTTTTGCCGGCCTGTCGCGCAACCGCGTCGTGCTCGGACCGGCTACCGACGGCGGCTATTACCTGGTTGGCATGACCCAATCGATTCCCGAATTGTTTCGGGGCGTCGAGTGGGGAACGGAGACAGTTCTCAAGGAGACCCTGCGGATTCTGGAACGGTTGGCCTTGCAGCCATTCTTGCTGGAACGGCGCGATGACGTGGACCGGCCGGAGGACCTCATCTCGTGGCGTCGCACCGTTGAGGAAGAGGAAGCGGATATGGACCGGGTGTCAGTCATCATTCCTACGCTCAACGAAGCTCCGCGCATAGCGGCCAGCATCGAGAGCGCCCGGCGCGGAAACCCATTGGAGATCATCGTCGTGGACGGCGGCAGTTCCGATGGCACGGTGCAATTTGCCCGCGATGGCGGAACCACTGTGATCTGTACGATGCCTGGCCGGGCGCGGCAGATGAACGCGGGCGCGGCTCGGGCGACCGGCAACGCGCTATTGTTCCTGCATTCAGACACCTTGCTGCCACCCCATTATCCGCGCGTCGTATCACAAACCTTGCGTGCGTCCAGTGTGGCAGCCGGGGCGTTCCGACTCAGCATCGAGGGAGCATTTTCTGGAAAACGACTGGTGGAATGGGGCATCAACTTTCGTTCGCGATGGCTGCAAAAACCTTACGGCGACCAGGCGATTTTCCTGAGGCGGGCTCTCTTCGAGGAACTCGGCGGCTTCGCCAACCAGCCCTTTCTGGAGGATGTGGAGCTTGTTTGCCGCTTGCGCCGGCTTGGGCGAATCGTTGTTGCGCCACAAACGGTGTGCACATCCGGTCGTCGCTGGCAACAGCTCGGTGCGCTCCGAACCATTTTGACAAACCAGTTCATCCTGACCGCTTACGCGCTCGGTGTGTCGCCTGAAACACTCGCGCGGCTTTACAGCGGATCACCTGCGAACGCACCCGGGCGGCTCGCGCCGACTCCATACACGCCGCGAACGTGCGCATCGCCACCTGTGTCGCGCCGTTGAAATCGATAGTGAACAAGCCTATGCTGCTCTTTGCACATTTGTGACGCCTGAACTGATTTGCGAAACGGCGCAATGGTCGCGCTTGGGAGAACTCTTGCCCCGGTGGCGGGAAGTGCCGCTCTATCGCAACCGGCTGCCATCGCTGCGAAATCTTTCTGCCGGCGCCTGCGACCGGCAGGGTTTTGCGCGCTGGCCCTTGGTTACGAAGCGCGAGTTGCGCGAGGATTTTCCCCGAAACTTTCTGTCGTCGGACGAGGTGCTCGAATCGCTGCTGGCCCGGGAGTTGGTGGAACTCGAACATACCTCCGGCACGTCAGAGGAACGGACGCCGGTCCTGTTCCGTCGGGGTTGGTGGGACGAGCAGGAAAAATGTGTTTTACGCTTGAACGGCTTCATCGCGCGCGTGCTGGAGAAGCATCCGGAATCCCGCCGCGCGACGATGACCACGCCGGTCTGCAACGGACGAAGCTGCCCAACGGCCTGGCGATCCCAAGCGCAACGGACGTTCGGTCGGACGTTGTTCGTAAATCTGGCGCGCATTCCGTTCCTCCTGACCGACGCCGAACTGGCACGCATGGCGGCGGAGATTGCGGATTGGTCGCCGCAGTTTCTCGATGTGGACCCGGTGCATGGCGCCCGATTCGCGCTGTATTGCGAGGAGCGGGGGCTGCGGTTTCCATCGTTGCAGTTTGTGTTGTGCAGCTACGAGTTTGTCAGCGTGGTCCACCGGCGCGTTTTGGAGCGCGTGTTTGGCGTGCCGGTTTTCAATCTCTATGGCTCCACCGAAACCGGGCATCTGCTCATGGAAGATGAGCGCGGCGACCTGAAGCCCAGCCATGAGAACGCATTTCTGGAAGTGCTGGAGCCGGACGAGCGCAATCTCGGCGAACTGGTGGTCACGACACTGACTAATGATCTGATGCCGCTGGTTCGCTACCGCATCGGGGATCTCGTGGAGCGGCGCAATCTGCAGCATGCGGCGACTTATGTGGTTCACGGCCGGTCACGAGACGCGCTGCGCCGCCGGGATGGCCGGCTCGTCACGACGTGGGACGTGGACCAGTGTTTTGCCGGCGTGGCGGGCGTGGCACATTATCAATTTCGGCAATGGGCCAACGGCAACTGCTCGTTGCGTTTCGTTCCGGTCCATGCGGGGCCGGATGCGGAAACGTTGGGCCGACTCACCACCCGTTTGGAATCGCTCCTCCGGCCGCCCGGCCCATTGCAGATCGAAGCCAAGGCGCTCTTGTTGCCGGAGCATTCGGGAAAGTTTCGCCTGACTGGCCCGGCCTGAATGTCCGAAAGTGGCAGGGTTCGACAGGGATGGTACGCTGATGCTGTTTCAGAACAGAAACGGCTCAATCCATCCGAACTCAGTTCCTGCCCACATCAGCGCTGGCGAGATCATGGACATGGCAAGCCTATCCAATCGTTTTCACCGAGGCTGAACAGGCAGGATGCCTGTGTCCTGCGTTGGCCGCCGGCGCGTCACTTGATGATCGGTCTTCCGAACACGGTGGTCGTGGCGTGTGTCTTCACTGGCGGGCCGGAGACGGGGAAACGGATGATGATGGCGGTGCCTTTGCCAAACTCGCTCTCAATGCGCAGTTCGGCGCCATGCGCCTGGAGGATGCTGTGGCTGATGCCCATGCCGAGACCGGTGCCTTTGCCCGGCTCCTTGGTGGTAAAGAAGGGGACAAAAATCTTCTTCTTCACCTCGTCGCTCATGCCGCAGCCGTCGTCGGCAATCTTCAGGACGATGGCCTGTCCCTCGCTGGCGGTGGTGAGGGTGATGTTGCCGCCCTCGCGTCCGGTCTTGGCGCAGGCATCCAGGATGGCATCCTTGCCGTTAAGCAGGAAGTTCATGAGCGCCTGCTGGATTTCCTTGGGATTTCCTTTCAGGCGCGGCAGCTCGCCGAGCTGGGTGGCGACTTTGATCTTGGCGTTGATGAGCACGTCGTTGCTGATGGCCAGCGCGTCGCGGACCACGTCGTTGAGGTCGAACGGAAAGAACGAGCCGACGTCGGCGGGCCGGGCGAAGGTGCTGAGCTTGTTGGAAATCTCCGCGCAACGGCCGACGCTCTGGATGATGAGGCCGAGTCCTTCTTCGAGGCCGACATCGCGCTTCATCTGAAACGCCATGATCATCCGCTCGGCGCGGAGTTTGACGGGGTTGAGCGCGTTCTTGATTTCGTGGGCGACGCCGGCAGCGACCACGCCCAGCAGGGACTGGCGCTGCGAGACGAACAGTTGCTTGTCCTTGCTTTCCAACGCGGCGAAGGCGTCGTCCTTCTCCTTCAGCGTCTGCTGGATGACGCCAACCATCTGGGAGTAGGCCGAAGACAGCTCGCGCGATTCCCGCGAGTAGTGTTTCGCGGCGGCCAGCGTTTCGGCACGCTGGCGATGGGCGGGATCGGTGGGTATGCCGCGCACGAAGTCGAGGGCGGCTTGGGCGATGTGTTCCAGCGGCTGGGCGATGCGGCTGCGCAACCGGAACGCCAGAAAAACGCCGGCCAGGATCATCACCGTCGTGAGCACGAGGGTGGTCGTCGTCATGAAGAAGCGGACAGACTGGATCGCCTCGCGAAATTCGTTCAGCAGGGGCGCCTGGCCGCGCAATCCGAACGAGACCATGCCGCGCAACGCGCCATGATGAAACACCGGCGTGAATACCTCGTAGGCCTGCGGCGCGGAGATTTCCACCACCTTGCCGTCGGGGGACAACTCGCGCTGGCGCACGTGGGCCGTCATGCACACCAGCGAGGGGTCGCCCTTCAGCCCGTGCTTGAATTGGAACGCGGCGCTGGTCTGCAGTTCGCTCAGGAACGGCATGCCGTTCTGGTTGAAGACGGTGATGTTCAGGAGGTTGACGGTACCTTTTTTGACCTCCGCCAGGTAGAGCACCATGTCGCGCATCTCGTAGGAATACCGCACCAGCGAAGCGCTGTCAGACAGTATGCGGCCGGACGGCCATCCCTCGGCGATCTTCGCACCTGAAACGATCTGCCGGCCAATGCAGCTCTCCGCGATGCGATCGGCTTCCTCGATGGACGCGGGCATCTTGTTGAACGCCACCGTCAGGACGCCAATCGGGAAAATCCGTCCGAAGCTCTCGCGATACAGCAGCAGCCGCCGCTCGTAGAACGTATGCCGCGTGCCGGTTGCCGGCTGGACCATCTCGTAGGCCATTTGATCCAGCAGCCGCGGCGGATAGACCGAGCGATCCCACGCTAACTTCTGCGGTTCGGGCAGATCCTGGAATATCAGCCCGTCGCGATAGACGGTGGCAATCTCGCCGTTGACGTTGTTAAAGATTCGCGCGTAGGCCAGTTCGGGGCGTTTGCGCAGCTCGGTCCACATCATCACCTGCTGCTCGGCGGTGCGGTCGAACAGGTTCAACATCCGCGCGGTCAGCACCGCTGCGTCCAGCCCGCCGACCGAGCGGATCGCGGCGCGTTCGCGGCCCGTCCAGTCCTGGTTCACTCTCTCTTTCAACGGGCGAAAAAGCTCGAACGCCACGACGATAAGCAATGCCGCCGCCACGCCAAAGATCACGCTCAGCCCGATGAAATGGCGGGAGAGCCTTCGGCTCAGCGAGGCTTCCGACCGGGAGGGCGCGGCGGGTTGGGTGGGAGGCGTGCTCATGGCGAGGATGCCTTGGCAGCGTCCGGCGCAGTGGCGCGCGGAACCATGAAACGTTGTTCGGCTTCCCACAACACCTGAAGCCCCGTGAGCGATCCCTTGGCCGATGCGCCACCCGCCTCCACCACCGCTGCCGCTTCAGGCAGGCCCGGCAGTTCGACGCCGGGCATGAGCGGCTTCGGGGCGAGCGCTTTGTGCAGAAAACCGTCGAGTAGAGAGCTGCGGCTGATCGAAAGCGGGTTGGGCCGCATGGTGAGGCGCGCGGGATCGTTCATGATCGCCTCGATCTCGCGCAGCATCGCCAGCGTCTGGCGGCCAAACTGCAGACTGCGGTCATCGATACGTCGCGAGCCCGCGCGAACCTCGGCGAGGTAGGTTTCATAGCTGCACCACTCGCGGCGCGCGCCGAAGAGGGAGGCGACATCCTGCTCCGTCAGCGATTGCAGCAGGCCACGGCGCGCGGGAATCTCAAACTGGTCAAAGAACATCGTCCGCTGTCCCTCCTTCGACAACAGGTAGCGCACCAGTTCCTGCACCACCTCGCGGGCCGCCGTTGCGCCCGGATCGTCCGAGGCAATCTGCCGGCTGCAAATGACACACTTGCCGCCGAGCAATGAGAAACCCGGCGCGGCTGCGTTGGTGGAAACCGAAAGCGGCATGACGCCGATGTCGTCCAGCGACACGGGCGGTCCCCACGGTGTAATCAGGTTGCGTTGTGCCCAAGTGGAGAATAGCCACGCCGAAGGCTGTGTGGCATCGGTTTGCGCGGCCGCCGGAGCGTTCGCGAAACGGCGCAGCTGTCGCTTCAAATCCACGAGGAAATCCATCCGCGTCGCCGCCGACGGCCATGTTTCGAGTTGCACCAGCCGGCCCAACGCGTCAAGCACCTGCCGCGCCGCCGGCGTCTCAGCCGCGACGGTTCCGCCGCTCTGTCGCGGCCAGTCCGGCTCCAGGCTCCAAACCAGCGGCAGGAAAAACCGGAAGAATTCCTGTCCATCCCCGGCAATCGAAGACGGCAACGGGATCCTGGATTTTGGAATCTGGATCTTGGATTGGAAGAGCGACGTCCATGCCTGGCGCGCCTCGCTGGCGTTGTTGAAGTAGCTCTTGCGGTAGAAGAGCAGGTCCGCCGCGCGCGCGATTGGGACGCCGTAAATGCGTGGCGCCTTCGGATCGTCGCCGGGGCCAACCGCGCGGATCGGCTCGACGCCCGCCTCGCGCAACATCGGCCCGACGACATTTTCGTCGAACGCCGCGAGCCAGCCGTTGCGGGCAAACTCCTCAACCCATGCCGTGTTGGACACCGCCACGTCCATTGGCTGCAGCATCTCCGAGGCACGCGCACCAAACGATAGCGCCGTCATCGGATAGACCGATGACAACGTCACGGCAAGTTCCTGATAGAGCACCGAAGCCAGCGGATCAAAATCGGGCAGACGGATCAGTTCATAGCGCGGCGGCTGGCCGGGCGGGTTGACGGCCTTTTGAAAACGTGAGGCGAGGTCCTGGAACCAGAATCCGTAGCCGCGATAGAGCGCCCGTCTTGGCTCCGGCGCTGCCTCCGGCGGCTTGGAGCAGCCGACAAGCACAAGCGCCACGGCAAGGACGATGCCGCCGAGCCGCACGCAGGCTTTGATCCAATCGCTCACGGGTTAGTTGATAGCCGAACGCGGATGGTTAGTAAACGCAAAGAATCTGCTTCTCGTAAAGCTCGTGATAGTAACCGGGCTGGTTCTTGAGTTCCTGGTGCGTGCCTTGCTGCACCAGCCGGCCGCGGCGGTCGCCTTGATAACCCAGCACGAAGATCTGGTCCACGTCGGCCACGCCCTGCAGCGCGTGGGAGATGATGATGCATGTGCGGCCCTCGGTGAGTTTCTTCAGGCTGATCAACAGGTCGCTGGCCACGTCGGCGCTGAGCGACGCCAACGGCTCGTCGAGCAGGATGATCGAGGGCTGGCGCAGATAGCAGCGGGCAATGGCGATGCTGATCTGTTCGCCGCCGCTGAAGGCGTTGACGTTGGTGTCGTAGCCGGAACACTCGCCGTCAGACTTCCGTTCGATGACGTCGTGAATTTGCGCGTCCTGGCAGGCGCGAATGATTTGCTCTTCGGTGGCGTCAGGTTTGGCCAGCAGGAGATTCTCCTTCACGCTGGCGTGTTTGAAGAACGGCTTCTGCGTGACCATGCCAAACTGCGCGCGCAGGCTGGTCATCGTGTAGCGTCGGATGTCCACGCCGTCGAGTTCGACAACACCCTGGCCGTCTTCGGTTTCAAGGAACCGGCAGAGCAGGTTGAAGATGGTGCTCTTGCCGCAACCGCGCCGGCCCACGAGCGCAACGCGCTGGCCGGCCTTGATCTCGAAGGTCAGGTCGCGCAACACCGGCGCCGCGTCGGGCGAGTAGGCGAAGGTGACATTGCGGAACGCGATCTTGTTGCGCAGCGGCGGCATGGCTTGCGCGTCGGGCCGGTCCACCACGCGCGGCGGCGTCTCCAGGATGTCGAAGCCTTCGGCCACCTGCGGCCGCAGCTCGGTATAACGCGCGGAGGTGCTGCAGAGCGATACCAGCAGCGAGAAGACGCTCGGCACCAGCGTGTAGAACACGAACAACTCCGGCCAGCCGCCGGCCAGTTGCTGGGTGATGACCAGCCAGCTCCCGGCGCCGAGGATGACCAGCATCGTGATCGTGCCGATGAGCGAGGTGGTCTGGTGATTGATGCCTTCCCATCGCTCCACGCGCAGGTTGCGCCCGATGAGGTCCTCGGTCAACTGACGCATCTCGCCAATGATCCAGCCCTGGGCGTTGTTGAGCTGGATCTCCTTCACGCCGATGATGCCTTCGAACATCTTGCCGCCATACACATTGTCCAGCTCGTTACGCTCGAACGAGACGCGCTCCAGCGTCGGGTAAATGAACCAGACGATCACAAACGGGATCGCGCTGCACGCGGCAAGCAGCAACAGCGTGAGCTGCCAGTTTAACGAGAAGAGATACGCGATGTAGGCCAGAAGAAAAATAATGTCCGAGAGCGCCAGAACGACCGTGTCACAAAGCAGGAATTGGACGGCGGTGGTTGCCTTGCCCAACTGGCGCATCAATTCGCCCGGGTTGCGGTTCATGAAAAAGTCCACCGACTGGGCCTGCATGTATTCAAAGACGCGGAATTGGAAAAGCTTGCTGAGCCGCTCGCGCAGGGCTTCGGCCCAGTAACTCCGAAAGTATTCCAGAGGCACGTTCAGCAAGGTTAGCCCGACGAAGATGCAGAAGGCCGTCAGCCACGGACTGGACTGCATCAGGGCTCCCGTCAGCATGCCCGACTGGCGCGCCACAATGATCAGCGTGACACCGGCCACGAGTCGCACGGCAAGCAGTTGCCACATTGTGGTGCGGACGACGCGCTTCTCGTCATCGGTCAGCATTCTCCACGAGCCGCGCAGGAAGTAAGAGAGTGATCGTCGGGGCGACGGTGGTTTTTGTGATGAATCGGAGGGTGGAGTGTTCACGAGAATAAGGGTAGGGCGACTCGGTTTCGGGTGTCTCGGATGCGCTGTGTGCTCGACGCCGTTCCTCCCCGGCCGGCGCTTCGTGGCCCGGCCGGGGAAAAATCAGCGATGAGGTGGCGTGTTCTAATAGCCGTAGTAGTTCGCGTAGTTCCGGTAGTTGTAATAGTTGTTGTAGGAGGCAGCAGCCACCGCGCCCAAGGCCGCCAAACCCGCTGCAACTCCCCACCATGCTCCACCGCCGCCATGCCCGCCGTGTCCACCACCTCCACCGTGTCCGCCGTGTCCGCCACGTCCGCCATGCCCGCCACCGTAGGCCTGCACCTGACCCTGTGGGACCATTCCCCCTTGCATGATGCGGGGAGGACCGCCACCACCGACGTAGATGATGATGGTGGATGTGTCCAACGGCATCGGCCCGCCTGCCGGTGCGCCGGGGGCGCAACACGGCTGCTGTTGCTGCGCGACGCCCGCGGCGCGCAGCGTTTCTTCCACCTTGTCGACCGGCACGAGGCACTTCTCGGCTTCCTCGTCCGGCACTTGGTAGAACTGTCCGTTGATGCTTTGCAGAATTGCCATGACTTTCTCCTTTTCTCGTCTCGACAGGTCAAACAACCGCCGTGAATCACGCAGCACCTTCATACAACCGAGGCGGCTCCGGCTGCGGAGGCAGTTCCGCCCCAGCCGCGCCATGCGGCCGCGGCCGGGGCGGAATCAGCGCAGAGAAGGGCGCGTTACCAGCCGAAGTTTCTATAGTTGCCGTAGTTGGAATAATTGCTGTAGGGAGCCACGACGAAGCCACCCCAACCGCCACCCCAGCCACCACCCCAGCCACCGCGGTGTCCACCGTGGTGGCCATGATGTCCGCCATGATGGTAGGCTTGTATCTGGCCAGCCTCCTGCGATGCCGGTCCAGCTCCCGCCGGAACCTGAAGGCCGGCTTCCTTCAGTGTGTCGGCCACTTTGTCCGCGGGGATCAAGTATTTGGCCGCTTGTTCATCCGGCACATTGTAGAGCCGGCCGTCTATGCTTTTCATCAATGACATATGCGTTTTTCCTTTTTCCGAGTGATCTGTTTACCATCCGTAGTAGTTGTAGTAGTTCCTGTAGTTGGAATAATTGCTGTAGAAGCCACCCCAGCCGCCACCCCAGCCGCCCCAGTGGCCGCCGTGATGTCCGCCATGATGTCCGCCGTGTCCTCCGTGATGAGCGTAGGCTTGCACCTGTTGCTCCATCGGGGCGCCCATCGGCTGCCCTTGCGGGCCGGCACCCATCGGCTGAGGCCCCATGCCGCCCTGTTCGCCACCACCGACAATGTAGATGATGACCGGGGCTTGGGCCTGGCCCGACGCCGCGGGGATGCCACACGCCGCGGGCGCGGCAGCAGCTTGTGGTTGTGCAGCGCCACTGGCGCGCAGGGTTTCTTCCACCTTGTCGGCCGGCACGAGGAAGCCTTCAGCCTCGTCGTCCGGGACCTGGTAGAACCGACCGTCTATGCTTTGCAGTATTGCCATATGTACTTTCCTTTCTTGGGTGGATTGAGTTGCCGGTTCCGGCATTGATACAACTTTTTTCGCCTTGCCTGAAATCTTCGAGCCTTTTGACGTTTTCATGGTTCTCCTATTCAATGAATTGCGGCAGACACGCCAGACCGGCGCTGTTCGGATGGTTCGGATGGAATTCGACTTGGGCCAGGAGTTCGATCATTGCCGTGAGGTTGCCCGACGCGGCTCAAGGGAGCGCAGGAGGCGCACGGATGGCTGCCGGTGTGCAGTCGCAGGAATGGCGGCGTCGGCTTCTTGATGGCCACCTCCTGTTTCATCTTTTGCATGTCAATCTGGATCCGCTCGAACAGCCGCGCGATGAGGTCCCGATGATCGCAGAAATACTGGTAGAGCAGCTTCGTGGCGCGGCAATCCATCTCGCGGGTCGGAATGGACTCCTTGTCGAACGCGGTGCAACCGAACATGCAGATGAGCCGGGCGGGGCAACCGAAGCACCGCATATACCACAAGTCCTTTTCATGGAACTTGCGCAGCGTGGCCGGGAAGTCAGCCAGCGTGCCGGGATCGTTGACGTTGCCGAACCGCCCCATGTCCGCATCGCTCGATCGTCCACAGGGCCAGAGGTCGCCGTTGGGGTCCATGCCGATCAACGAGACGCCGGCGCCGCAATTGTAATTGTGGCAGGTGCGCTCGGTCATGTCGCGCTCGCCGGTGTGGAAGTAAAAAATCTGTTTGATGAGGTCCGGGCTAAGGAGCCTGAGATTGCGGCTCGTGTCCGCGCGCACAAGGACCGCGCGCTTGGCGGCACACAGTTCTTCGCCCGTGAGGTCCTCAAGGTTGGTGCCGCGTCCGGTCGGGCAGGTCGCGTTGAAGGTCACGCCAAAACCCTTCCGGTCGAAGTAACCCACGACTTCGTCGAGATGGCGGATGGTGTTCTTGTTGATCATGGCGATGACACCCGCCGGAGCCCCTTCGCGGGCGAGCAACTCAATATTCTCCTCGACGCGTTTGCCGCCTTGACGATGAACGTCGCTGAGATGGGGCGGCCCGTCGAGGCTCGAACCGACTTGGATGCGATACTTCTTGATGAGCGCGAGATACTCCGGCGTGAGCCGGGTGAGGTTGCTCTGCATGCCGATCATCAGTCGTTTCAGGTGCGGGTTAGCCTCCGCCACGGTGATGCAGTGCTCAATGGCCTCCTCATACCATGGGACCGGCAATAGCATTGGCTCGCCGCCGTGGAAAATCCACTGAACCTCCGGCAACTCCGTGCCGCCGATGAGCAACGTGGCAGCGTGCCGATGGGTCTCCATCGTCATGGTCGCGCCCGGCTGGGTGATCGGGATGGCATCGGTGCAACAGTAGCTGCAACGCAGGTTGCAGCTGCTGGTCACCTTGGCAATGACCATGCGGATCTGGCGAAAATCCGCCCCCGATTTACAATGGACACCCGCTTGCATGGTTGAATGCTATGAACCGTTGATTCACTGCACCGCTTTTTTTGCGACACCAATCCTTTGTTGAATTACAGAGGATTTGAATCAGTTTTCGACCAGCCTTGCGTTCAAATTGCACCCGCAATCAGGACAAGTCAAGTGGCGATAATGGGTCCAGTCAAATGGGAAATATCGGCTGAGGTATTTTGGGGCGTAACTCGGCACACGCGCCAAGAAAGAAATGCGCGAGGCAACCCCTCACCCGGCCTTCGGCCACCCTCTCCCCATCGGATGGGGAGAGGGCAGGGTGAGGGGGCTTCGGAGTGCGATTCGCGCATTATTCAAATGGTGCGTGTACCGAGTTGCGCCCGGTATTTTGTGACCGGCGCGTTATATGTCGCAGATGGCCGCGCCTGAATTCCAACCCGAGCGTTTCAGGAATAACCAATGAACTTCGACACCAACGCTTCCTTTACGTTGCGCTGGCTGCTGGTGATGATCGCATTGCTGGCGACCCTGTTGGTGGCTTGCCTGTGGTGGCTTGCGCGGCCCAGCCGGGCCCGGAATGAGCCGATGCGGGCGGAGCGGATGGAACCGCATCGTGTTATGCGGCCCGCGGCATCCGGTCGAACAGGACGCTGGCCCGGCAACGCGAGCCACGCGCCGGAACCGGGCGGCGAGGAGGCTTCGAAAATGTCGGAGTCGCAGTTGGGCGTGATGGAGGTGTTGCTGCGGATGCGGTTGGGCGAGCACCCGAAGTTGACGCTGGAGGAGGTGGAGGCGTGGTTGGGCAAGGAAGGACGTTCGGCGGCGAATTTGCTGGCGGCGCATCGGCTCTTGAACGACCCGGCGTTGTTGGAGGAAGCGGCGCGGAAATTTCCGAACGACGCGCGGGTGCAGATGGATGTGTTGTTGAAGGGGCTTTTCCCCGGCGATCGGCAGCGATGGGTGGAGGCGTTCAAACGCAACGCGCCTGCGAATGCGTTGCCGAATGTCCTGGCGGCGCAGGAGTTTTTCAAAGCCGGGATGCCGGAACGGGCGGCGCAGGAATTGTTGATGGCGGCAAGGAAACCGGGGATGGACACATATTTGTTCGATATGCAGCCGGCGCTGCAGTCGGCCTGGACCACGTCAGGCTATTCGCAAGAGGCGGGGCAGTTGATGAGCACGTTCGGCACGCAACTGCCGATGATCGGCGCGCTCCAGGACGTGGCGAGCCGTTCGGCGGACTGGGCGGCGAAGCTGCGGGAGAGTGGCAACGCGGCGTCAGCGGATGCAGTCACGACGGCGGGCATTGCAATGGGACAACAACTCACCGAAAACGGGCGCACGTTCATCGCGGAACTGGTGGGTATGCAGATCGAGAGCAAGTTCTTGCAGCAGGTATCTCCCGAGGCACCGGCGGCGAATGACTCGACGGTCGCGGCCCGGCTGGCGCAACTCCAACAACAACAGGAGGAGTTAATCAAACTCGGGAAGTCGTTTGACGACACGACGCCGTTGCGCGTCAGCGACGCCGACATCGCCGCTTACTTCGAGCGCTTGCGCCGCGAGGGCGAATTCAGCGCGATGCAGTGGTTGCAGGGCCGGTTGGACACGAAGTAAGCGGCTGGAGATTTTGCCACGCGACGGGGCGCGGTCACGCAGGCTGGCGGCCAGCATGAAACATCGCTGCTGCGTCTTCATCAATTGGGCCGATTCTATCAACAGGGATGGGCAACGAAGGCTGTCATTGATTTCATGAACAACGGGGAGAAGACGGTCACGGTGGCCCAGGTCGATCCCTCAGCCACGAGATTGCTCGTCCTCAGAAGATGGCTGGTCTACGGCAACCGTCTCCCGTGGGTGTGTGGTGATTACACGGCAGAACTCAAGACCCTCGGCGAGATGGTGGGACTGCGCGTGGAAGTGATTTCCTGATCAGCCCTCGACCGGATGCTGCGGGAACACTCGCAGATTCTGGAGGCTGTCTTCGGAATGTCTTGGCGGTGATGTCGTCCCGCGACAATCAGGCGACCGCGTTATATCCGCGATCTCTTCACGCCTTTTCTGATGGCGACTTGGAATCCCGCAATTAACGGTCGCCTCTGACTGAACACAGGATCAACGCCAATGAAACTGTCGTGGACAACTGGACTGCTTCTGCCTCTGATTGTTGCCACCGTCGGATGCAATAGACCTGCATTTCCAGAGCGTGACGGCCGGGCCTTCTTGGAGGGGCGCGGATATCCGGCGGAGGTTGTTGATGCTGTCGTGCTTCGCCAGCCGCTCCAGCACAATCAGATTGTGAGATTCAGCAAGTGCCGGAGTCCGGATGTGCGTTTTCTTGTGGGAAGCAATCCGACGCTCAAGCCGGAGGAGATCGAGTTGTTCATCGACGACTCCAACGATTATGCGAGGTCGGGAACAGCGCGCAACACGAGTCTGACTACTGCACAGATGGAAAAACTTTTCGATGATAGTTCCCACACAGTCTACGCAACTCTCGCGGGCAATTCCGCTGTTCCCACAAGCATGTTGATGAGACTGCACAAGGAACGAAATCCGGGGCTTCTCTGGTTTGCCATGAATCTCAATTGCCCGCCTGAGATAGTCGAAGAAATCAACAAATCGAGTGACAGTCTGGCGAAACAGTGGTTGCAGATTATGCAACAGCGGAGGAAACGTTGATCGGTGCCTGACGTCGCAGTTTGCGGAAGGTTGCAGCCGATGAAGACTGCCGCAGCCCGGCCGCGTTGGTGCCTCTATTTCTGCACTTCCAGGATGTGCCGCACGAGTTCGCGGCGCAGTTGCGCAAACTCGCGGGGTTTCCACGGACAGTTGTAGAGGATGCAGGTTTTGTCCGGCAAATTGACGCTTTGCGGCAGGGTCCGGCGCAGATCGGCGAGAAATTTCTCCGCCGCTGCGGCTTGGGGGCTTCCCCGGTGGGCGGCGATGGCCGCCTCAAGGGTGTAAAGATAGCGCGCGTCATCAATGCCCATGCGGATGCACTCCCATTGAATCGTCGGGATCGGCCCGTCAATGTCCGGATAGGCGACGTAGTCGTGCGCGTGCACGTCGCCTTCCAGGTCCTGAAAAGCGCGCGTTCGCTGCCAGCGCGACTGATAAACCCAGTAGCCTTGCCCGTCCGCGCCTGTGCTCCAAAACCACACGCCCGCCAGATAGCGACGCACGTCCGGCAGTTCCCGCGCTGCGTTGGTGTACCACCAAAAATCCGCGCCCGCCTTTCGAGTCGAGGCGGCGGCATCCGCCACGTTCGGCACCGTGCCAATGGCGTAGCAACGCACATCGAGCAGCGATCCGAGGCGCGCAATGTCTTTGTCGGCGGGCGTGCAATAGGTGCGCAGCGCGCGAGTTTGCCGCGCCACGCGCATGGCGCGTTCGGCCAGCGTCAGACGCTGGTCGTTGCCAAAAGGTTCGTCCACCGGATAGAAAAGAATTTCCTGTCCACCCACCTCTTGCTGGACCTGGCGCGCCCGGCGAAGGAGATCCGCGAGCGCTGCGTTCCACTCTTCTGACCCTTCAGGCGCGATCCCCTTCGGGCCGCTCTCGTGCCATGGCATCGGCCGCGTGAACCCCGCCTCCTTCGCCAGACGCAGCACGCGACGAACCGGCTCGACATCGAACTCGGATTTGCCGCCGGGCTGCCGGCTCCATTTGCCCACCAGGTCGGATGCCAACGAGTTCATCCCGTGTTCGCGCATGTCGCGCAACAGCACCATGATCTCCTTGTCGGTGAAGTCTCCGAGGATCGAATACATGAAGAACGTCTTCTCCGGCGGAGTCTGGAGCCGGAACGGGAGAACGGCGAGTTCTACAGGCACCGTGGCGGGCTGCACGCCCTCGGCGGAGAACTGCAGCTCACCGCGATACTGGCCGGGCGCGGCGTTCTCCGGGACGCGCACCGTGATCCAGTACTGGCGCGTGGCTCCTTCGGGCGCGCACACCGCCGGATGCCGGTCCTGCTTCTCGATCAGTTCCGGGATGACCTGCACCTTGCCCCGTCCGGCGGGTGTCTTGTCAATCTGCGGCCAGCAGCGCACCACGCGCAGATCCAGCGCTGACGCCGGGACGAGCGCGCCACCCGGCCCGGACAGGTCGGCACCGGTCAGGCGCATGTTCAACAGCGGGCGCAATGGCACCACGCCCAGGGTTACAGCCGTCGTTTCACCTGGCGTGGCCTGAACGGCCAGTGGCCGGCCGATTTGTTGAGCATCGGGACGCGTGTGGGGATAGACGCGCTGCACGGGGTCGGCGGCAAAGAGCACATAACCCCGTGCGCGATCTGCCGGCGGCACGGTGACCTCCGCAGGAGCTGGCGGGGGAACCTTCTTGCGCTTGTCCATCCACTCGGGCGAGCCAAGTGCCAGTTCCTCCTCCAGCCGGTCCGCCTCGACCAGCAAGGCATTCAGGTTGGACTCGGGGACAATCACCAGGGCATTGACGAGCCAGACAGCGTCGCTGCGGAACGTCAGTTGAAGGCCGTTTGCGCCGGCCTCCACGCGGAAGCGCCGAGTCTCCCACGCACCCCGGTTGACGGTAGCCAGCGGCTGGCCGGCAGACAGGCCGGAGCCTTCGATGAAGAACGGCCGCAGCGGGAGCGCAAAATCAGTGGCGAACAGGGCGGCCACGTAGCGACCCGGCGCCAGATCGAGACGCAGACAACCCGGAGCGCCCCAGCCGGCGACGAAACCACGAGCGAAGGGCGCGCCACCGAAACGATCGCAGTCAGTGCGCTTGCCGTCACCGACCCATCCGATGCCTTGCTCTGGTGTATAACGGGTTTGCGCGGCCACCGGCAGCCAGCCCGGGGCCAGTGCACCCTCGCGTTGGCCGAACGCGATTCGCACGAGTGATGCCTGGCGGTCC
>JBAZIR010000018.1:0-29737 GCA_041651735.1 Verrucomicrobiia bacterium | reverse complement strand
GGCCCCGGCACGCAGTCGAAACTCTTCTGGTAACTGTCGAGCGTGTAGTGGATGTCGCACGTGCCGTTCACAAACAGGATTGGCACGCGGCAGCGCGGCAGCAGGCTGGAAGGATCGTATGTCTTGATCCAAAGCTCGCGGCGCTCGCCGAGTTTGTCTATGGAAGGCCTTTGCACCGATTCGCCTTCGAACAAGAAGCCGCAACCATACACGGGCACGGCCGCCTTGAAGCGATCATCGAGCGACGCCACCAGACAGGTGGTGTAGCCGCCCCAACTGATGCCTGTGACAGCGGTGTGACCGGCGTCCACTTCCGCAAACGAGCGCAACAATGAATGCGCGCGGATCACGGAGGCTGCTGCGTGGAACGGCCAGTCGTCGCTCGTATCTCCGCCGATGCTGTCGAACTTTTCAGGGTGTCCCTGATTTGGGCCGCCGTTGGGTAACCGTGTGCGGTTTTTCCGGTCGGCCGCCTGGTTCAGCACGGGCACGCCGGTCTTGGAATCGTAAATCGGATCGGGAGGCCGGCAGCCTGCCAGGTCCATCGCGATGGCCGCGTAACCGCGTTTTGCCCAGAGCCAGGCCCACTCTGCGAACGCCGTGCCGCCGCCGCCGTGGATGAGCACCACGCCGGGGAACTTGGTCTTGTCGTTGCCGGCCTTGCCCAACGTCCGCGGTGACGCATAAAACGCGAAGACCTCTGTGGCATGGCCTTGATAATTTTCGCCCGCGTAGATGAGCGAATGGACAGGCCCCGTCTGGTCCACCCAACGCATCGTGGGAACCACCCGTTTGAGCGTGCTGAGGTTCCACGGCCCGACCTTCTCGTCGCCCGCGCGGACGGAGGCTGCGACGAGGGATAAGGTGATAAAGATGGCGATGAGGTGTTTCATGAGTGTTTGGTATTACTGCGCGGGGACGATGGTCTGCACGTAGAGGGCGCTGAAACGGAGTTTTGTCTTTTGCTCTCCCTCGAACGTCACTTTGAGGCGGATGCGGTCCGGCAGGCCGGCGATGGCGGTTTGTCCGTTCCACGAGATTGGCGTGTGGAAACCGCTTTGACGGACGATGGCGGCGGCTTTGCCAGAGAAACCGGACAGCGGGCGCTCGTGGTTATCCAGCAGTTCGATCTTCAGTGCTGACTGCGGGCCGAGGCCGTCGGCGTTCAAATAGAATCGGTGAGCGGCGCCGGGTTTTATTGGAATTGCAGCGGTGACGAATTCGCTCTGGATGACCGGCAGTTGATAATCGCCCTTGCCTTTGCCCGATTCCTCCACCACGAGGTTGCCGAAACGGTCGCGCGGGAGCGTGGCGATGCCGACGCCGCCGCGTTCGGGAGTGTTCTCCCGATGCCGCGGGTCCCACGCGCCGTAGTAGATGAAGCTCTTGTCACCGATGTTCTCGAATCCCTGCCCCTGCAACAGCCCGCCCTGGTCCCACGCGCCGTCTTCGCCGCGCTTGAGAAAGGTCCACTCGTGCGCCGGCTCGCGGAAGTTCACGCCGTCGTTGCTGACCACGAAGCCGAGGTCAACGGTGACATCCTTCCACTCCTTCCCGCCGTGCCAGCGGCCATACACACCGAGTAACACGTTGCCGCGGTTCCAGACGCTGATGGCCTCGTGCGTCTGCTCGCCCTCGCGACTCCGGCCGGGGCCGAGCGGCGTATGCTGCGGCGCGCGAATGAACCCGATGCTGCTGGTCTGCGACCAATTCACAAAGTCCGGCGAGCGATACATGCGCGTGACGCGGCCCTGGTAAGGACGCGTGGCGTTCATGGCGTTCTGGCCGCAGACGTAATACATGCCGTCCCATTTATAGAGGCCGCCGCAAGGCTCGAAGTGAACGGCAGGCAACACGAGGTCTTCCTTCCGCAACTCCGCCTCCTTCGGCGTGGCCGTGGTGAGCAGTTTCCATCGCAAACCATCCACGCTCGCAAACGGCGCCAGGGAGCCGAGGCGCGTGTGGTGGCGGAAATAGACGTGCGTGGAAATCTTGTAGCGGCGCTCCGGATTGGGATCGTCGGGATCGGCCAGCACCTTCAGGTTGACGAAGCCCAGCGGCGCGGGATCGGTCAGGATGAGGTTGTTGTTCTTGTTCCCGCGATACTCGACGAGGCCGAGATTGGGTTTGGTCCAGTGCAAGCCGTCCCGGCTCTCGGCATAAGCCGCCCGCCACCGTGCGGAGGCCACTTTGTTCCCAGTGTCATCGTCGAAAGCGACATACCACATGCGGAACTTGCCATCCTCGCGAATGACTGAGCCATAGAATTGCACCCCGAAGGCGTCTGGCGTGCCCGGCTTGCCGCGCTGTAACACCGGATTGGCCGGATGCCGCGTCGGCGACCGCATCTCCAGCCGGAGATTCTGCGAAAACGGGATCGCCACCGAATCGAACGCAAACAACGTTACGCCCGCCGACTCGTCGAAGTCTGCGACGGCACTTTTGCTGGCGGCGCCAGCCAACAACAAGATCAGTCCACAGACAGCGGTCCGTTCCCACAAGTTGTCTTGAAAGAAGCTGATCACGTTCATCGCTTCGTCGGAGTTTCATCTTTCCACGAATCGTCGTGCTGTGCGCCCCAGAGGTCGGTCTGCGGCAGGAGCAATTCGGGCAGGTTGCCCTGCGCCAAATCCTTGGGCAGCGGATGGTGCCGCGCGGGCACGCCGTAGGCCAGCGTGTCGGGCGGCACATCCTTGTTCACGAGCGAGCCGGCGCCGATGAATGAGTTGCGCCCGATGGTCACGCCCGGGCAGATGGTCACGCCGCCGCCAATGCAGACATGGTCCTCGAGCCGCGCTCCTTCCACTGGGGCGGCGCGCCGCATGGGAAATTTGTCGTTCAGGAAGGTCGTGCCCGGCCCGATGAACACGCTGTTGCCGATCACCGTGGTGCTGGGGATGTAAACGTGCGCCATGATTTTCACACCGTTGCCGATGCGGATGCGTCCTTCGAGCGTGCACTTGTGATGAACCACACAACGGTTGCCGATGGTGACCTCGGCGCGGATCAACACATGGTGCCCGCATTGGAAACGGTGGCCGATGGTGGTGTTGGCGTAGATGACCGTCCCGGAACGGATGATGGCATGGTCGCCGATGCGCGTCGGCTGCGAGTCACCCGGATACCGATAGCCCAGAATGACATCCGCATCCACTTGCGCATGCCGGCCGACCTCGTAGAAAGATTCACCTGGCGTTTTCATGTTTCGCAAACTGATTGAGGATCTCGATGCCTTTGTCGGCCAGGACATCGCCGGCCGGTTTTTTGTACGGCGGCCGGAACTTCGTGTAGCGGTAGTACGAGCTCATGTATTCGCGATCACCGGTGTTCGGGCCGTCGGTCAGGTAGCCGTGGGAGACGTTGACGTAACCGCACGGAATCGCCAGCGGCAGAGGCGAACGGCTGCGAATCTGCCGCCCGATTCCCAGAAACGGCTCGAAAGGCATGCCAACGATCCCGACGTCGCCCAGTCGAAGGACGTACATTTCCACTTCCAAGTATTTGAGCACTGTGTCGGCTTTGCCGGTCTGATGCAACTGGAGTGCCCACCGGTTCCACGGCAGGACGGCCTCAATCAGCTTGCCCCGATAAGCAGGCGTGAGTTCTGTCGGGAAGTTCAATCCCACGCACGTGAGCGTGTTTTGGTCGCCAGCCGCCGCGCGACGGATGAAGTCCTCCATTTCGGCGATCTCTGCCTTCAAGACGTTCTCCGAGGGAATTGGCCCGAGCGGTATCCGCGCGTTTTCTGCGGCGTAGTTCAAGCCGTCGCGGCGGGAGGGTTTGAGTTTATCGAGCGCCTTGATGTAGCTCTCGCCGAGCATGCGTCCGTATTTCTCGGCGAGTTCGACACCGCCCCGGAACATCCCCTTGCCATTGATGTCGCCGGCGCATCCTTGCATGAAGCTGACCGGCAGGGGGTTGGACGGCGAGAGATGTTTGGCCACCACGTCGCAAGCTACCTGCGGCCAATCGCCGAAAACGACAGGCTTCTCCGGATGATAGGAGGCGACCGGATGTCCGGTGAATTGCGCCAGTGCGGCGACCGGTTTGCCCTGCTCGTTCTTGAGCACGACGATCGGCGCCTGCCGGTCTATGTCACCGTTGAAGTCCACGCCCATCAGGTCGCGGTCTTCTTCGCGCATGAGATAGGTAGAGCCATCGGCGCGCCGGCCTTTCCGGTTGTAGGTGATCCGGCCCTCGGTCCCCTCGGCCCACCACACCGTCACTGGTTGGAGCATCGCGGGCAGGCGTTTGGCATGACTGCGCAGTTGGGCGAGCATCTCGCGGCCAACCGGCAGCAGTTTCGCCTCCGGCAACCCTTCCGAAGGCGGGATGCAATAGCTCGCGTAGGCTCCCACTGGATTGCTCGCCATGACCAGATCCGAGTGGTTGTGGGAGACGAACAGAAGCACGTTCGAGACGGGCAGCTTCAGGTCGTCGGCAATCGCGCGGCGGAACATGGCGCTTACATTGGCGGCTACCGGTGAGAGGAGATGCGCGGTTACCAGACACAACCGCAGGTTGCCGTCCTCCAGCAGAGTGACGGTGGTCTTCAGCGGCCCGGCCACCTTTGCCACCTTCGCCCCGGTCCGGCTCGAAGTCGGCGTATTGGCTTCCGGCAATATCGCGAACTCCAATGAGGCAGCGCGCAGACGGGGATGCTCGACGGGAGCGGCGCCGGCCGTCATCGTCCACGCTTGCGCGATGCCGAAGAGCAGCAGAAGACTTCTCCATCCCAGAGTCTGTCCCATTTGTTTTCGGCAATGCTTACGCTTTGCCGTCACCTCCATCGTATTCGTTTGCATGGCTCCTTTGAACTGCGTCGGCATTGTAGGTCGCTGTCGCAGACGTACAAGCGCTCATTTGCAAAACACATCCATGAGTTTTGTGATGGGGATTCCGCCAGAGAGTGCCGCCGCGATCACGAGTGCGGCGTCGTTTTCAGCGTCGTTACGCAGCGAGCCGGCCGGACGGGAAACGGTTTTCCTGGCGGTCGGCAGCCGGCACGTCACTTCTTGGGGCGGAAGCGGAACGAATAGAGGTCGGTTTCTTTCATTACGAAACGCAAGCGCACCGGCTTGCCGGCCAGAGCGGCGAGGTCCGGGTTGCCTCTCCATTGCACCGCATGTTCTATCTTGTCGCCGACGATTTCCTGGCTATCCGCCAGGTGGAAGTTGGAACACGGCGTTCCGTTTGCGTCTTGGATTTCAACGCGCAGGCTGCCAGCCACGGAAGTGCTGCAGTTCAGAATCAATTCGCCGCCGGCAAATGTCAGCGGGCGAGTTCGAAGTTCGCCCTGCAGGGCTCCGGCGTGAACGGATATGAATCCATCCGTGCGCAGCGCGTAACGATAGCCACTCGTGCTGTGATAGATTGACATCTCCGCAGGGCCGGTCGGCACGACATTGAGACCCGCGTAGTTCGCCCGGCTTCCCCATCGTTCGGGATCGAGTCCCGGCCGGATAAAGGCCTCGGTGAACAGGCGATCGAACGCCGTCGCGCCCGCCCGCCAAGTCATGAACAGGATGTCGGTAGAGCCAAGCATGGCGTGCGTTGTTTTTGTGCCGACGCGCCCAGCGGCATAGCGGGTCGGCAGGGCAATATACAGGTGCGGCGCGCGAAAATACGGATGGGTCTGGCTGGTGTAGAGATGTTCGCCAGGCAGATTGGGATTCGTGGCGACCGGGGCGGTCCAGTATTTAAAGTCCTGCGAGGTCGTCCGGGATATGGTGCGCAGGCGTCCTTGCGGGGTTTCATAGGTCCGAAAGTAACAGACATAGCACTGTTCTGCTTCAGACCAGAACGATACGTTCTGCGAGTCAAAGGCGTGATGCCATGACTTGTCATAAGGAATCGTCGGTTCCGTACCGGTCTTTTTCCAATGGATTCCATCCGCAGAGATGAAGGCGTGCAAGCCTCCCGCACTGACTTTGTGGTTGCGCCCCGGATGGCCAGCCAGCGCCTTGAAACGCGCCTGCGGGTTCGCGCCCGGACATGTATCCAAGAACGGCGAGAAATTGTGGCTGAACGGCGGCAGGCCGGCCAGAATGACGTTGTTGTTGCGCGTGCCGTTGACTTCGAAAAGCCCCAAGCGTGGGAACGTCCATTCGTGGCCATCGTGGCTCTCCGCGTAGCAGGTGATTTCGCCAGGATGCCCGCTATAGCGATCAACCTTATAACTGGGATCATCGCCGCGATAATACGCGCGGAAAATATCTCCATCCTTGATGATGGTCAGATACGAGCCTTTGATCGGCGACGCGGCCAACGGCATTCGTTGCGGCTGCTGCAAACGCAATTCCAGCCCATCCATCTGGTCAATCAGACGACGGTCAACGAACAGTTCCAGCCGGGAACCCACGTCAACTGGTTTTGACTCTGCGGCGGTCCCCGTCGTCGTGCGCCAAAAACATCCAGCGGTCAGCATTCCGGCAACTCGAAGCATCTGGCGGCGGGTGAGAGGCGTCATGATGAGGTCGCATCGTAGTGCGCTTCGTTTCCTGTGCAAACACAAAACCTCCGCGCCGATCTTGCGGGTGGTGGGTTCTTCTTCTGCGCGAAGAGTCCGCGGGATGGCCCGGCGATCGTCGCGCTACGGGACTATTTCCACGGCTTCCTTCTCCGGCAGGTCGCGCGTCAGCCGGCGCTGTTTGCCGTCCGGCTCATGCACGATCAACGTCACGTCCTTCAGCGGCCGTTCGGCCACCAACTTCACGCGCAGCTTCTTGCCGACTGCGGTCGCCTCGACCAGCCGCACACTGCGGCGCGCTGTTTCCCAATGGCAGACCTCGGCGTGCGTCCACCATTCCATGCCGCGTTTGCGGCCTTCCTTCACCAGTGTCTGCATCGCGTCGGACATGCCAGGCTCGGAGATGTGCGCCTGATGAAACAGGAAGTGCGCCAGCCCTGCGTGCGCAATGGCTTGGTCGAGCAGCTTGGGCGCAAGCCTTGCCGGCAGGTGGATGTTCAGGTCCTGCGTAATCAGCGGGATTTCGTATACGTCCAGGAACCGTGGGGGCGCGGCTTCGTCGTCCAATGGCCGCCATGGCTGGCAGGTGCCGCGTGGGAAACCGCACCCACCCCGCTTGCTCGGACCCATTGAGCCGTCGGCCTTCAAGCCGGTCTTTTCGCACCAGCGAAAGAAGTCCAGCCGTCCTTCCCATCGCAGATAATGGTTCTTGTTCGAGGTGATGTCCTTGACGCCGCTGTTCATGGCCAGCCCTTCGACCTGTTTGGCGAACTTGTCGAAACCCCATTGGTGATCCTCGTCCTTCTTCATCGCGTCATAATGCAGCGCGATCTCACAACCTGCGGCGCGCGCCGCGTCATAGAGGGAGCGCGGGTACTCGCACGGGAACATCGTGCACCACGTGGTGTGAATGCCGGCTTGCTTCACTTGCTCCAGCATTGCCCAGCCTTGCTTCTCCTTGTTGCCGTCGCTGTCGTGACTGATGCATCCGACGGCGGGCAATTCGCGCGGCCACGGGGCGATTTGCAGCAGCGGCTGCCCGACGGTTCGCGCGGCGTATTGAATTGCGCGCAAGATGATCAGTCGCAGGTCATCTGCCACCGGAAACAGGTAAGTCGGCGCCTCGCCCTTGGCCAACGGCAGGCGATCAAAATCGTAGTCGAGCACCTGGCCGTCGTCGGTTTTGAGAGTGCCATCGTTGAGCGGCATGGTCCCGTCAAACGCCGGCGTGCCATCCCGCAGCACGGCGTTGCCTTGCTGGATGTGAACGATGCTGTTGAGCAGGTCGGGCGCAATCAGCAGCGCAATGCCGCGTCCAACCCGCCGCTCCAACAGGACCGGCAGCTTCTTTGCCCGGCCGTGGCGATCCAGCACGCTCCCAACGGCCTTGGCTTCCGTTGGACGCACCGCCACCCCGCCGAAGAAATGCAGCGAGCTTTGCAGACCGACAAATACCGGGTGCTGCGTCCGCCGCACGTTGAGATAACCTTCGCCGAGTTGTTGCACGCTGCTGGCACCCCAGCCCTTGTTCGTGCTCGACGACGACACCGATTCCACACCAAACAGTTTTTGCATTCCGTGCAGGCCGCCCAGCGACACCAAGGCGCCGCCATTCTCCACGAACGCTGTCAGTTTGGCGCGCTGGTCGTTGCTGAGTTTGTGCTCACCGGCGAGTACAAACACGCGCGCGTGGCTCGTTTCGCCGGGCGGCAGTTGATCGTAGAAGAATCCGGCGCGTTGGATCACCTCGACCAGGTACATGCTCGACGGCACGGTGGGCGAAACAGAAATCGCAATCGTGGCGGGAGATCCCAGGTTGTTGTGCCGGCCTTGTTCCGGCGCGACCACGGTCGCGGGCGGCGCGTTGGTGCGAGCCACCTGCGCTGCGATGTTCCTGGTTGTTTGCGGCCACGCACATGCAACGCAGGCCAACCACGATGCCAGCACGACACTCATTCGTTTCATATTCAGAGATTCATCCTTGCTGTCAGGGCTCCTTGAGACTGCGGCGGCATTGTAGGGCACCGCCGCCCGCGCACAAGGGCGAAGTCCCCGCGCCAACTTTCACTTTGCCAATCGCTTGACGGTGTCGATGATCTGCTGCTCCAGTCCGGGCTGGAACGGGCCGTGAATGCCGAAGTAAACCATGGCCGCGCCACCTTCGTAGCCGCCTTCGGAGAGCACCCGCTCGGTCGGGATATAGGAGAAGATCTCATTGCAGAAGCTGGCGATCATGATCGGCCGGCCGGCAAACTCCCGGCGGAGCCGCAACGCGTAGTCCACGCACACCTCGCCGGCCAGGGCGACCATCACCAGGTCATTGCCAAAGCGTAGGACCTGCACGGGGCAGGGATAAGATGTCGGCAGCGCACGGCCGGCAGCCAGTTCACCTAGGAGATGTTTGGCGAGTCGTTGCTGATACTTGTTCTTGTCCTGCAAAAGTTTTTCGAGCTGCTCCTTGTTTGGCGGGGCGACGAACTTCAGGTCCACGCGCTCGAAGCCGACCGCCAGCGGTCCGCGCAAGGGACGCAGAGTGCCGCCCAGCACCGTGTCAACGGCCGCGGCCAGCGACTGACCGTGCTGTTTGGCGAGTGCCACCTCGCTGCGCGGGTTGGGGTTGACGTCAGCTCCGCAGCCGGCCATGAAGAGCGCTGTCACACCGGGATGGCTGGTCTCGAGGGCTGCTTGCGCAAAACCGGGATAGTCGCCGTTGATCTCGTAGATGGCCAGAGTGGTGCTGTGACAGGCGTAACCGAAGAGCACGGCCCGCAGGGCGTCCTTCTCGTCGCGGACGGTGAGCACGGGCACGGTGTGGTCAACGGGCGCTGGAGGTTTGGGAGCGCCCTCGGGCACCTTGACGCGCATCGCGCGACGGTTGGCGCCAAAAGTGGCCTGGCCCTCACCGAAGGCCAGTTTGGCCGGCTGGAGGTCTTTGACCGCCGCCTCGACCAAGAGCACCAGTTTGTCTGCGAGGGTCTTGGCGTAGTCGTCAACCGTCTTCTGCTGCCCGGCGTCGAGATCGTAAACGAGGGGCGTCACGCCTGCGACGACCGGGCCGCTGTGCGTGTGCGAACAGTTGAGCACGATCCGCTCGCGCGGGATGCCCGTCTTCTGGCAGATGCGCTGGCAGACCGAGTCGGTCAGGCCGCGATCAATGCCGATCAAGTCCAGTGTGACAATGGCGGCGCGCGAGCCGGCAGGGTCTTCGAAGAGCAGGGCCTTGGCCCAGATGGGTTGGAGCACACCCTCGGAGGGATGGTTGCGCGAGGCATAGCCGCCCATCCAAATCGGCCCGCTGGGCGTAATGTCAGTGCGGGCGGTTCCGACGCGCCACTCGGGCTGGCTGGCCGCTGAGTGCGACGTTACGATGAGTCCGATGATCAACGACAGGCATAGAGTTCGCATGAGAACGTCTCCGGTTGAGAGGTGGGTTGTTATATTGGCGGCAGACATATGAACGGCAAAAAATCGCGCCAGCGACAAAACCATTCCGCTCCTCAGAGCCGGTTCTTTGCGTCGAACATCGGATTGAGGTGCCGGCCCAATTCGATGATGCGATCGTAGTCGCGTTCGGTGAACGCTGGTTTCAATGTCCAGCACTGGAGACGGAAATGTTTCAGGATTTCGGATTGCCGGTAGCGCGGGCCGTGAATTCTCCAGTTCTTGTAGCGCTTGACGTTCTCGATGGCCGGGGTCACGCCCGCCATGGCCTCGATTGAGAGTTGCCACCGCTCTTCGGACGGCAGTTTCCGGCCGAGGGCGTGGCAGGCCAGCAGCAGGAGCGCAAACTCCAGCGAGACGTGCTCGTTCCCAACCTGTAAAAACGGCGGCAGATACCCTGAGGACATCACCGCCTCCACGATGGGCGCGGCGACAGCATTTGGATTCACGGTTGTCGAAGTCGTCACGGTGTTTCCGCCAATATCTTCGGTCGGTCCCATGACTTGCGGCACTTCGTAACTCTGACGCTGCGCGAGGGCGCGCCGCGCAAGGAGGAACAGCAGTTCACCCGCGCTCAGTGTCTGCGTCCATGCAGGCTTGGCATCGCGGACCACTTCCTCCGCGCCCCGCAGGATCTCGCCATCGGGCACGCGCACGGGTCGTTGGCTGTAGAGTTGATGAATGCCGGCCACGGTAGTCCACTTCACCTTGGGATGGTTGACGAGCGTGGTGATGAGGCGCTCGAAGTTTGCCAGGACAAGCGGAATGGACACGCCTTTGACCAGCGTTGGCGCGACCCAATCCGCCGGTGACGGCTGCGCGCCGTTGGCGAAATTGATCGCGTCGGGGAACTTCTCCATGATTGTGATGACAGGGTGGCATCCAAACATGGCGGTGAAGTCAAACGTCCTGGCACGATCATCCAGGTAGCCGTTGACCTTCGCGAGGCTGGCTTCGAACTTCGGTGTGTCGCGGTAAGCGGTGTCGAAATAAAATGGCGCTTGATAGCCGCCGATGAGGAGGTTGTTGCAGAACCAGACCACGTTCCGGCCCGGCAGCCGGAAGGGCGAGTAGAAGAACGGTTTGCCGAGCTTGCCGGCCGCATAAACGATCTGCGCGGCAAACGTCCCGCCATGTTGGGTGATCGCGCTGCATTTGCCGAAGATGCGATCGAGCGCCTGGAACCCGGGCGTCTCGCGAAACAACGTCCGCTCGACGCCGCGAAACCAGTCGAGTTCGGAGACTTCCTCGGCCGTGGTTGGGTGGACGGAGCCGCGATCGTAGTGAAGACTGACATCGTGTTTCCTGAGGGACTCAATGACGCGCGTCAGCTTGTGGCGTTCCAGGAAGCGCGCCTTCTCGCCGTGAATGTGAAAACAGCCCTGCAAGCCATGCCGGTGCATAATGTCCGCCAGTTGGCCGGGCAGTGTGTGGACAGGCGAATCCGGTGGCGAGATGAAGTCCTCGGTGTCGAAGTAAATCAGGGCATACATGGAAGGATGCGGAGTTGGATTTTAAGCCGCAGCAGGTGAGACGTTGAAGTGCCGTTGTTCATAGTCTGATCGAACTTCACCGGCAGTGTAGCAGCACACACGCCTGCGCCAAGCGCGAAGTCCTCTCCCAATGACAACGCAGAAGTCTATGGCGCCGTCTTGGCTTTGATGGTGGTGGCAGGTCCGGCGATCCCGTCCTCATTGATCGCGGAAACCTTCACCGCGTAGCTTGTCGCGGGAGTGAGACCGCCCAGTTTCACGGTCGTCTTGCCCCACACCGACGTTTTCTGGAAATACTTCGTTGCCGGGCAATCGTCGCCGGCGTTGAGATAGACGTTGTAGCCACGCGTCCCAAGGCGTTCGGCATCCCATGCCAATGTAATGCTGTCTCCAGCGCGTGCTGCTTGATGCAACCCGGTCACGGGGATGAGCGGTGCACGGGGCATCGGATAAGCCTCACGCCCGTCCAGGCCCTTCGGCACATATCCGGGGACGTTGGTCACGAGGAGCTTCGTCACCTTCACCGGACGCAAACGAGGGCCGAGTTCAGTGACCGACACGTCGTCAATCCACACCGTGCCCGCTTGCTTCCCCCAAAAGCCGGGGCACCAGAACGGTTGGGCTACGATGCGTTTGGCCGGACGGCTTCCCGGCGCCTGCTTCGGACTGTCAAACACGATGTCCATCTGCTGCCACTGCTCGTCGAACTGATTCCCGTCCCGGAACCAGTCTCGCGGATACGGCAAGGGATCGAGAAGCATGGCGAAGCGGCCGAGCGTGTTCGGATGAGGGCCGTTGTATCGCTTCGCTTCGCTTTGCGTGAACTTGCCGCGCATCCAGAAGGAGAGGCGATAAGACCATTCGGGCTTCACCTCCAGGTCAATGGCCTGGAACAACTTCCTGTCGGTGAGTGTTCCCGAGAGCTTGATGCATCGGCGGCCGGAGTGCGCCAGAGTGTCGTCAACAGACGTTACTGTCTCGTCGCAGCGCCATCCTTTGAGGCCATCCTCGAAGCCCGGATTGTTCAGGAGATTGCCTTCCTTGATGCTGCAAGTCTCCTCGCGTGCAAGTTCGAGTGTGTGCTCGCCCGCGCCCAACTGGCACGACGCGACCCTGGCCCAAGCCCAGTCCACGCCTTCGATGGGAGCATCGGGCAGCAGCTCGCCGTCAACGTGGACGCGCAGTGTCTCGGCGTCGCGTTGTGAACGGCTTCGCGCCCACAGCGCATAACGCCCCTCGATGGGAACTGAGAAATGAACTCGACGACGATCCGACTTCGGAGCCTCGCCGGGCGTCACGTAAGTGCAGCCACTCACGTCGTATGAGTTCGCCAGATCCACGCCCGGCCGGCCTCCCTCGACCCACGCGACGCTCGAATGGCCGCCGTGCAAGCCGCTGTGCTCGACCGCTTGAACGGAATACTCCAGTTTGGACTGCCGGGGAGGATTGCGATCGGTGAACTCACACACGCTGACCGGATTCGCCGTCAGACGTTCCATCGGTCCGGCGCCATACCGGCGCCACACGATGTAGCCGGCGATTTCCTCGTGGCTGGCAGGAGGGTTCCATTTCAATCGCACCCCTTCGCCGACGAGCGCAACCACCAAGGACCGGGGCGGATCGGGCCGCTTGACCACGGCGATGTAATCCTTGCGCGGCCGACACGTGCCGTCGGGAAAGAGGCGTCCCAGCGCGTCGGTCATCTGGTGCGAGCCTTTGCGAATCACGTCGCTCTTGATCGCACGATTCAAGCGCGCGGTCGCGTCCGGCCCCCAATCGCATCCATGGAAGTGCGTGGCGTCTGCGCGCTGATACGAGATCGTCATCCTCTTGCCGGCATAACCGTGGCCGATGAGAAGCTTGCCCCGGGGCGCGAACCCTTCTGTCGTTTCCACCGGGATCACGAAATCGCCTGCGCGGATATCCTGAGTCGGGATCGCGTAAAGCCGGTGATTCACAAGGTCGTAGCACGAGTGGAACAGGACCTTGGTTCCATCCGGGCTGCCCGCGGGATGGCCATGATCCTGATCAATCTTGCCGGCCGGCTCCGTGGGCGCGCTGATGTGAGCCACGGTGCGCATCTCGCCGGTCCAGAGGTCCGTCAATTCCAACCGCTCCATGCCATCGGCGCTGGAATCTCCGACCACGTATCGCCCGCTGCGTCCGCAAGTGCCGCAGTGGTCGCTCGGCTCGCCGTCGCCAATGCGGATGGGCACACTCGGCGCGTCCACACCCGCCCGCCAGGAGCAGCCCGCCATGTGCAGGTATTGGCCGTCGCCCGACCAGGCCTCATGTGCCCAGATTTTTGCGTTCTTGGCCGGATAGATCTTCGCCGAGCCGGTTTTGAAGTCCACGACGGCAATGCACGCTTGATAGCGCGAATCGACGGCCAACTGCTGCGGCGTCAGCCGCTCTCCGCCGCGCACTCGTCGTAGCACGTCGGGATGGCACGTCTGCATGCCGAGCGTCAACCGATTGCAGTCTGGCGACGGGCTGACGGTATGCGGATGCACGCAGCTGTTGGAGGAAACACAGAGCGCGCGGGCAGGCTCTTCTGTCCAAAGCGGCTTGAGGCCCCAATCCGAGAGGCCATCGCCGTTGAGGTCGCCCCGAAGCAGCAGGTATTCCGAACGAGGCCCGATCACGCCGGCACAGGGCATCCGCGCGTTGCCATCAAGCTTCACGACGCGGCGTTCTTTGCCGGTGACGATATCGTAGAGGAAAATCGAGGCGTCCTGCCGGCCAGCGATATAGACAACCGCGTTGGTGCCTCGCACGAATGCGGGGTTTTCCTTCCAGCCGCGGTGTTCCCGGCCAAAAACCGTTTCGCTCCCACCCGCAAGGTCAATCACCACGACCCCTCCATCGGCACGCCACTCCCGGCACACGATACGCCGGCCGTCATAGGAAAACGGCTTGGCCGCGTGGCCGTATTCGTGAAACGTTCCGTAGTCGGACATCCGCCACATCTCGCAGCCGGTCAGTTCGTCACGGAACGCGACCTTCTCGCCGCGCGCCGTAACGCAGCACAAGACCAGCGCCACGGCGATGGTTTTCATCGGGAAGAATCCCCGCGCGGCGCTTTGCGCTGGTTCCATTGTTGCCGTCATCGTGCTCCTTTGCGTGGCTCGTTTGAACTTCACTGGCATTGTAGGCCGCCGCTGCGGGCGCACAAGCGCGATGTCCCCACGCTGCGCATGATGAGGCGGGAGTTCATTTGGAAAGCACATCCACGAGTTCCGTGATGGCGATCCAACCGAAGAGCGCCAGCGCAACCAGCAGCGCGACATTCCGTGTTACGTCGTTGCGCAGCGAGCCGATCCAGTCGCGACGATTGTTGAGGTAAAGCAACAACGCGGCCAGGAAAGGCATGAAGAAGGCCCCGATGACTGTGAAGAGTATCACCATCGCCACGGGCTTCTCCGCAAACAGCAACACGAGCGGCGGGCCGGCGAGAAAAAGCAGGTAACCGCGGTAGGCCCGCGTGGTTTTCAGATCCGCATTGCCCGCAGTCGCAGCGCGTGAGCGTTGCGCCATGAAGTCAGCGAAGAAATACGGCACGCCCTGCCACACCGCAAGCATCGCGCTGAAGACCGCGCACCAGAAGCCGATGAGAAACGACCAGCGTCCCACCGGCCCCAACAGCGCGTCCAACCGCGATGCGACCTCCAGCGCCATGCCGCTGCCCTGCGTGATCCTCGCATTGCAGCCGGCGGCAACCGTGGTGAGCGCGAGCGCGAAAACCAGCGTCACCACATACGCCAGCAGCAAGTCCGCGCGCACCGCGCGCTGGCAGCCGGCGCCACTCCACGCGTTCTCGCGAATCCAATAGCCATAGCACAACATCGTCATGCTGCCGCCGATTCCGCCGAAAATGCCGAGCACCGATTTGCCCGAGTCCGGCGGCAGCGCCGGCCACGCGATATGCCGCAACAGCTCCGCGACATTCGGCTTCACCAGCACCGCGCAGACCAGCACCGTCAGCACCATCACGCCGACGAGCGTCTTCATGATTCGCTCGAAGAACGCGAACCGGCCCACGAGCACGAGCGCCGCCGCCGCCACGGAGTGCACGATGCCCCACACCCACACGGGCCATTGCGGAAACAGCGTGTGCCCGGCGAGACCGCACGCGTTCGTGAGCGAGCCGCCGACGAAGAACGTCCACAGCAGCAGGTAGAGAAAGAAGTAACCGTTGACCCATTTCGGCAGCCGTTGAGCGCAGGCCTCGATGATCGTGCTGCCGGTGGCGAGTTGCCAGCGGGCCACGCCCTCATTGAGGACGAACTTCAGGGCGACGCAGGCCAGCAGCGCCCACGCAAGGCGCGTGCCGAACGCCGCGCCCGTGACCGTCGCCGTGATCACATCGCCCGCGCCGATGCCCGCCGCCGCAACGACCAGGCCCGGCCCCAGGGCCTTGAACGGTGAGAGGATGTTCAGACGTGGCATGTGATCGGTGTCCCGTCGTGTGAAGCGAAGTCCTGTTATTCAGATGCCGCAGCCGTGAGCTTTATTTGTGTTTTCAGTTTCAGGCGCTGCACCGGTGAGTCGGTGCGCAGCACGACGCACGCGTGCTGCGTGATCTCTTTGGACGCGAGCGTCGCATCGGGCATGGACTCGATGCGGGCCGCGACGGTTGCGTCCGCGTTGTAGGTAATAGAAACGTCGCCCGCTGTGATCTGGCCTGCGCTGGTGCGGGTGGGCGCGCCGGCTGGAACGCCGAGGTGCCAGCGGAACTGCACGATGTCGGGCTGTTTCAACTCAACTTCGTCCACGATGGTCGCGGAGCTTTGGTTCCATTCCACACGCCGCTTCCACTTGGCGACTGATTCATAGCAGCCGGAAACGTCCACGGAAGCCACGCCGCTTGCATCATCCATCCGCTCGACCGTGATGGGCGCGCTGCGACGTTCTCGCGTGAGGATTTGGCCCGCGTGCTTCAGCGCGGCGGGCGTGAGCTTGTCCGGGGCGGTGTCCCCGACCTGCAACACGTTATGGCCCGCGACGCTGCGCAGGTGCGTTGCGTTGTTCGGCACTGCATAATTGAGCGTGCCAGCTTCGATCAACAACGCGCGCCGGCCGATGATGAAATTGACGTGTCCGCGGTCCATGTGGTCGTGGAAGTCCGTTGCGTGACCGCCGCGCAGCCAGAGACCTGTCGCCTTGTCGTCGTCCCAACTGCTGCGCCAGTTCAACCGCGTCGCCTTCGCGTAGTTTGCGAAAAGCGGCGGCGCGCTTGCCCGCGAGGCCGGGATGTTTGCCGCGAGAATCGCGTCGAGCGTGTCGCCAAAACCCGCGCGCGTGCGCAGGCCCCACAGCGCGTACGGATTGCCGGTCACCAACGCCACGGTTGCAAACAAGTCCCTGTCGCGCGTGAGGTTTCCCCGCGAGCTGCCCGGCGCATCAAACGTGTTGATCAGGAATCCACCGGGCTGGAAATGATGAACGAGCCAGGTGGGGAACTTTTGCAGAAAGGGATGCGTGAGCAGCCGGTTGTCGCCCGTCCGCGCCGTCGCGCGCGCGATCGAGTAAAGGCTCTCCAGCGACAAGCCGGAATAACGCAGGCCCTCGACGAATTCGCCATCGGCGCCTTGCGCTTCCATGGAGCGAAGCAGGCGCGAAATCCCGCCTTCGTAGGTTTCGCGATGCCGGTCCACGCCGAGGAACAGACAGGCGCGGACGAGGGCTTCGTTCGGCAGAATCCACTGGTTGCTGTGCGCGGCCTGGCTGCGGACATACCACGGCCGCTTCGTCGCCCAATCCTTCTCCATCAAGGCCAACTCGTCAGCCAGCCGCGATTCCAACGCCGCGCGCAGGTCCGGCGGAATCTTGTCGGGCGGGAGCAAGTCCACCGTATCCGCAATCGTCCGCACAAGCCAACCGGTGCCGAGCCACGCGCCGTCGTCGTCCTTGTAGCGGGGCTTCGAATTGTTCAACGACCAACCGCGCCGCTCCAGTGGCGACCACGCTGCCAGTTCGGCAAGCTGCGCGCAAACGCGCTCGAACAACTTTGCGTCGCCCGTCAGAGTGGCCGCCGCCGCGAGCCTTGGCAGCTCGACCTTGAGCAAAGCACCGGCGATATTGTCGCCCTGCGATAAGCAGAACGCCTCCCACTCCTTGTCAGGAAGCGCCGACATGTGCGGCGGACGCGTCTTGTATTTCAGGTGCACGCGCCATTTCCGCAGTTCCTCAAGCGTGCGAGGCGGACGCGTCTTGTATTTCAGGTGCACGCGCCATTTCCGCAGTTCCTCAAGCGTGCGAGGCCGGCGCAGCGCCGGTTTTTCCGCGTCATGCTTCGCTTCCGTGATGAACTTCGCGCGAACCTCGGCGAGCGAAGCATTGGTGGCTGCTGTCGACAGGAGCTGCCTCAACGACGCGCACGAGAGTTCATCGAGATTGCGGTCATTGGCTCCCGCGCAAGCGCAGAACGCCATCGCAAACACCAGCAGCACTGACAGTGTTCGTGGCACTTTCAAACCTGTTGTCGTCATTTCAAGTCCTCGGGACGAGTTTCAGCATTCTCGGTTGTTGGGCTGGTTATGGCAGCTTCAGTATCCGCTTTAACGCTGGGACAAAGGCGTCGGCGATGGTCTTTGATCCCAAGTCGGTCACATGAACTCCATCAATCGTGTATGGAATCGCGCCGTCGGAATACAGGGTGAAGGCGTCGAGGAAATGAATGTTCTTGTCACCGTCGGCGAGTTGTTTCTCATAGAGCTTACGGACGATGGCGTTGACATCATGCGGCTTCGCCGTGCCGAGCGTGTGAAGACGTGTGACGAGCAAGATGGGGGTGGCAGGATGCCGTTTGCGAAGTATCCCGACCATTTTCGGGTAGCGTTCCTCCATGGTGCTGACGTCGCCGAGAAGCGGCCCCATCACGTATACGGCGGCTGGGATTTCAGAAAGCATCTCTGCTTCCTCCGGTTTCCATTCCCGGTTGCCCGAGATGCCATAATTGACAAGGTCCAGACCCAGGAGCCGGCAGGTCAGTGCGGGGAAGCTCATGGAGGGACCGGAGGCTCCCGCGCCTTGTGCGAAGGAAGTGCTATACCAGACCACGGGCTTGTCGAGTTTGTAGGGCGTGGGCGGCTCGACCTTGGCGGACGCCGGGGAGAGGGCGATGTCCAGACTGGCGAGCCTGGCATACATCGGCAGGTAGAGTGTGTATTCGCGCATCGTGCCGGGGTCGCCCGTCGGAATGTATGTGCCGATGTAGGGGGAGTCCTTGTTGATCAAGCCGCGGTCCGGACGCCAGGCGAAGACCATCTGATTCGGAGGCCCTTGATAGATGTCAATGCCAGCCATGGAGAGGGCACTCATCTCGGGCCATGGGAAACTGCTTTTTCCGTGGTTGATGAGCAACTCGATCTTATCGGCATTCGTCTTGAAACGGATTCGCGCGCCGGAGGGTTGGCAACTCGCACTCCATGTTGCGAGGTGTTTGGCCCTGGCTTCGGGATAGCGGTAGTAGGCTCCCTTGTTTTCCTTCATGAAAGGCAAACCGCAGACGGTGAACGGCGGTTGGTTCGCCGGCAGCCATGTGCGTTGGTCGGCACTGCGCTGGCAGAGGATGCGGCGGATCTTGGCTCGCGGAGTGAACCCCTGCCGGGAATGCAAATAGAGCGCCACCTTGCCAGTGTCCGGTGGCGAGTAACGCATCGAAGTGCTGACATACTGCCCGAGGTTACCGGACACCACCGGTGTCTTGACGATGACCCTGCCCGCCTGACCGTCTGCCGCGGTGAGCAACAGGAAGACGCCCTCGACCTTTTCTCCCGGATGGCCTTCCGCGAGTTCCACCGTGAACTCGTAGTCAAAACCCTTCTCCACCTCGATGCGGCTGACAATGCCGCTCTCACGTTTCGGTTCCTCGTTGGTGAAGACGAGGTTTCCGTCCTTCAACTGCATGTGTGTGCCGCTGCCATAATAACTCCAGCCGGCGGGAAGTCCGCTGCCTTTCAGGTGATCGAACCTGACGTCGAAGACAGGTTCCGCCGCCATGCATGAAACTCCCAACAAGAATGCCAGAGAGACGGCTGCGACAGGTTTCATTGGTTTTGAGGATAGCAGGGACTTTGGTTTCCAGCCACAGAATGAAGCAACCAGCCGGCTCACGGAGCCTGATACGCTTTGAAGAACGCCAGGCACGTTTCAATCACAATGTCCGTCTCCATCACCAGACCGTAGGTGCCATTATAGCCAGCGGGCACCTCGCAGAGGAAACCGTAGCGGCCTTTGCATGAGGTCTCGATCAGCGTGGGCCGCTGCGCATCCCAGTGCGTCATCTCGATGTCATATTGCGCGACGGCGGGACGGTTCGCTTGCTGCAACACGTAGCGGTTGCGCATCGCCTCGTTGAACGCCTGCACAGCGGCTGCGGCACGCTCCTCGTTGTCGTCGCGCGCTGTCAACGGCAGGATCACAACCCGGTTGTTGCCCGGCCCGCCCGAGTTGCCATGGAAGTCGAGCGTGGCGCGCAGCGGCGTCCGCTCGCAGATTGCGCGATACGTCTGCGCCTCCGGCTCCGAGAACGGTCCGGAGCCCTTCCAATCATAATCGCCCGGTCCCCACACGCCGTCGTTGTTCGAGTCGCGGCCCTTGAACAACGCCCACCACTCGCTGCCGTTGCGGTTGAGGTCCACGCGCGCGGCGCACTGCCGCGTGTTCAGGTCATAACCGGACGGGTTGAGGAACGGGATGATCTTGAGCGCGTAGCGTTTCGTGTCGAACAACGCCGCCGACGGTTGCGAGGCGAGCCGCCTCGCCAGCGTGAGCAATCCATAGCCAGGCTCCCACTCGCTGCCGTGCGCGGCGCCATAGACGAGGAACGTCGGCTTCTTCGGGTCGCCGAGGTTAAGACTGCAAATGCGATAGGCGCCGTTGGCCGGACCTTCGTCCTGAAAGCGCAACGCCGGCAGCTCTGCGGCAAGGGCGCGCATCGCCTCGACGAACTCCGCATACTTGAGCCGCTGCGGGTAATGGCGCCCGTAACGCACCGTGCCGCCCAACGCGTTTCCCGCGAACAGGTATTTGTTGAAACTGCCGGGCCGGTTCCAGAGAGGCTCCGGCAGTCCTGTCAGATCGGTGGCCAGCAGCAGCCCTTTCCCTAACGTCTCGGAGACGAGCAGCGCGCCGCCTTCCGAGGACTCGGCCAGCACCTTGTCGCGGCTCACACCGTCGAGCACACGTTGCTTCCAACGCTTGCCCGCGCCGTCGCCCCATGGGATTGAATCACCGGCTTTGAAACCGTTCGTGACGCGATCCTCCCGCAGGACGCGAAGCGAAGGTGCGTTGGTCGCGGTGGACGTAACGCGGACACTCTTGTCCGCGCCGTTGTTCTGCTGTGAAAAATCGCGGACAAGAATGTCCGCGTTACGAAGCTGCACTCCTCGCATCGCTGCATAGACCGCCAGATCCAGCACGACGGGATTGCCGCGCTGCGCGAATGCCTCGATGGCACTGAAATCAAAACGCGTCGCTGGTTCTCGCGTAAAGACGACTGCGCCATGGCACTGGCTCCATGGCGGCGTTTCCGTCGCGGACACAATCACGAGCCGGTCCGGATAGAGCGTTCGCAGGCTGACCACCATTGGATCATCGGCGGGCGCGTCGGTCCACAACACCAAGTCGTTCAGCGCGGGCCGTGGTTTCGCCGCCGGGACGACGCTCAGCACGATGTCGTCATAGTCCGCCGTGCCGATGGCCTTTTCCAGTTCGAGATAAACCATGAGATGGTCGCAGCCGTTCGGCACGGTGGCGTTCAGCGACACGCGCTTCCATGCGGACTTGCCGCGCACGGCCCTCGTCTGCGGCTGCGACAGGATTTTGCCTTTTTCCCCGATGCAATAGAGCCGCAATGCAGCATGGCCTTCGTCCCCCAATTCCGTCCGAATCCACCCCGCCAGCCGGACGCTCGCGCCCACTGGAACCTTGAGCTTCCCGTTCGCGCCCTGCCGCCAACGGCTGATCACAGCTCCCTTGTTGACGATCCGCGCGCCTTGTTTTCCGGAGCGCGCCGCTTCAGCGGCGATGGAGAGCGCGCGTTCCTTGTCATCCGGCGTGCGCTTCTCCCACACGGCGACCTGTGCGCTTTCGAAATCGCCGTTGATCAGAAGATTCGGATTCTGCTCCGCGCCGAACGCAGCCAGCGGCAGGAGCCACAAAACAACCGCCATCCCGAAACGTGCAGCAGCGTTAGATAGTGGGGCCATTATCATGGTAGTTATCATGCTCCTTGAAATGCTCCGCCTCTTATACATCACGCGGAGCGTGAGGACTACAAAACGTGAACGGCCATCGAGCTCAGAACACGCGGCTGCGCAGCGAGCCGGGATCCACCAGGAACTCGGAGCCGGAGAGGCTGTAGATGTAATCCACCTCGAAACCGTCGCCGAGGTAGAGGCGGGGTGTTGGGTTCACGAGCAGGTTCTGTCGCTATTGGACGCATTGCGGATCAAGCGTTATAGCGCCCAGCTTTGTGTGCGCGAGCTTCCGCGGCGAGCTCCACCTGCTCGAAGTCCGCGCTCGTAGCCCACAACATTGACCTGGCCCAGCCTGCCCTTCGGATGCGTGTGCGGCCCGTCCGCGCGACGATGGGGACACCCCAACTCACCTGTGATTCCCTCGTCCCCGGTGTCGTGCCGATGATGCGTTGCGGCTGCGACCAACGATGGCCGTCACTGGCGCGGGCCAGCATGATGCGGTGGTCGCCGCGGCTCTCGACGCTGCTCTGCGTCCACATGCCGAGCAACTCTTCGCTCTTGGGCGCCTTGAACACGATGAACATCTCGTTGTCGCCGTCGTGATGCTCGCCCTCCTTCGGCAGGTAAACGGTCGCGTTGGGCTTGCTCCGCTGCCAGTCGGGTTCGCTTGCTTCTCTGTGGAACAATCGGCTGCTACGGCATAAAACGCGGCCAGCGCCGCGAAGATGAAGAACTTTTTCATAACACGCCGCAGCGTGCCACCGCGCCCCGTCCGCGCCACAAGAAAATCCTTGCCGCCGTTTTCCGCTGGCGCGACACTGCGGCCGAAATCAATCGCTGGCTTGGTTATTGAAACTGCGTATCGGTCAGATGATTTATGTCACACACGAGAAAGTGCAAAGCCACAAGAAGCTCGCCACGAGGCCGCGCAGGCGGACGTGCTGGCGGAGCCGGCTACGACTTTCAAGACATCTATGTGGCCCTCCAACTCGGAAAACTCCTGGTTGGAGATCGTGACCGACCGATCGAGGTGCTTTGGGAAAAGAAGGCGATAGAAGCGAGGAAGCGCGGAGTTGCCGAAGCGGTTTATGTTGATGATGCCGTCATCCACTGCGAAAGCGAGACATGGGTTTTTGTTCAGATAAAGCAAGCCAGTCACGGGAAAGATTGGTCCGCCAAAGAATTCGTTCAGAGCGGAGTTGCCGAACAGTTTTGGCGAGAGTGGTTTTCCCGGTCGCAAGCGGATCGTCAAAAGGTTGTTTTGCGGTTGGCGACTGCGGGAGATTGCCGCCGTCTGAAGGTGGTGATGGACGTTGCATTAAGGTCCCGAACAACGGCCGAACTGAGCAGTTGCGAGGCAACAGTCGAAACGATCAAGGACATCGAGACGATCGCAGAGGGGCTTGGCCGTTCGGCCGATGATGCAGACTTTTTCCACTTTCTGAAGTCATTGCAGGTTGAGGCTCTGCCAGCGGCAGATGAACTGGAGAATTGGCTTGTTCGTTCGCTGGCAGTGTTTGGAGCAAACGCAAAGGATGTGGCCACACACTTGGTCAGGCTCGTAGCACGAAGCAAACACGCAGGACCGAAGGCTCGATCTTCCTACACGCGAGAGACACTAGTTCGTGGTTTGCTCGATGATGGAGTGCCGAGAGAAACGCTGATGGTTGCGGCCCTGATTCCTCCATCTCGAAGCGTTGAGGATTCGTTTTGGGCAAAATATCGTGACAAGGTAGTCAGGGCATTCCGAACTCTGCGCGTCTATGGGTTGGAGACTGAGCATGTCGTCCACGCAGACCTACCCGCGTTGTTCGTGCCACTCAGACTTGCCCCAATCGTTGCAGAGCAAGAGCTTCACCCGAAGCTTGGAACCTCAGAAACTCGGCGTCGGTCCTTGGAAAACTCGATTCTGGAAGACGAGACGCAGAACGAGACCGAGACCGATGAGGAAAAACCCAGACGCGATAGCGGAGTGCTGGAAATGGCTGAGGTTTTGGCGCACAAACGCAGGATTGTTCTGGTGGGCGGACCCGGTGCAGGAAAGACCACGACATTGAAGTGGTGTGCCGTCGTTGCTGCCATGTCAGGGCGTGAAGGGCGCGAAATTCGGCAGAGGTTTGGCTTGCCGGCAGAGCCTCTCATTCCGCTTTACGTGAGGTTCAGGGACTTCGCCCGGTGGGTTCAGGCAAACGGACTCGATGGGATGGAGGGCAAGCTTGGACTGGTTGCCAACTTTGTTGCTGCCACATTTGTAAGGGATTTCGGGGACAAGTTTCCGACCAGAATAGAGGCTTTCCGAGTCGCCTCGGAAGTGCTGGCCTCTGAAAAGGCGGTCTTCCTGTTTGACGGTCTCGACGAGGTGCCGGATGAATTGATGCGACAACGGCTTTTCGATTCAGTGGCGAATCTACTGGAGGAATACAAACAGCCTCGTGTCATCTTATCATCAAGGCCATACGCATTTTCTCAGGGTCACTCCTTGCTGGGGCTTGAGCTCTTCGAGCCTCTTCCGTTGGGCCGTCAGGCCAGACGGACCTTTGCCGTCCAATGGTATCGAGCAATCAAGACGAATCTGGGCGGCCAGGGAATTAGCGACCATGATGCTGCGGCACGCGCAGAAGATTTGGCGCGGACAGCCGAAAAGCTGAAAGATGTGGCGGAGAATCCCCTTCTGCTGTCAATTCTCGCGCTAATCCACTTCAACAAGAACGGTCTGCCGGTAGAACGCGCGAAGCTTTACGACCACGCTACGCTGGCGATGCTCGGACACTGGGACAGGTCCGCCTCCGGTCGTGATCTGGGCGACGACACAATTCCGAAGGATTGGGCAAGCACACTCAGTCTCAGTGAACTTGAGATTCGGCTGGTGGTCGAACGCTTGGCTTATCAAATCCAGTTCAGCGAGGGCGGCAGCGAGTTCCCCAAGAAGGTCGCTCTTGAGGTTCTCTCCGAGGGTATCGCCGCTGTTACGTCGTCTGCCCACGCAAGAGCGCGGGCTGAACTCTTGCTTAAGTTGCTTGCGGAGAGATCGGGCTTGCTTCAAGAACTTAGTCCTGAGGTGTTCGCGTTTACTCACCTTAGTTTCCAAGAATACTTGGCTGCAAGAACATTGCTCACAAGGGCAAACGCTGGTGGCGACGACATCGCGAACTGCACGTGCGATGAAAAGCACACTGAAGTTCTTCGTTTTGCGGTCGCAATTCTCGCCGCGAATGTCGGACCGGAAGCAAATGAGAAGACGCTCCGTCTTATCTCCAGAATCGGTGAAACGCATCCGTCCTTGGCTGCGGCGTGCCTTTTGGAAGCACCGAGTGTGCGCCTTGAAGCAGAAGTGACAGAAGCCCTTGCACGTCGAGTGTTCCACGAGTGTTCAGGCAAGGGGCGTTTCTTCCATCGTCCGCGTTTGGTTTCCCGACTGATGTGGTGCTTGCTTGGTCATTCAAAGAACTCCGACCGGATGTTGTTGGAGTTCCTGGCGTCCGGAGACGAGGGCCACCGACATCCAATGGGAGATGAGGTTCCTCTTGCGATTCTTGCCGGACGTCCGAAAGGTCGTCCTTCGCCGCAACTGGAATGGGTGTTAAAGCGTCTTAGAAAGGCGCAGAATCGGGACCATTACGACGTCAATGTTGGCAATCTAGCGCGGTTGATTCTGACTGAGGAAGGAATTGAGTCGCCAGAAAGCAACCTTCTACAGTTGGTGGACCTAGTCGGAAGAGACGACCATTTCGGAGGCGCAACAGGAGAGCGTGCCGAGCGAATACTCCGACCGCTCTTTTCATCCGAGCGGGACAATACGGAAGCATGTCGGGTGCTCGTTGAACCCTTCCGATCCTCCGAGCGTGGTTTTGCGGATTCCTGGCAAGCTTGGCGAATCGTTGAGTTCATGCGTTCCGTCGGCTTGCCTCTTGGACCAGAGTTTGCCGAAGTTCTGATTCGCCATGGTTTCTCGAATGACAGCAGACGTGTTGAATGCTCCCAGCGAATTCGTGAGCATCTGAAGCATCCAGATGCTCGCGTAGCGGTGGTCTCCGTTCTGAAGAACGGACTATCTGATCGCGACGCCGACGTTCGCTTGGAATGTTCGAGACTGTTGCAGGAGACGCAAGCGCCCCTGACGGCAACGGAGCAGGAACTGGTCAAAGAAGTCCAGATTCGTGATTCAATCGAACTGGCCGGAAAGCGTTGCAACTGGAAACGTGACGATGCAGAAGATGGCGAAAACTGGAACGCGTGTTCTTCCATCATCCAACGCTTGTTGAGCAATCAAACAACCCGCGACAAGACATTGGCTGTCCTTGTCGAGAAGCTGTGGAATCCAGAGCGCAGCGAAACGTGCTTTGCAGCAACGATGCTTTTGGAAGCTGGGCTGGGCCAAACGCCCGGTGTGATTCAAGCGTTCGTCAATGATGGCCTCAGTTCCAAGGGGTGGCGCCCGGCCGCATCCAACTACTTAAAGGATTTGAGATCGCATTCCCTCACAAGGCATGCGACGAGGGCATTGCTGATCGAGGGATTGCGCGGCAGAACCGATACTGTCGCCGCCGACCTGAGAAAGAAGGAATCCGATTCTCGCTCCCGTGAAGACGTTCAAAAGGAAAACAACGCGGTGTCCACTGCCTGCGCGATTACCCTCTTGGAGGTGGGAGAGACACACGACGAGCGATTGCTTGCGGCAATTATTCCTGCTTCGCTCCTTGACTCAGCACAAACGGAGGTGGTCGCTAGCCACCTTTTGAAGATGCTCAATACGGAGCTTCGAAAGCAAGTGTCTGAGCAGATTGGGGAGTTCTTTGCCAGCGAACACATTGATGTCGCAGTGGCGTCGGTAATGGCTATGGCTTCTGCTGACGCAGGTTGTTTCGACATCCCGAATCTGAGTCGTGGTCTTGTCCTTGGCGGTCTTTCGAAAGAGGGAGATCACGCACGAGTCATGCAGCAGTTGGTGAATATGCTCAAGACCCCAAAGTGTGCGACGAGCGTGAGGAAAGCACTTTCGGAGGGTTTGGCATCCGATGACAAAGATGTCGCGTGGGGAGCAGCCTCCTGTTTATGTCAACACTCTGAGCGAACCGATGCCGAGCTTCCAGCCGCCATTATCCGTGCGGGACTTATAAAAGAATCGCGCCGCGACCAAGCTCGAATTTGGCTCCGCGAGCTTATGACTAATCCGTTCACTGCTCGAACGACTCAGCAAGCCATGGATGAAGCGGCGGCAGACGGCTTGAGCCGAAGCTATCGTGGCGGTTGGCAAAATGCAGCGTTAGCATGGGGAATCGCGCGTTGCTTGCTTGTGGAGAAGAAAACCGAAGCTGAGTATCTCCCGGACGCTGTTATCTTTGGCGGATTGATCGAGCGTGAGAACCACTCTGATGCGGTCGAGGTTCTAAAGCCAGCGTTCGACGAAGACTCCGACTTCGCGAAGAAAATGAGCGAAAAACTGTGGACGGTTCTCGGTGCGTCGGATGAAGAGTCAAGCCAAGACAGGGCGGTTTCGTGGGGAGCGGTTCGCGTGCTCATCGAAACGGGTCAGCTTCCACCGGATGGAGATTGGTGGGTTCATAAGCCCGATGCAGACAAAGACGTTGGACCGACCACAAGACTCCAGAAAGTGTTGAGGGTTGTAATGCGGGAAATTGAACGCGAACCCGTTGCCAACGGGTTCGTGGAAGCGTTCCTGAAGACCCCCGAAACTACGGCCCTCGCACGCCGGGCACTGGTTGGGCTGTTGGACAACAAAACCGCCGAAGTCGCATTCGAAGCTGCCCGTTCCCTTGTGAGACTTGGAGACTTCGAGCATTTGTCATTAGCGGTAGCGGTGGCAAAACACGGCTTGGGCAGGGAGGCGACGCATGATCAGGCCGTCGAGATCATGGATAAACTCAGGTCTATGCCCTCGATGGTGCAAGCCGTCAGAACATCGCTCGTCATGGCAGCGTGGGGAAAGGACGAACAGGCAGCGCGTGCTGCAGCCGAATACTTGATGGATAAGGGCGAGGCGGCAAATCCATGTGTGCCACGAGGATTGATTACTGGCCGCATGTGGTGGCGGGAAGGTGGTTCCGATACCGTCCATCGCCTGCAAACACTCATTGACAACCCTGACTCGCACCAAGCGACTGTTGATGCACTCCTCGCCGCTCTCTACCGGGAAGAAAAGCACTCTCCCCAGTTTGACCTTATCTGGTTGCTGGTTCGTGCAGGCGTGCCGCTTTACGACCGAATACTTGCAGGAATGGCAGATGCTTCCAGATGGGGAACGCCAGTTGCGCCGCTGGCTTCGGTTGTGTTGACAGGACGGGAACAGGAAGCCATTCAAGGCGCGAAGCGTTTCGGTCTTGTCGAACTCGCAGAACTCCTCACCGACTGACTTTCAAGCTCTGGTTCGTGGTCAGCTTTGTTAGGATCGGTTCCAGATTCTTGGCAACTTCATCGCCGAACGGCCAAACGGTCGCGTTGGGCTTGCTCCGCTGCCAGTCGGTGGCCGGGTCAAAGTCGCTTTTCACCTCCATCGGTTTGGGTGGCTGCGGAGGCGCTTGGCCGTGACAGGCAACCGCCATTGGCAAGGCCGGCACGACAAGCCATGATGATCTTTTCATGACATTCCTTCGTTGGCGTTCACTTCCGAGTCCACTTCTCGCCCTCCTTGACAGTCTCGACACGGCCGGCGACGCGGCGGACGGGCGTGCCCTTCTCGAACCACCAGTGGTCGGCCTCGCCGAGCGTGTTGCCATACTTTGCCATCATGATCCTCTCGATGATGAAGCCATCGGGAGCGAAAAGCTCGCGGGTGACGTGCTCGCCGTCGCGGTTGTAGTAGTCGCGGGTCGCAAGCTTACCCGCTTCGTAGGTGAGGCGGCGGATGGCTTTGCCTTCGTGATTGAGGTCGTGATGCTGCGTGAGGACTCCTTTGCGATACCACTCGCGGGCGATGACGCCGTCGTAGAGATGGACGATCTCGCGGACGGCTTCGGCGGCCATCGCGACGGCGGCGGTGGGCGTCTCGGTTTTGTTGACCAGCCAGCGGTCGCGCGTCCATGAGAAATCTTTCGGTGCATCGGCGAGCACTTGCAACACGCCGGGCGTCGTCAGGTTCAGCGCGGCGCTGGGTTCGCTTTCGAGGCCGGACCATTCGACGGCGACGGCGCTGTATTGGCCCGGAGTGAGGCGGAGCGTTTCGCCGGCGCGGACGGGGCGCGTGGTAAACCGCCGGCCGTTGTGGGCGAGATGGTAGCCAGAGGTTTCGTAGTGTGATTCGCCGGGGATGAGTTGCACCGCGCCGCGCAACGGCAGCAGCCACGGCCGATCGGGGCGGCGGACAGCCATCACGTAAACGTCGCGGCCACGTTGGCGGAACAACGGCGAGTTGGTGTCCTTGACATCCTGCCGCAGACCGAGGTCAACCGCCTTGACGTTCTTCCACTCGGCATCGGTCAGGAGATGATGCCGCAGATCGGTCACAGCCCGTCCACGACCCAGGCCGTCGTTGACCAACGTGTCGTGCAGTCCCCGCGTGAGGCCCTCGAACGTCGTCGCTGTCTTGCGTTCGTAAGCGATGACCTCGCACCACGCGACGACCGCGCCGGAGGGCGGGAAGGCTTCGGTGGACTTGACGCGCAATACCCGGTCGCCGGCCCGCAGGACATCAGTCAACTCGGTGACGAGGCCCTTCTCCATGTCGTAGCGCACGGTGAAGGCGACCTTCGTGCCGTCGGGACTGCCCTTGGCCTCGCCGTCGAAGCCGGGGTAAGGCTGCTTGGCCGGCTTCAGAGGCGGCGAGAGGAAGTATTTGTATTGCCACGTGTCGCCGCTGCGCAGATCGAACATGTGCGAGTCGCCGACTGCGAACCGCCCGCTATGGCCGCAGGCGCTGAGGTTGCCGACGTTGCCCGCCGCGAGCACGTGGACGTTGCTCGGCGCCGGCTCATTCCAACGTCGCCCGCGCGCGAGTCCGTCTCCGATGAGGAAATGTTCGCCGTTGCCCTGCCATGCCATGTGGGCCGATTCGAGCACCATCATGCCGGAGCGTCGGTTGCTGCCGTCGAGATTCCACCACCACACCGTCGCCCCGAACGGCTGGCCCCAGTTGTCGTGGCGCGTCATGAACATCGGATGGCGCGGATTAGTCG
>JBAZIR010000017.1:0-30078 GCA_041651735.1 Verrucomicrobiia bacterium | reverse complement strand
GACACAATGAACATGATCGGTTTTGACCCGGACTTCTACGTGGATGTCTCGGGGTTCACACCGCTGAAAGAGAAGATGCTGGCATGCCACCGCAGCCAGATGGCGCGCAGCGGCGACAGCAGCTTCTCGCCGTTGCTCGACTTGATGCTCCTGCAAGCGCGCGCCCGCGGCATGCAGGCCGGCGTGGCGGCGGCGGAAGCGTTTCGAGCGTATCACGCGTTCAAACGCGCGCGTGCGTGGTGACCCGCTTTTCGCAAATGAAGAGAGCCATGAGCCAACCCAAGCCAGCCACCTTTGTCCCGGCTGATGCCGGCGCGTTTCGCTACGTCGAGAAATCCAACCCGCAGAATTCCAACCTTCAGTTCCTGACCTACGGCGTCTATGAGTTGAGCGGACCGGTCACGTCCAGCCCGTTCGCGCATCCGGGCGAGGAGGCGTTGTTGTTCTGCTGGCAGGGCGAGGCCACGGTAACGCTCTGCGGCGCGAGTTATCCGCTGCGCCACTACGATGTGCTCTACGTGCCACGCGGCGCGGCTTATCAAATCGGCCAGGCCAGCGGGGAGAGCCGCGTGGTCGTTTGCCGCGCGACAGCGGAGAAGGCGCATTCGGCGTTTCATGCCAGGTGGAGCGAATTCTCGCGCGACGAGCGCCGTATCCGCCATCTCAAGGGCAAGGACGTGTTCCTCATGTTCGATGTAAGCGAGCCGGCGGACAAGCTCATCGCCGGCTATACAATCTTCCAGCCCGGCCAGCGTTCGTGGCCGCCGCACAATCACACCGACCAGGAGGAGGTTTACATCTTCATCAAAGGCCATGGCACGATGGAGGTCTATGCGGACGAGGAGACCAAGAGCTTTGTGCGCTCGGTGAGTGAAGGCGACGCGGTGACGATCCCGCTGCTGAACTACCATCCCGTCTTCAGCCAAAAGGAAGAACTGCATTTCATCTGGTGCATCGCTGGCAACCGCTACTGGGTCGGCGACAAGAACAAGGATTTCATGACCGGCAAGGTGGAGAGACTGACGACTTGAGGCAGGAGGCAACACTGCCCGGCGCTGCAAGAGCGCGCGGTTTGAACCTAACCGAGCGACGACAATGGTCCTTCGGAAATGATCCAGTTAACAGCGGTGGTTGACTTCGGAAGTTGAAGAAGCCGCATTCTTGGTTATGCTTCGCACTGGCAGTTCAAGGAACTGCTTGCGGAGGTAAACGAATGAGAACGTCCAGGGTGATCAGAGTCGGCATCGTCCTCGCGATGGCGCTGTGCAACGGTGTCATCGCACAACAAGCTGACCTCAAGGAGGTGGCACAACAACTCCAGAGCCAGCAGCCATTCGACCGAATCAAAGCCGCCCAATCGCTCGGCAGGATGCGAGACCCGGAAGCCATCGCTTTGCTGGTGAAGTGCCTCAACGATTCCCATGCGGCGGTTCGGCTGATCGCTGGCGCCGCGCTTGTGAGGATCGGCCAGCCCGCCGTGGAGCCGCTTGTCCAAAGTCTTCCCAGCGCCAACACAGACGGCCGTCGGGCTGTTGCACAGGCGCTGGGTGGCATCGGTGACAAGTCGGTCGCGACCCACTTGACGTCGCTTCTCACCGACAGTGACGCGACCGTCAAAGCCGCCGCGGAGGAAGCGTTGGCGAAACTGAATGCGAAAACGATCCCTGCGGCGAATGAAGTCGCCGCACCATCGGCCAGTGAGTCGAAGCCCGGTCCGGCGGTCGAGCCGCCCGCCTCCAAAGACGAGATGAAGGAATTCAAAAGCCCGCAGGGGTTCTCATTCAAGTATCCCGCCGACTGGGTCATCGCCACAAAGGAGCAGACTCAGAAGGCTGGCAAGGCGTTGAAATCCGTGGCACCCAATATCAAGCAGGTGAACCTGAACCACATGGCTGTGGCGGTTTACAATCCGGTTTCCCTGGAGTTTGCCGAGAACCTCAACATCGTGATTACCGGCGGTGCCATCCCCGTCAGTACCAACATGTGCAGCAAGTATACCGCCATGATCACGGATGGATTCCGAAAGACCGGCATTACCGTGTCCGATGTCCAAGCCAGCCTCGCCACGGTGGCCGGCCTCAACGTTATGTCCGCTCACTGGCTGGCCACGTGGCCTCATGGCCGCGTGTTGATCCGGCACTGGCAGGTCTCGGTTCCACACGGGCGGCAGACTTTCATTGTCACCTGCTCCGCGCGCGACACCGATTGGACACGACTGGAGCCTCTATTTGAACGCATGGTCAACAGCCTGCGGTTCGAACCGGACGCGATACCTTCCTTTGACGCGTTGCCGGGTTACGCGAAGGGCATGATCATCGGCGCGATCATCGGCGGGATCATTGGGTTTTTCGTCATAGCGTTCAAAAAGATATCCGGCATTTGGAGCAGCCCGCCTGAATGAACGAAGGTGGATCGCCTTTGGATGCCGTGACTCACCCAACCATGTTCGTGACACGCGGCGGGTGAAGTGCAAAGATGCGCGGGTCGTCGCCGGTGACAACCGTTCCGGCGCGATCGTGAACGCATCCTCAACTCATTGGAGTCATGCCATGATTGGAAGAAGAACCCTCACTTACTGGTCGTTGTCCCTCTTGTTATGCGCAGCCGTGCTTGGCGGGAGTGGCGTGGCCGGGCCTGTGGAAGCGCAGGAGCCGGCAGCGTGGAAGGCCGGCGTGGCATCGGTGAAAATAACGCCCGAGGGGCCGATCTGGATGGCCGGCTACGCGTCGCGCAAGAAACCTTCGGAGGGTGTTGCCGCTGATCTCTTCGCCAAGGCACTGGCCATCGAGGACGCGCGCGGGACACGGCTGGTCATCGTGACGATGGATCTCATCGGCGTGCCGCGACCGTTGCGCGACTGGCTTGAGAAACAAGTGAAGGAGAAGTTCGCCCTGCCGCGCGAGTCTCTGCTGGTGAACATCTCGCACACCCACTGCGGTCCGGAACTGCGCATGGCGCGACTGACGGACGACGATGTCAAGGCCGGGTTCGCACCCGCGACGGAGAAGTATATGACACGGTTGCAGCAGCAGCTCGTCACGCTCGTCGGCGATGCGTTGAAGAAGCTCGCGCCCGCGACGCTGGATTTCCAGCGCGCGCGGTGCGGATTCGCCATGAACCGCCGCCGTCCGACGCCGACGGGTTACGCCAACGCGCCGAACCCCGACGGGCCGGTGGATCATGACGTGCCGGTCCTGCGTGTCTCCGACCCGAAAGGCAAGCTTGTGGCCGTGCTGTTCGGCTACGCCTGCCACAATACCACCTGCGGCGATTACATGATTCGCGGCGATTACGCCGGCTACGCGCAGCAATATTTCGAGGAAGCGAATCCAGGTGTGACTGCGATGTTCATGATCGGTTGCGGCGCTGATCAGAATCCGTATCCGCGTCGCACGGAAGAGCTGGCCAAATACCACGGACGCTCGCTGGCGGTAGCCGTCGGGGCGGCGCTGGAGACGGCGCCCAAACCATTGCGCGGTCCGCTGCAAACGGCGTTTGCGGACGTGACGATTGACTTTGCGCCGGCGCCGCCGAGGGAGGAGTTGGAGAAGATCGCCGCGACAGCCAAGGAACCTTACCGCGGCCACGCCGGGCGTTTGCTGAAGCAGCTCAAGGAGGATGGCAAAATCCGCTCGACGTATCCCTGCCCCGTGCAGGTGGTGCGCTTCGGTTCAGACCTGACCTTGATCGCCATCGCCGGTGAAACCTGTGTGGATTACTCGCTCCGGCTGAAACGCGAGCTGGCCGGCCCGGCGGTCTGGGTCGCAGGCTACAGCAACGACGTGTTCGGCTATCTGCCCTCGCGGCGCGTGCTGTGCGAGGGCGGCTACGAGGCGGGTGGCGCGATGATATGGGGTTCGCTGCCCGGGCCGTTTGCCGAAACGGTCGAGGAGCGTGTCGTGTCCACGATCCTGAAGATGGCGCGCAAGCCGATTCATTCCGTGCCGGCCGCCGTGGACTTGAAGCTGGGCGAGCAAGCCACCGTGAAACTCTGCGACGGCAGACCCGCGACCGTGAAACTGATCAGTGTTGAAGAAAAGCGCGACAGTTTGCGGCACGCCATGCGCGGAGCGCGAGTCGCGGTGCAGGTGAACGGCCAGCAGTTGACACTCGATTGCGCGACGTATCACCTGCCGGTCACGTTCGGCGGCGTGCAGATAGATTGCCCGATCACGAAGGGCTACAACGAGGGCGGCGATCACTGGGGCCTCGATGCCGACGCGCGACTGCGGCTCTGGCCGGCGGGTTATCCGTGGATCACGCCCGGCACGTTCCGCTATCCCCTCAACGAGCGATGGTTTGCCAGTCACACGTTGATGGCCAACCAGATTGCTGACGGCGATCAGGTCAGGAAGAAGGCGATCTATTATCATTGGGGCCTCGACTTCGGCGGCGCGGAGCGGATGGAAGACGTGTTCGCTGCCACAGACGGCCAGGTCGTGTCGGTTGCCAACGAAGTTCTGGAGAAGGACAAATATCCGCCGCTGGTGAAACCGCGCGCGGACGTGATTTATCTGCGCGACGGCCGCGGCTGGTTCTATCGCTACAGCCATCTCGATTCGATTGACCCGGCCGTGAAGCTCGGCGCGAGAATCAAGATCGGCCAGAAAATCGGTGTGCTTGGCAAGAAAGGCGCCAGCGGCGGCTGGTCGCATCTGCATTTCGACGTTGTTGCGCCGCAGCCGAGCGGCCGGTGGGGCATTCTGGAGCCTTACGCGCTCGTTTGGCAGGCGTATCACGACGCGCATCCACTCGCCCTGTTGCAGGCCGTGGCGCGGCCGCATCAACTGGCCGCAGTAGGTGAAGCGGTCACGCTCGACGGCAGCCGTTCATGGAGCCGCAGTGGCACAAACCACATCGCCAACTATGTGTGGACATTCAGCGACGGCAAGACTGCGCGCGGCGCGAAGGTCGAGCGGCGGTTTCCCAAGCCGGGCACCTATAGCGAAATCCTCAAAGTTACCGACAAGAGCGGCAACATCAGCTACGACTTCGCCGTCGTGAAAGTGGTTGATCCCAACCAACTCGACCAGCAGCCGCCGTCAATTCACGCCGCTTACTGGCCGACGTTTGGCATCAAGGAGGGCGATGAGGTCACGTTCAAAGTCCGTTCCTCCCATGTCGCACCCGACGAGGGCGAGGAGGAATGGAATTTCGGCGATGGCACGCCCACCGTCCGGGTCCGTTCCGACGGGAACACGCAGGCGCTGGCGCCCGATGGCTACGCGATCACGACGCACCGCTACGGGGGCGCCGGCCTTTATCTCGTCAAAGTGTCCCGCATGAACCGCCGCGGCGAAACTGCCACCACGCATCTTTCCGTGCGGGTCACGCCTTGACGCCCGGTGTCATCGCGAAACCTCCAACTTAACGCCCACACCGCCGGCGGCCTTGCGGCCATCGTGTTGTGGAGCACCACGTTTGCGTTTGCCCGCAGCCTGTCGGAACGGGTCGGGCCTCTGACGGCGGGCGCGTGCGCTTATTTGATCGGCGGGTTCTTTTGCCTCGTGCGGTTATGGTGGTCAGGGAAGACGGCCGGCCATCGGCTCAACCTTTCGCCGCGCTATCTGCTGGGCTGCGGGTCGCTGTTCGTGGTTTATACGGCGGCCATTTATCTGGCGGTGGGCCTGGCGAAGGACCGCGAGCAGGTCCTCGAAGTCGCGCTGGTGAATTACCTGTGGCCCGCCCTCACCATCCTCTTTTCGCTGCCGCTCCTGGGCAGGAAAGCCAGCGTGTGGCTGCTGCCGGGAACGGCGCTCGCCCTGGGCGGCGTGTTGTTGGTGATGACCCAGGGCACTCACACCACTTGGCAATCGTTTGGGCGGCACGTGCAGGACAACCCGGCAGCGTATGGGCTGGCCTTGCTCGCCGCCGTTTCGTGGGGCTGCTACTCCAATCTTGCCCGGCGCTGGTCGGGGCCGGAGAGCGAGGGAGCCGTTGAGTTGTTCATGCCGGCAACGGGAATTGTCCTGCTGGTGATACGCTTGCTCACGACCGAACCGGCCGGCTGGACGGCGCGGTGCGTTGGCGAGGCGGCCGCCCTGGCGGCGGTCACGACGGTGGCTTACGTCTTATGGGACCTCTCCATGCGCAAGGGGAACATGCTGCTGGTTGTGGCGTGCTCATATTTCACTCCGCTGCTTTCGACGCTGGTGAGTTGCGCCTACCTGCGCGTCACGCCGGGGCCGAGGCTTTGGGTGGGCTGCCTGTTGCTGGTGATGGGATCGCTCGTGACCTGGCGATCGGTCTCAGACGAGCCGCCTCGATCATCCTGAACTTGCTTCACCGATTTACAGGTGTAGCCGGACAACACCGGATGCGATAGACTGCCGGGCCGTGAAAACAATTCGCTGGATGTCCCTCTTCTTCTCCTGCTGCCTCATTGCCCGGGCTGCAACGCCCCAAGCGGCGATGGTCATCAAGAACGACTACGTCGAGTGCGCCATCGGCACGGATGGCAGCAACCTGCGCTTCGCCGACCGCCGCGCGGGCGTTGATCACTGCGACCACAAGACAAAGACGGCTTTCGCCCGCGTGAAGAAGGGCGGCAAGGAATTCGGCGCGACATCGGCGGCGTATGAGCGGGGCTTGTTGACGGCACAGTTCGACAAGGCTGGCGTGACCGCGAAGATCAAAGTCACGTCGAAGGGCCATTACTTCATCTTCGAGGTGAAGGAACTCCAAGGCGAGGGTGTGGAAGGCTTCACGTTTGTCGACATTCCGCTGACACTCAAAGGTTTGTCCGAGGAGCCGTTCGCCGCCTGTGCGCTCGCGCTGAACTTGCAGACCAACGTGCCCGAGCTGCCTCGCGCCAACAGCCGGTTGCGGGCATTCTGCTATCCTCGCTTCGGGTTTGCCGGCGCAAAGGTCGCCCTGATTGGCTGTCCGCAGAAATCGCTTCGTGCAGTAATGAAAGAGGTCGTCAGCGCCGCGCCGGAGCTGCCGCGCACGCGCATCGGTGGGCCGTGGGCACAGGATTCGGTCAACAACTACGGCTCGTATCTTTTCAACTCCGGCGACATGTCGGAGGAGAAGGTGGACAACTGGATTCGCCTCGCGCAGAGCCTCGGCATCACCCAGATAGATTTCCACGGCGGCCGATCGTTCCGTTTCGGCGACTGCCAGCCGGACCCGAAGACGTATCCGCGCGGCCGGGCGAGTTTCAAGGCGGTCATCGACAAGCTGCACAAGGCGGGCATCCTCGCGGGGTTGCACACCTACGCGTTCTTCATGGCGAAAAACTGCCCCTGGGTGACGCCGGTGCCGGACCCGCGGCTCGGCAAGGACGCGACGTTCACGCTCGCGGCGCCGTTGACAGCCGAAGCGGTGGCCGTGCCGGTCGAGGAGAGCACGGCGACGATGTCGAACGTGACCGGCTTCTTTGTCCGCAACAGCGTGACGTTGCAGATTGACGACGAGCTGGTCACCTACACTGACGTTTCGCGCGAGCCACCCTACCAGTTCACGAAATGCAAACGCGGCGCGCACGGCACACGCGTGGCGGCCCACGCAAAGGGTGCGAAGGTGCATCACCTGCGCGAGTGCTTCGGGTTGTTCGTGCCGGACGGCGACTCGACGCTGCTCACCGACGTCGCGGCCAAAACGGCGGAGATGTTCAACGAATGCGGCTTCGACATGATCTACCTCGACGCGCTCGACGGCGAGGACGTGATCGCGGGTCGCGAGAACGCCTGGCACTACGGCTCGAAATTCACGTTCGAGATATGCAAACGGCTGAAGCGGCCGGCGATCATGGAGATGAGCACATTCCATCATCACCTTTGGTTTGTGCGGTCGCGGATGGGCGCGTGGGACCATCCGACGCGCAGCCACAAGAAGTTCGTCGACATCCACTGCGACGGCAACGAATCGTGCCGCCGGATGTTCCTGCCGGCGCACCTGGGCTGGTGGGCGTTCAAGACGTGGACCGGGCCTCAGGGCGAGCCGACGTTCGCCGACGATATCGAATACCTCTGCGCCAAGACGCTCGCCAACGACAGCAGCCTCTCGGTCATGGGCATCACGCCGGAGAACGCGCCGAAGACACCCGCGCTGCCGCGGCTGGCTGCGGTCGTGAAACGCTACGAGGAACTGCGCCGGGCGAAGTATTTCTCCGAATCGGTCAAAGAGAAACTGCGCGTGCCGGGCGATGAGTTTACGCTGGTGGAGCAACCCAGGGGCAGGTTTCAGTTCCGACGCGTCCAATACGACAAGCACAAAGTTTCCGGTCTTGATGGCTGGAGCAACGAATGGAAAACGGCGAACAAGTTTGGCCGCCAACCGCTGCAACTCCGAATCGAGGCGCTTATGTCTGCCGGCCCTTACGACGCGTCCGGCAATATCACGCTCGCTGACTTCGCCGACACGGGTGAATTCGCGAAGCGCGTCCCGCCCGCTGCCATCTCCGCGAAGCTCGAACCGTCAAGCCAGTGCGTGAAAGCCGGCAAGGTCAGCGGTTGTTACACCGTCACGAGCAAGATGGCCACACGGCAGGGCGCGTGGTCGCGCGCGGGCAAAACCTTCTCGCCGCTGGCGAATCTCACCGGCCACGAGGCGATGGGTGTATGGGTGCACGGCGACGGCAAGGGCGAGGTGTTGAACCTCCAGTTGAAAAGCCCCTCGCATCTCTCGCACGCCGATGGCGATCATTACATCATCGTGGACTTCACGGGCTGGCGTTACTTTGAACTCGTCGAGCCGGAGGGGCAGCGACACGCCGATTACACGTGGCCTTACGGCGGCATCTACTCCATCTATCGCGAGTCCATTCGCCCCGCCAGCGTCGAGAGCCTGAATCTTTATTTCAACAACCTGCTGCCCAAGGATACGGTCACGTGCCACCTCGGCCCGATTCGCGCACTGCCGACGGTGAAAACGAAGTTGCGCAACCCCTCCGTCACGCTCGGCGGCAAGACGATCACGTTCCCCGTCGAAATCGAAAGCGGGCAATATCTGGAGTTCCGTTCGCCGACGGACTGCAAACTCTACGGCCCCACTGGCGAGATGCTCGGCGACGTGATACCGCAAGGCGACGCCCCGGTCCTCGAACCGGGTGACAATCAGGTCAAGTTCACCTGCGAACCGCCCGCAGGCCTCAACCCGCGCGCCCATGTTTCGGTGATCAGTCACGGCGAGTTGGTTGGGAAGTAGGAAGCGTCCGATGACGACTGTCAAGCGACTGCCCATGCGCCGCCGTTCAGCGCAACCTTTGGTGGCGCTGGCGTTTTCCCTGGCTCTTCCGCACCTCGCCCGCGTGCTGCGAGGCATTCTGAAATACGCCCGCCAGCACACGCGATGGCGGTTTGCGACTTCCGAAAGGAGTTACTGCCATCTCGCCGAACTTGCGGGTTGGGATGGGGATGGAGTGATCGGGTTGGTGGTCAACAGCCGCGACATCACCGTCGCCAATACTCTCAATTGCCCCGTCGTCAACTGCTCCGGGTCGCTCGCCGCGGTCAACCTGCCGCGCGTGCGCCCGGATTATTTTGCGGCAGGGACTTTGGCTGCGGAACATCTGCTCGACCGCTGCTTCCGGCGTTTCGCCTTTTACGGCATCCAGGACCTCTTCTACTCGCAGCAGCTCAAGGCGGGTTTTGTCGAACGGCTGAGCACCCTCGGCTTTCCCGTATCGGTACTCGAAACCGCGATGACGGCACATCGGGGCCAGCCTTGGCGGGTGCGGCGCGAAAGGCTGGAGAAGTGGCTTCAGCAGCTTCAGACGCCGGTGGGGCTGTTTTGCGCGGAGGACATGCGCGCGGCGGCGGTCATTGAGGCGTGTCATTGGGTCGGTTTGCGCGTGCCTCACGACGTGGCGGTGATCGGGTATGACAACGACGAAACCATTTGCGAGTTGTGTGATCCGCCGTTGACGAGCATTGACCGGCGCGACGAAGAGGTGGGTTTTGAGGCAGCGCGGTTGCTCGACGCCCTGATGGCGGGGCGTGTGAAACCGGCCATGCAGGAGGTGGCGGTGCGTCCTGGTCCGGTGCACTGGCGCGCTTCGACCAGCGCCGTGAGCGTCGAGCATCCGGTGTTGCGCAAGGCGGTGGGGTTCATGCATCAGCACTATGCGCGCGGTATCGGGGTGGAGGAGGTGGCCGCGCATTGCGGGTGCTCGCGCCGCTGGCTCGAACTTCGCGCGCGCGGCGTGCTTCCCGGGACGCTGCTGGATTATTTGAACGGTCTGCGAGTGCGCAAAGCCCGGGTGCTGTTGGCGGCGGGCGGTGATTTGCTGCTGAAGGACGTGGCATGGGAGTGTGGGTTTTCCAGCGCGAAACACTTGATGGCGGTATTGCGTCGTCATGGCGTTGCGAAGCGGAGGACCGCGCGAGTGCGATCCTGAGGACTGCGCCACCACGGCCCGCGAGTGTTCGCAAATGCAGTAGTGATTTCGCAAAACAGTCGTTGGCAGGTGGCGGACGAGGCTTATGATGGCTGCTCGACACAAGGAATGAGACCATCATGGACCGTCGAGAAATAGTTCGCCGCGCGATTGAATTCGCCCGCCCGCCCCGGCTGCCGTTCTGGCAACACTGGAACCACAAAATGCCGGAGTTCCCCGACGATGTCTGCAATATATGGGAGATGGACCGCGCCGAAGCGGGCTGGTTCTTCGACAAGGCAACGATGGATGACTGGGGTTGCGGCTGGAGCGCCACCGATCTCGCAAACATCGGCCAAGTGAAGGACTGTCCGCTGGAATCCTGGTCGGCGCTCGACCGTTATCGCCCGCCGAATCCGCGCAATCCATTTTACTATGACCGGCTCGGCCCGCTGCTCGATGCCGCCGCGGACCGTTACGTGGCCGTGACCGCGCACAGTCTGCTGTTCTCGCGCTTGCACAAGCTCCGTGGCTTCACGGCAACGATGGAGGATTTCTATCTGGAACCCGAGCGGGTGCGCCGCGTGCTGGACATGATCGTTGATTTCAAGGTCCAGCAATGCTTCGAACTGAAACGCCGCTTCGGCGACCGCATCCACGGGCTGTTCGTGACGGACGATTGGGGGACGCAGGCCGGCCCGTTCATCGGGCAGAATCTCTTCGACGAGTTCTTTGCGCCACGCTACCGGATCATCTTCAACGCAATCCATGACTGCGGCTGGCACGTGATTCTGCACAGTTGCGGACGAGTCAACGCGCTGGTGCCGTCGTTTCTCGCCTTGGGCGCGGATGTGCTTAACATGCAGCAATCGCGCAGCTACGGCCTCGTCGAGTTCGGCGAGCAATTCAAAGGCAAGGTTTGCTTCCTGGCGACGGTGGACATCCAGTCCACCATGCCGCGCGGGGTTGAATCCGAAATCCGCGAAGAAGCCCGCCTGCTGGCGCGGCATTGGCGCACCGCCGAGGGCGGACTGGTCGTGTTCGATTACGGCGCTTGGGAAGCGGTCGGCGTCGGTCCCCTTGCACCGCGCATCATGTTCGACGAGTTCGCAAAACTTCAGACAAACACCGTATAATAGAGCATTCCGACAACCAGAGGAGAAGACATGAATCCATCCCGTCGTCAGTTCATTCAACGCGCGCTGACCGGCGCCAGCGTGCTGGCGTTTCCGAACATCATCCCCGCGCGCGTGCTCGGCGCCGACGCGCCGAGCAAGAAGGTCAACATCCTCCAAATCGGCTGCGGCCGCATCGCCCGGACCCTGGACCTGCCGGGTTTCTTGAAACACGACGCGGCCCGAGTGGTGGCGGTGTGCGATCTCGACTCCATTCGTCTCGCTGACACCAAGCGATACGTCGAGGCATTTTATGCCAAGAAGAACGTCTCCCTTACGGTCGCAACCTGCAGCGACTACCGCGAGGCGCTCCAACGGAAAGACGTGGACGCGGTGTCCATCAGCACGCCCGACCACTGGCACGCGCAGCCGGTTGTCGAAGCGTTGCTCGCGGGCAAAGATATCTACGTCCAAAAGCCGCTCACCATGACGCACGCCGAAGGGCGCGCCGTCAGCGACCTTTTCCGCCGCCATCCGCAGATGTTCCAGGTTGGCAGTCAGCGGCGGTCGAGCAGCGGTTTCCGGCAGGCTTGCGAGGTCGTCCGCAACGGCCGCATCGGCAAACTCCACACCGTGAAGGTCGGCCTCCCCACCGATCCCTCCGGCGGTGACCCGAAGGAGATGCCGGTGCCGACCAACCTCAACTACGCGATGTGGCTCGGTCCGACCCCGCTCGCGCCCTATTGCGAAGACCGCGTCCATTCGCAGAATCCCGACCCCAGGAAACGCTTCGGTGACCGGCCCGGCTGGTTGAGGATTGAAGACTACTGCCTGGGCATGATCACCGGCCACGGCGCGCATTATGTGGACATCGCGCAATGGGGCATGGGCACCGAGCTGACCGGTCCCGTCGAAATCGAGGGACGCGCCGAATTTCCTACGCAGGGGCTTTGGAACGTCCACGGCGCGTATCATGTCGAGGCGAAATACGCCAATGGCATCACGCTGATCATAGACAACACACTGCCCAGCGGCGTCCGCTTCGAAGGCTCCGACGGCTGGGTTTGGGTTACAGGCAGCGCGCAGAAGGTAACCGCCAGCGATCCCGCAGCGCGGAAGAGCAAAAACAAGCCGCTCGACGCAAGCAATCCGGACATTCTCACAACGCCGCTCGGCCCGAAAGACATCCGCTTGCACGCCAGCCCGAAGGACGACCATCACCTCGATTGGCTCACCAGCGTGCTCACGCGCCAGCCCGCCGCGACGACGCCCGAACAAGCGCATCGTTCCACCAGTGTGTGCATCGTGTCTTGGATCGCCATGAAACTCGGCCGCAAGCTGCGCTGGGATCCGCAGGCCGAGCGATTCATCGGCGACGATGCCGCCAACGCCATGCTCACGCGCACCGAACGCGCTCCTTACGGGGCCTTGTCCTTTCTGAAGAAAGCCTGATGTTCAGCGGCAGGTTCGCTTGCGAGCCGCCCGCCGGCCTCAACCCGCGCGCTCATGTTTCGGTGATCACCCACGGAGAACTGATTGGCAAATAGGAACCGCGCCCGATGAAAAATCCTGCTGCACGACGGTCCGCTGGATTCCTGTACGTTTGGACCGTCGCTGCTTGCGCCGTGGCGCTCGCCGAAACGCCGCGCAACCTCCGTTGCGAGTGGCAGACCAACCCTGACGCCGTCCATGATCCGTGCCCGGAGTTCTACTGGGAATGCGCTTCGCAGAGCGCATATCGTTTGGCAGTGGCTAAAGCGCCAGACGCTTTCGCCGCGCCACTATGGGAGATTACGCGAACTAGCAAGCTGCCGATCATCGAATACGCGGGGCCGCCGCTGAATGAAGGCGCGACGTATTTCTGGAAGGTCTGGGTGAGGGATAAAGACGGCCGGCCGCTCGACGAGCCGCCGGCGCAACGGTTCACGTTCGCGCGCCGTCCCATGCCACACGTTCTGCCAACGGCGCGCACGTTCGTGAACTTTGCCGGCAACGCCGCGTGGGCGAAGGACAAGATTGACATGTGTTTCCGCAAGGAAGCCAAGCAGGGCCGCGCCGACATCCTCGCGACCCAGTATGCGCTCATCTGCACGATGGTCGTGCCCTCGAAGAAGGCCGACGACTTGCGGCGGTTTTGCGAAGAGCACGGGCATGACTTCGAGTCCTGCTTCTGCCATTTCGCCCGGGACACCGAGGTGACGCTTCATGTCGGCGCGGAACTGGCCAAAAATCCGCGCGAGAAACGGCTCTGTCCCGGTTGGGACCCGCGCAACGACCGCAACGGGGATGGCCGCGTGGACGACATCGAATTTCGCAACCTCGCCAACCCCAACGCCACTGCGCGCGAGCGTCCTGCCGCGCGTATCCCGATTTATTTCTGGGGGCCGCCGCGCGACGACTACGTGATGAACGTCGGCAACGCCGGCTATCAGGAGTTCATGGCGAAGGTCCACGCGCCGGAAGTGGTTGAGGGGTTCGACGGCATTTACTTCGACACAGTGCCGACCGATGTGGCGTCCGCGGGCCGGCGAAATCCCGTCGTCGAATATCCGCGCCCGCCTGACGATCCCGACCAATGGTTGCGAGACGTTCAGGCGTTGTTGGCGCGCATCAAGATCGCCATGCCTGGCAAGATCATCACCGCCAACGGCTGGCACGCGGACCCGATGGTAATCGAGGGTTTTCAATCGGAGAACTGGTTGAGCATCACGGCCTCGCGCGAACGCTGGCAGGCCGTGATTGACACCGCGCGCGCCTGCGACCGTCGCGGAAAGGTCCAGATGATCCAATACAATCCGATCTACGACGAGAAGCTGGCGGAATTTGGCCAGAAGGTCGAAGGCGTCAGCCGCGAGCGGGACCAGCTTTACGGCCTGGCCTCGTACCTCATGGCTCACGGTGACTTTACCTACTTCGGCTTCGGCTCGCATCCCTACGCGCGCGTCACGGACCTGTGGTTCAACGCCATCGGCGCCGACCTCGGCCAGCCCGTGGGCGAATTCCGCCTGCTCAGCGAAACCGAGCACTCCACAGTGAAGGATGCGACGAATCTCCTGAAAAACGGCGGCTTCGAAAACGACGGCGATTGGCGGTTCGTCAAGCCGGTCGAACGCGATGGCAATGTCAAACACGGTGGCAAGTTCGGCGTGCGGATCACGAGTGAGTCCACACAGATCAACAACATCAACCTGCAACATGTGACGCTGAAACCACGGACCCCCTACACGCTCACGGCCTGGGTCAAGACCGACAGCGTGCGCGGCTCGCCCGGCGCGCAGGTGTATCCGTATGAGTTCAGTGGTGCCGTCGGGATGGGGCAACCCATCACGGTCGTCGGCACGACCGATTGGAAACGATACCGGCATGTGTTTACCACCGGTGACGATGGCGATGGCCGCATCAACTTCCGCATGTTTGGCGCGACAGGCACGGCGTGGTTTGACGACATCGAACTGATCGAGGGTGCGATTTATGCTGACGCCATCTTCGCGCGCGAGTTCACGAAAGTTCTCGTGCTCGTCAAACCCCGCGGCGGCGGCAGCTACGGCGACGAAACCGCCGCGCCCGTCAAACTGCCGGCCTCGCTCCGCCCGCTCCGCGCAGACGGCACGCTCGGCGAACCTGTGGCCGAGGTTATGCTACGCAGTGGCGAAGCTGCTATTTTGGTGAAGCCATGAATGGGGTGGTCGAAGCTTCCAGTTCAACAAGTTCGCGGTCATAATCCCATGCCGATGAAAAACAGTGTTCTCCTGTTGTGTGGCGCGTGACTGCGTTCCGTCGTTGCAGACTTGAACGGCGGGTGCTGCATGAACCTCTACTTCGACTGAAAACAAGGAGCAGACGATCCATGAAAGAGTATCGCTTATCCCGCAGGACGTTCGTTGGACAACTGCCGCTGGCCGTCGGAGCGCTGTCATTGGCCGCGCGGCCTTCCACAGCCGCCGAGCGCGGCGTCTTGAATGTTGGTTTCATCGGTCTCAAAGGTCATCAGGGCACGGTTATGTTAGCCTTGAAAGAAGCAGGTTGCCGCGTCGCCATGGCGTGCGACGATGATCGCGCCATGCTCAACCGGGCGAAGAAGTGGCCGACTGCCGACGCTGACACGAAGTTCCACACCGATTGGCGCGCCGCACTCGACGATGGAAAACTGGACATCGTGTGCGAGGCGGGCGTGGACAGTTCGCGTGCGACGATTCTCAAGGCGTGCGCCGAGCGCGGCATTCACGTGATCAGTGAGAAGCCGCTGGCATTCACGCTGGACGAACTGGCGGCGCTGAAGAACGCCGTCGCCAAGGCGCGCACTCATCTTTCCATGTTGCTGACGATGCGTTTCGAACCGGCCTACAGGGTGATCCGCGAACAGATCGCCGCCGGCGCCATTGGCAAGGTTTGCCAGGCGGCGATGCAGAAATCCTACAAGCTCGGCAACCGGCCCGAATGGCTGCGAAATCACAGCACGTTCAGCGGCATCATCCCCTACATCGGCATTCACGCGCTCGACCTGATTCGTTGGACGACGGGATGCGAGTTCACATCGGCGATGGGTTTCCAAGGGAACACCGGCCATCCCGACCTGCGTGACATGGAGGACAACGCGAGCATCGCTCTCCATCTCGCCAACGGCGGTTCTGCGGCCGTGCGGCTCGATTATTGCCGGCCCGCCACCGCGCCGACGCACGGCGACGACCGTCTGCGCATTGCCGGCAGCAAGGGGGTTATCGAGTCCTCCGAGGCTGGCAAGAAAGTCACGCTGATCACCGAAACAGAGCCTCCGCGCGAACTGCCGCTGCCGCCGCCCGGGAAGCAGTTCCTGAATTACGTCCGTTCCATCCAGGGCCAGGAACCTTGCGTCGTGCCCGCTGGGGATTGCTTCCGCATCACGGAGGTCGTGCTCAAGATTCGCGACGCCGCGAAACGCGGCGAGCCGGTGAAACTGTGATGGGCGCAGTGGGTCGCGCGAATCACACTGCGACGGGTTATTCCACTTCCTTTGTTACGATCTGGAGAATTCGCTGCTCGCGTCGTTCCAGCAACCGGCCCAAGGGTCCGAGCGTAAACTTATAGATCGCCGCGGAAGCCGCCACCAGAAGCAGCGACAAAACCAGATTCACCAGGCCGCCGGGCAGCCAGCCGAAGTGCGTGCACACGGCGCCCAATCCCACGGGCACAAAGATCGGCGCGACATACAGAGGGAACAGCATTTGCGAAACGACGATCGTTGCGATCATGAGTGGCGTGAGCTTGGTTGGTTTGAGCGAACCGGCTGAGACTTGGTAGGGCGCGACAATTGAGAACCAATTGCCCAAGGCGGCGATCGTCAGGAAACACGCGACGAACTGGAGGCAGGCTGACGCGATGGCCGCGAGGGGCGGGTGTGCGAGGATGATTACCAACAGTTCGAGCACGGCGAAAACCCCGAATGTGAACGGCAGGAACGAGAGGCTCTTGCCGAGCAGGATATGGCGGCGGCTCGCGGGCGTCAGCACGAGCGCGCGAAAACCGGCGCGGTCGAGGCCGAAGTGGTTGAACAGGAGTTGTGCCAGACCGAAAAAAGTGAAGGCGACGACACCGGTGGCAACGAACTGGCTGATGATACCGGTGGTCGTGGCGGACAGGTCGGCGTCGGTTCTCATTATGACTTGCATTTGCCAGGAGGCCATCAATCCCATCACCAGCATCACGATGACGTTGGTGCCCAACGCCATCTTCACCTCCGGAGCGCGCGCCAGGCTCCGAAAATTGGCGAGTGCCAGCGCCGCGGCCTGTTCGGGAATTGCAGGTAATTCGCGTTCCAGCAGAAGGAGGCCGCCGGGCTTGGCCGCCTCCGCCGTCGGGGCCGCGGCGGATTTGCTCCGGACCTGCCCCGCGTAGAAACGCACGGTGGATCGATAGGCGCGCCGCAGTCCCCACGCGCCCAGCGCGAGCATGCCGGCCGCGCCCCACACGGCAGGCCACACGCGGCCCTTCGCCAACTCCCCGGCGCCGAACGGCAGCCACAACGGCGGCGTTGCCCGATGCGCAACCTCCAGCCATTGCTTCATGACCGCGTTTCTCTGGGTCATCGACTCCACGTATTCTTTGGCGGCATCGGGGTCCGACAGCGTCTTGCCGTTGGCCGGCCGATGCCCGCCCGGCCATGCGTTGAACACCAGGTTTGGCACCTGTGACAGGAGCACGAATGCCAGCGTGATGCCCATCACGACGGCCCGCCGGCGCCGGGGATTGACCATCAAGGCAACCAGCCAGCCGCGCAAACAATAGGTCCACGCGGTGATCATGAAGAAAAAGCCGGCCACCAGCGGGAACAACAGCGCCATCATCGGCCCGTGGCTGAAGGTTAAGCCCAGCACCAATCCGAGCATCGCCGGCGCGACGACCACGATGCTGAAACGGAAAAGTGAAATGATGTAGTTGAGGACGAACGCCTCCCGCAACGTCATCGGCAGGTGCATCAACCGCCGCAAGTCAATCGTTTCCGAACGCTGAATCTCCGCGACAATCCCCGTGATCCAGAAGAAGAGAAAAACTCCGGCAAGAACGTCCCATGTGTGCAGGATGTTGGTTGGTCGGGCATGAGACAGCGCCAGCGCGCCACCGGCGATGCCGCCTGCGAAACCCGCCATGGCTACTGCGATCGCGCCGGCGGTGGAGATGAGAGCGATGACAACGTTCGCGCCGCCGCCGCGCCGCCATTGATTGCGCGTGAGCCGCCATCGCAGCCACAGCAGCGTCTGCAATTGTGACCACGCCACGCTCATTCTTCCAGCCAGCTCAGTTTTTGCGGCTCGGCGTGATCGCCGCCCACCGCGGCGATGAAGCGTTCTTCCAGCGAGCCGGTCTTGCGGATGTCGTCCATCGTCGTTTGTGAGACGAGCCGGCCCTTCGCGATGATGCCGACATCGGTGCAGAGTTTCTCGACAATCTCCAGCACGTGCGAGGTGAGAAAAACCGTCGCGCCGCGCTTGACGCAATGCTGCAATATCTGGCGCAACACGCGGGACGACACCGGGTCCACGCCCTCGAACGGTTCGTCGAGAAACAGCAGGTCGGGGTTCGGCAACAGCGCCGCCGCCAGCGCGAGTTTCTTCTTCATGCCGTGCGAATACTCGAGGGTCAGCTTCTTCTCCTCGTTTTGCAGGTCCATCATTGCCAGCAATTCCCCGCACCGTTCGCGCACTGTCGGCAGCGGCAGCAGATACATCCGCCCGATGAAAGTCAGATACTCGCGCGCCGTGAGATTGTCGAACAACGCCAGGTCCTCTGGCACCACACCGATGCGCCGTTTCACCTCGCGCGCCCGGTTGGCGTCGGACAGGTCTTCGCCGAGCACGCGCATCGTCCCGCTGGTGGGCGCGAGCAGGCCTGTGAGCATCTTGATGGTGGTGGACTTGCCTGCGCCATTCGGCCCGAGAAAACCGTAGAACCGGCCGGTCTCCACGCGCAGGTCCAGCCTGTCCACGGCGCGCACGTTGTCAAAACAGCGCGTCAATCCGTTGGTTTCAATCGCCAGTTCCATGGGTAAATCGAATTGTTCTGTGGCGTCGTGATTGTCTTCAATGCCTCCTGCATCTCAGCATGGGAGTATTGCCGCCAGAGAGAAACCATGCAAGCTCTTGCCGCGCCGTTCTCGCGCCTGGTCTGAATGATTTTCGTCAAACGGGGGCATGAGACTCCAGTGCCAGCTTTTGAGACCGCCAGCCAGTAGTCAGAACACAGGGCGCGAGCTAGACTGCCACACCATGAAGACGATCCGCGGCTATTTCCTCGTCGCGGCGGGCGTGTTGCTGACCGGCTGGTTGTCGGTCCAGGCAGCCCCGTCGTCCAATGTTTTCCGCGCCGGCGCATTTGCGGTGGATATCACGCCGACGAATCTTCCCGTCATCATCAATGGCGGGTTTCTTTCCAGAAGCGCCAACAAAGTCCATGACCGGCTCCACGTGCGATGGCTCGTGCTCGACGATGGGCGCACGCGCGTCGCGCTCGGCGTCATGGATACATGCCTTATTCCGAGGGAGTTCGCCGACGCGGTGAAGGCACGCGCGCAGAAACTCACCGGCATCCCGGTGGATCGAATCATGCTCTCTGCGGTGCACACGCATAGCGCGCCGTCGTTGATGACGTGCCTGGGCACCGATGCGGACCCGCATTACCCGGCGTTCGCGTTGCCGCTCATCGCCGAGGGCTTGCGGCAGGCGGTGGATAATCTCGCGCCGGCCCGCGTCGGGTGGGCGGTTGCGCAGGCGCCGGAGTACACGCACACGCGCGTCTGGATTCGCCGGCCCGACAAGATGCTGACCGATCCGTTCGGCGAAGTTTCGGTGCGCGCCAACATGCATCCCGGCCACCAGAGCCCCGATGCCATTGGCCCGGTGGGGCCGTCTGACCCGGTGCTGACGTTGCTGGCCGTGCAATCACCCGATGGCCGGCCCATCGCGGTGATGGCAAACTACTCGATGCATTACTTCGGCGCTCCGGCGGTTTCGCCGGATTACTACGGCATGTTCGCCGAGAAGATAGGGCCGCTCATCGGGGCGAAGGACTCGAAACCCGCGTTCGTCGGCATTATGTCGCAGGGCACCAGCGGCGATCAGCACTGGATGGACTACAGCAAGCCGAAGCCTTCAATGACCCTGGATGCGTACGCCGGCGAACTGGCGCGGATCGCGGCTGATGCTTACAAAACCATCACTTTCCACGACTCGGCGCCGCTGGTGATGCGCGAACAAACGCTGCGGCTCGCCACGCGTCAGCCGGACGCGAAGCGGCTTGCCTGGGCGCGCGACCTTGTCGGGAAGATGAACGGGCGCCCGCCGAAGACGCAGCCGGAGGTTTATGCGCGGGAGCAGCTCTGGCTGAAAGAGAACCCAACGCGCGCCGTGAAGCTTCAGGCGCTGCGCGTTGGCGAACTCGGCATCGCCATCTGGCCGTGCGAGGTCTTCGCCATCAGCGGCCTGAAGATCAAAGCCCAAAGCCCCCTCCAACCAACGATGAACATCGAACTGGCCAACGCCGAGGAAGGCTATATCCCGCCGCCGGAACTTTATCCGCTGGGCGGCTATAACACGTGGGCCTGCCGCAGTGCCGGTCTGGAAGTTCAGGCCGAGCCGAAGATCGTAAACGGGTTGTTGAGCATGCTCGAAGACATCAGCGGCCAACCGCGCCGCAAGGTCGTGGTCGCTCACGGCCCCTGCGCGCAGGCGGTGCTGGCGGCGAAGCCGCTGGCGTATTGGCGGCTGGAGGAATGGAGCGGCCCGACCGCACTCAATGCCACCGGCTCGCGCCGGGACGGCAAGTTTGAGGGCGGCGTCGCGCGCTGGCTGGACGGACCGCAGTCACCGGCATTCTCCGGCGCGGGCGCGATCAATCGTTGCCCGCATTTCGCTGGTGGACGACTGAAGGCGCCGCTGAAGGAGTTGAAGAACACCTGCACGGTCGAGATGTGGTTCTGGAACGGATTGCCGAACGATTTGCGGCCGGTGACGGGCACGCTCTTCGCTCGCAACAACGAGGGTGACATTCGCCAAGGCGAGTTCTTGACCCTCGGCGGCACCGGCAACGCGCCGGGGAAGCTCGTGTTCAACGGCACGCTGACCGGCCGCACGGTTATCGCGCCGAAAACCTGGAACCACGTCGCGTTCGTGCGCGACGGCGAACGCGTGATCGTTTACCTGAACGGCAACCGCGAGCCGGAGATTTCGTCCAGCGGCCCGTCACTGGCGCAGGCCCGCTCAAGAAGCATTTTCATCGCCGGAGATGCCGGCAACGTGGCGAACTTCGAGGGCAAGATTGACGAGGTCGCCATCTACAGCCGCGCGTTGTCGCCCGATGAAATCTGTGGTCACTACCAACGTGCTGGCAGCGTGGCCGCGAACCCGCAGTAAGAGAGGAGAGAACCACAATGAAGGCCGATCATTCCATAAGCAGGCGGACTTTTGTTGAACGAACTGCGGGAGCGGCCGCGGTCCCGCTGCTGGCTGCCGCCTCCGGCGCGCTGGGGCAGGAAACCGCCAAGCTGGTCGAACGCAAGCTGCGCATCGGCGTCGTGGGGCTGGGCAGCCGGGGAAGCTGGATTGCCAATCTGTTCAAACAACATCCGGGATACGAAATCGTGGCGGCGGTGGACTATTTTGAGGAAAGCGCCAACGCAGCGGGCGACAAACTGGGCGTGCCGGCAGGAAAGCGGTTCAGCGGACTGTCGGGCTACAAGCGCGCACTCGACAGCGGTGTCGAGGCGCTGGTGCTCGAGGGCATCCCGTATTTCTATCCGGAGCAGGCGGCTGCGGCGATTGATGCTGGCTGCCACGTGTATACGGCCAAGCCGTTTGCAGTGGACGTGCCGGCGGTCTTTAAGATGCAGGCGCTTGCCAGGAAAGCGACGGAGAAGAAGCTCTGCTTCCGCGTGGACTACCAGTTGCCGACGGATCCCGCGAACCAGGAAGTGAAGAAACGCATCGCGGAAGGCGGACTGGGCGGTCTCGCGCACATCTATTCCGGCGGCACCTGCGGGAAGCTGCCGGACCCTCCAGTCGGCCCGACCATCGAGAACCTGTTCAAGAGGGCGTGGTATTCGCATATCGGAATGAGCGGCGATCTGCTGCTGCTGTATGACATCCACATCATTGACGGCATCACATGGGTGACCGGCCAGCGCGCGGTTGGCGCGAGCGGCTACAGGCGCATCGTCCGGCGCGATCCGCACGGCGACCGCACGGATTGCGGTGGCGTTGTGTTCCAGCTCGCGGACGGGACTTGTTGGACCCACACGACGCAGCTCCTTCAGAACAACACGTTCATGTATAACCTGGAGGCCGACCTCATGGGGCTGGAGGCCACGGCGCACCTCGCTTACAACGGCAAGGTGTGTGTCCGCGGTGGCGCCAGGCACTACGTGGGAGAAGTGTCGAAGGGCATCTACACCGATGGCGCGAAGGCCAACATTGCCGAGTTCTATCGCTGCGTCATTGAGGGCCGATTTGACAACGAAACGGCGCACCGTTCGGTGGACTGCACGCTCACAGGCATTCTCGGCCGCGAAGCCATGCTGCGAAAGACGTGGCTGACGATGGACGAAGTGATCAAGGAGGCCAAGACACGCGAAGTGAATCTGCGCGGTCTGAAAGTGTAAGGCCGCTTCAACAAGGAACCGCCGCGTAGTCCGCAAAAAAAACCGAAGCCTGCGGACGAACGCATTGTCTCAATCCGAACCGCGACGGCTTCCGCATTTGTGCGGGTGTGCCGCGGAAGGGACCCGCGTAGCGCGATCAGCCCGCGCGAACAAGAAGAAGCGGCAAACCGTCCACGCCTTGAGTTCGGCTCTTCCCACCTCTTTCGACCGCGCTGTTACGCCTGAGACCAGAGTGCCAGCTTTTGAGACCGACCACCGGTAGTCAGAACGAGGGTCGTGCGCTAGACTGCGCAACCATGAAGACGGTTCGCGGCTGGTTTCTTGTCGCGTCGGTGATGCTCGCAAACGGTCTCGCATTTGCCGGCGAGCCGGCGGCGGGACAATTGCACGTTGGCTGGGCAACGGTGGATATCACGCCGTCCTCGCGGGTGGTTCTGGACGGCAGCGGTTACAAGCGAGTCACCAAGGAAGTGGAGGACCCGGTGACGGCCACGGTGCTGGCGTTGGAGACGCGGGACGGAGAGCGGGTGGTCGAGCAGGCGATCATGGTCAGCATGGACCTGGTTCGGATGACGAAGGAGGTCCACGAAGGCTTGCAGCGCGAGGCGGCGAAACGGCTGAAGGATTTCGACAGCAGCAAATTGTTCTGCGGCGTGACGCATTCCCATTGCGGGCCGAGCATCGCCTACGACAAGACCGGGCCGGGGCAGTTGTACGACATCAGCAAGGAGACCGGCGTGATGACGCCGCAGCAATATATCGTGCTGCTCTACGAGAGGGTTGGCGCGGCCATCGCGAAGGCGTGGCAGGGCCGGAAGCCCGCCGGCGTGAGTTGGGGGTTGGGCCACGCGGTGGTCGGCTACAACCGGCGCCTGACCTACGCCGACGGCTCGGCGATCATGGGGTTCGACGCGGCCCGGCCCGACTTCTCGAACATCGAAGGCTCCGAGGATCATGCGGTGGAGATGCTGTTTTTCTGGGACGCCGACAAGAAGCTCACGGGAATGTTGCTGAATCTTGCCTGTCCGTCGCAGGTCGGCCGCAAGGCGATCAGCGCCGATTTCTGGCACCCGATACGCGAGGGTATCCAGGCGAAATACGGGCCGAATATCCATGTCTTCGGCCAGTGTTCGGCGGCGGGCGACCAGTGCCCCGCGCCGATCATTCGCAGCAAGGCCGAGAAGGAAATGACCGCGCGCCGAAAGGTTTCCTGGAAACAGGAACTGGCCAACCGCGTGGTCCACGCGGTGGATGATGTCTGGCCTTTTGCGCTGACCGATGTGCAGATGCGACCCGTTTTCGCGCACCGGACGATCAAGACGAACATCCCCAACAAGAACTCCATCAACGAGGCCCGCTGGCTGCCTTCACAGGCGCCTGTCGAGCTTCACGTGCTGCGGCTGGGCGATGTGGCGATGGCCACAAACCCGTTCGAGTTGTTTATCGACTACGGTGATCAGATCAAAGGGCGCAGCAAGGCGGTGCTGACGTTCGTGTCGCAGTTGACGTGCGACTACAAGGGCTATCTGCCCACGCGGCGTGCGGTGGCCGGTGGCGATTACAGCGCTGTGAATCACATCGTCGGCCCAATCGGTGGCCGCGTGCTGGTTGACGAATCAGTCAAGGCGATCAACTCGCTGTGGCCTTGAGGATGCAATCCCGGTGACCAAACTCACACTCATAGGACGGACGTTTGTCGGATGGATTGCGGGAGTCGCCGCAGTCCTGCTACTGACCGTCGCGTCTGCCGCCGAGCCGGCGCGGCCGAACATCGTCGTCATTCTCGCCGATGACATGGGATTCTCGGATGCGGGATGCTACGGTGGGGAAATCCGGACGCCGAACTTGGACCGGCTCGCGGCGGGCGGGCTGCGGTTCTCTCAGTTCTATAACTGCGCGCTCTGTGGGCCGTCGCGTTCGACATTGATGACGGGGCTGTATCCGAGCCAAGTCGGGATGTTCAACTGGACAGGGAAGCTGAACAACCGTTGCGTGACGATGTTCGAGTTGCTCAAGTGCGCGGGTTACAGGACGGGCGCGGTGGGGCGACTCGACATGGTGACGGCGGAGGACTGGCACGACCCGGCGTGCGTGGCGCGCTATGTGGATCGGTTCCTCGGCAACGCGGGCGGCGGCGGGCCGGGGCATTACTTCAAGGCCGTGCGGACCATGAAGACCTTCGTGGACGGCCAGCCGTTTGCGCTGCCGGAGAACTGTTACAAGACCGACCTGATCACCGACTTCGCGGTGAAGTTCATCGCCGAGGCGGCGACGAAGCCGCAGCCGTTTTTCCTCTACGTCGCCGAATACGCGCCGCACTGGCCGCTGCACGCGAAGGAGCAGGATATGGCGAAGTATCGCGACCTCTACCGGAACCTTGGCTGGGACGAGGCGCGGGCGCGACGCCACAAGCGGCTGATTGAACTCGGCCTCATCAGCAAGGATTGCCCGCTTTCGCCGCGCGACTCGCGCGCGCCAGCGTGGCAGGACACGTCGCACAAGGAATGGGAGGCCGAGCGGATGGCGGCGTTTGCGGCGCAGGTGGATTCGCTGGACCAGAGCGTGGGCCGCATCGTGGAGGCGCTGCGCCGCGCGGGCGCGGACAAGAACACGCTGGTGTTGTTCCTCTCCGACAACGGCGCGTCGGACCAAGCCGTGGGCAGATCGCTGGACAAGCCGGGCGAAACCTGGCGGCTCGACGGCACGCCCACGCGCGTCGGCAACACGCCGGACATTCCGCCCGGCGGGCCTGACACATTCGTGACCGCCGGGCCGGCGTGGGCCAACGTGTCGAACGCGCCGTTCCGCGAGCACAAGCAGACGAACTTTGAGGGCGGTATCGCAACACCGTTGATCGTGTGGTGGCCGGGCGTCATCAAACAGGCCGGCGCGGTCACGCACGACATCGGTCACATCGCGGACATCACCGCGACGTGCCTTGACGCGGCGGGCGTGGCGTATCCGTTGGAGTTCAACGGCCGCAGCGTGCTGCCGATCGAGGGCAGGAGCCTGTTGCCCGTTCTCAAGGGCGGCCAGCGCGACGGCCACAAGACGCTCTGCTGGGCGACCTCCGGCAGCCGCGCCATTCGCGCGGGCCAATGGAAGCTCGTTGCTGGCAGGAATGGGCCGTGGGAGCTTTTCAATCTCGCCACCGACCGCGCGGAATCGCAGAATCTCGCCGACAAATCTCCTGCCATCGTGAAAGACCTCAGCGCCAAGTGGGAGCAGTGGGCCGACCGTTGCGGCGCGAAGCCGCGCGCAGCTTCTCCCAAACCAAAACAACCAAACCAATCAACTCGCAAATCAAGTAGCCGCGTCACTCCGTGACGCGAAATCATCATCAATAACAACCGCGTCACGGAGTGACGCGACTACAAGGAACCCAACCATGAGCCAACATATCAATCGCCGTGATTTTTTGAAGACAACCGCCGCCGCCGCCGGTGTGCTCGCGGTCCCGAACCTCATCCCCGCCACCGCCTTTGGCGCGAACAACAAGATCACCATAGGCTGCATCGGCGTCGGCAGCCGGGGCCGTGCGGATATGAATGTCTTCCTCGGCTTGGACGACTGCCGCGTCGTGGCCGTGTGCGACCCCTACAAAGACCGGCAGGAGAAGGCCAGGAACATGGTCGACAGCAAGTATGGCGACAAAGGTTGCGCGATGTTCGGCGACTACCGTGACCTGATCGCCCGCAAGGACATTGACGCGGTGATGATTGCCGCGCAGGACCATTGGCACTCGCTCATTGCCACGGCCGCCGCCGCCGCGGGCAAGGATATGTATTGCGAGAAGCCGCTCGGCGTCTCAGTTGAGGATTGCCAGGTGATTCGCAAGGCGATCCGCAAACACAAGCGCGTGTTCCAGGCCGGCACATGGCAGCGCGCGCAGGGCAAGTTCCGCCAGGCGTGTGCGCTGGTTCAGAACGGCTACATCGGCAAGGTGCGCGAGATTCAAGTCTCCGCGCCGGGACCACAATACCAGCCAAAGTATGCCGGCCCGATGGACTCTCAACCCGTGCCGGACGGTTTCGATTGGAACATGTGGCGCGGCCCGGCGCCGACCCAGCCCTACAATCCCGGTCGCGTCGCGTGGCCGGACTGGTATTTGATCTGGGACTACTGCGCTGGATTCATCTGCAACTGGGGCGTGCATCATCTCGATATTGCGAACTGGGGTTGCCCGACGATCGGCAAGGAGCCGTGCGAACTCGAATGCAAGGGCGTTTATCGCAAGAAGGGGTTCACCGACAACATCGAGAGCTGGAACGCGACGTTTACCTTTGCCAGCGGCCTGAAGATGATCTTCACCGATCAGAACCAGCAGCAAGTCGGCACGAAGTTCATCGGCGACAAAGGCTGGGTCCACGTGGATCGCGGTCCGGAAAACGGAAAGATCTCGTCCGATCCAGCATCGTTGGTCCAGACCCGGCTGAAGTCCGGCGAGACACACGTCTATCGGTGCGCCGAACCGGGCGACGATATCATCACCATCAAGAAGAAGAGCGGCGACGAGATTGCGTTCAAGTCGTTCAACCACGGCGATGATTTCCTGAGCTGCATGCGCAGCCGCAAGGACCCGGTGTCGAACATTGACGCGACGCACGTTGCTTCTTGTCTCGGCCTCATCTCCGAGCTCGCGGCGCGGCTGGAGACAAAACTGAAGTGGGACCCGAAGAAGGAGAAGTTCATCGGCAACGACGAAGCGAACAAGTGGCTTGCGCGGCCGATGCATAACGGATGGAAACTGTGAATGACGCGGACGCAGCCGCTTTGCTCGCTCGTCCTGTCCAAAAGGAGTGCACAATGAAGATACAGATGAACCGTCGTGATTTCCTGAAAAGCTCCGCCGCTGCCATGACTGCCGGCTTGCCAAACCTCATTCCCGCGTCCGCTTTCGGCGCGAACGATAAGGTCAATATGGGTTGTATCGGCCTCGGCATCCAAGGGAGAGGCAACATGGGAGCGTTCCGCGGGAACCCGGACGTCCGGGTCGTGGCCGTGTGCGACGTCCACGAAACCCAGCGAAACCAAGGCAAGAATTCGATAGATGAGTTCTACAACAACAAGGACTGTGCAGCTTACAAGGACTTCCGCGAGTTGATGCAGCGCAAGGACATTGACGCTGTGCAGATCACAGCGCCGGACCACTGGCATGTGTTGATCGCGTTGGAAGCCGTCCGGCGAGGCAAGCACATGTATTGCGAAAAGCCGGTCGGCTGGAGCGTTCGCGCGGCGCAAGCCCTGCGGAAGGCAGTGAAGGAGAGCAAGGTGGTGTTTCAGTTCGGGACGCAGCAGCGATCCACCGGCAGCTTCCGACGCGTGTGTGAACTCGTTCGCAATGGGAGAATCGGCAAGTTGAAAACGATTCTCGTCGGCGTGCCGGGAAGCTGGACATGCCCCAAACAGTCCACCGAGCCGGTGCCGAAGGAACTTGACTACGAACTGTGGCTCGGCCCGGCGCCGATGGCGCCTTATTGTTTCCAACGCTGCCGCCCATGGACGAAGGGCCAGGGTTGGGGCGGCTACAGCATCTGGTATTGCATCTCCGATTATTGCATTGGGATGATCGGCAACTGGGGCGTGCATCATCTCGACGTCGCACAGTGGGCGAACAACACCGAACTGAGCGGTCCGACGGAGATCGAAGGCACGGGCGAGTTCCCGAAAGACATGCTCACAAACTGCGCCACAAGCTGGCAGATTGAGAATCGCTACGCCAACGGCGTCACCTTGATCCACATGGACGATGCGACCGCCAGGAAGCACCCTTTGCAAAAGGGCGGCCACGGTCATGGCGTGTTGTTTCTTGGCACCGAGGGCTGGATTCACGTGGACCGCTCGGGCATGGACGCCGAGCCGAAGTCGCTGATCAAGGCGCAGACCGCGCCGAACGAAATCCATCTCTTCAAGAGCACCAACCACCAGGCGAACTTCATTGATGCCGTCAAAGGTGAGACCAAACCGGCGGCTCCGATTGATGTCGCCGTCTGCACGGATATTCTGTGCAACCTCGAGCAAATCGCCATCAAACTGAATCGCAAACTCTCCTGGAATCCGACGCGTGAGGTGTTCGTCAACGACGACGAAGCGAACAAGATGCTGGACCGGCCCATGCGCGCTCCGTGGAAACTGTGACCGCGTGACAGCCCGACTTATGAAAACCGTCGCCACACTCGCCATCGCGGTTGCGCTTGTCCCCGGTCTTTGCGCCGCCGCCGAAACTCAGTCTGCGCCGCCGCTCTCCGTTGCTGCCAAGGAGCCGCTTGGCTGGCGCGTGGGGCCGACGGCGTGGAGTTTCCGGTTGTTCACGTTCTTCGAGGCCGTTGAAAAAACCGCCTCGCTCGGCATGAAATACCTAGAAGCTTTCCAAGGCCAGCGCATGAGCAAGGAGAGCGACCTTAAACTTGACGCCAGTCTGTCCGACAGCGCGTTCGCCCGGATTCGCGCCAAGCTCGATGCGGCCGGGGTGAAGCTGACCAGCATCTACATCCACAACATCCCCGGCGACGAGGCCGGTTGTCGCCGGGCGTTTGAGTTCGCGCACAAACTGGGCGTGGAGTTCATCGTGTCCGAACCTCCGCCGGAGGCATTGGACACCATCGAGAAGTGCTGCAACGAGTATCGGATCAATGTCGCCCTCCACAACCATCCCGAAGGCAAATCGCGCTATTGGCATCCGCGCGAGGTGCTCAGGGTGTGCGAAGGGCGGGGCCCGCGCATCGGCGCGTGCGGCGACACCGGACACTGGTTGAGGTCGGGTCTGAAGCCGTCCGAGGCCGTGCAAATGCTCGGCCGCCGGCTGCTCACGCTCCACGTCAAGGACCTCGACGAAGCCAATCACGATGTGCCGTGGGGCACGGGCAAGAGCGGCATCGCCGAACTGTTTCAGACGCTGCGCCGGCTGCAACTCACGCCGGCACTGTTCGGCATCGAATACGAAACGAAATGGGAGAACAACCTTCCCGAAATTGCGCAGTGTGGCAGCTTCTTCGCGCAGCAGACCCAAAAGCTCGCGATGCCGGTTGCCAAGTAGCTTTGTGATCCGCTTAACCTAAACTGAAAGGAAAACGAACATGGGCAAGATACACGTCGGACTAAACACGGAATTCTCACGCAGCTCGGACAAGCCGTTCGAGTGGGCGGTCCAGAAGGCCGCCGAGATGGGCTACAAATACATCGAGCCGATGGTCCACTTGGGCCGGGAGTTGATGAGCGAAGCGGGCTATTTCCACACCGTCTCGATGTTCGACGACCCCTACCGCATCAAGGACGCTTGCGACAAAGCCGGCCTGATCATCTCCGGTCTGCAATCGCACGGCCCGCTCGGCCGGCCCGAGGTGCATGGCGAATACATCAAGCTCGCCATCCGTGTCGCCGCCGAGATTGGCGTGCCCGTCGTCAATACGGACGAAGGCATCAAGGCCAAGTGGACGACCGAGGAGGAGGACTTCGTCCTCATCAAATACACGCTGCAAGAGGCAGCGTTCATTGCCGAGCGGCGTGGCGTGAAGATC
>JBAZIR010000016.1:0-30205 GCA_041651735.1 Verrucomicrobiia bacterium | reverse complement strand
GCATTCAAGGTCCACACTGGACATCGGGGTCCACGTCCTGCCCTCATCCATCGAATAGGACTTCTGCATCGTGCCATTGTCCGGCTGGCGCGTGCCGCCCGGCCCTTGGCCCGCGAAAACAAACAGGCGTGTCTTGCCCTGCGGATCGGTAAGGCGGTGGAGCGTCGGGCAGTTCCTCGCCTTTGCCCAGTTCTCCGGCACGGGCAGCAATTCGCTCCAGGTTCGGCCACCGTCATCGCTGCGTTTCATCGGCCCGCATGGCCCGCCGTGGTTGAGCGTCCAGACGCAGAACATCGTCTTGCCGTCGGGCAACAATACGGTGGTCGGGTGGCCCTGATAAATCTCCTCCGTGCCTTGCGCGACGATGACGTGGCGGGAAGCCTCGCCGGAGATGTCCACGGTGGGCAGGTTGGGCTGACCCGAATGACTCTTGAGCCATTCGAGGTTGAAGCGGGCCAGACGCACATAGCGGTCGTCGCACATGCGAGTGACGATGTCGGCTTCGTAGAGACAGAGGATGGTGCCGTCGGCCAGCACAGCAACGTCGCTGTAGCCCGAAGGTCCCGGCTCCAGGATCTTCGAAACCGGCCAGGTCGCGCCGTCATCGAGGCTCATCTTGATCGTAAGCCGCTTGCGGTCGTGGGCCAGACTGCCTCCGGGACGAATCATCTCGTTCTCCAAGTTGCTGGGATTGGCAAACAGGATGCGCCCGGGCTGTCCGCCCTTCGGCCAACCGTGGCGAATCAAGCTGGCCATGCAAACCGGTTCCAGTAGCGCCGAATCCCAGCGGTGGCCGGTCCAGCCAGAGGCGCCGTCGGGGCTGATCGCCACCAATCGGCGGTTGATCTTCGACTCGCTGCGCATGTTGAACATCACGCGTCCATCCGCCAACTCCACGGCGACGGTTTCGCTGGGGTTGACCACAGTCACGCCGTCAATCACGTCGCCGTGGCGGCAAACAATGCCACCGCGTTTCCACGTCGTTCCACGATCGTCGCTGTAAACCACGGCAACGATGGACGGCCGATGGCCGCGATGCTTGCCCTTCCCAAATTCCTTCCCACTGCCATCGGAAAGCCAGATCGGGATGATCATGCGGCCGTTGCGCAGTTGCGTACCGTGGTCGGGGCCGGTGGCACAGACCCGCCAGGGGTAGTCGGATTTGAACGGCTCGAATGCGCTGGTAATCTCAACCGGCTTGCTCCAGGTCGCACCGTCGTCGTCGCTGTGCATCGTGAAGACCCGGGCGTAATCATGGCAGAACACAGCGACCACCCGGTTGCTGTCCCGGTCCGGGATCATCACGAAGTTGTTCACCGGCCCATCGCCATAGGTGGTGTGATCCACCAGCTTGACGACGGGGCCGAAGGTCTTGCCGCCGTCCGTGCTGCGGCGCATCAGCACGTCATTGAAATCGTAGTCGCCACCGCGTCCCGGCCGGGCCTCGGTGGTGACCAGCACGGCGTTGTTCTTCGTCACGGCGATGCCGGGGATGCGGCAGGTCCAATAGCCATTGGTCCGCGCTTCGAAGAGATTCTGCTTTTCAAGCAAGGGCGCAGCGGTCTCTGCGGCAGGCGGGTTGAGGAGAATGGAAAGGCCGATCGCCGCTGCGGTAATCGACGGACCAAACAAGCGGTGATGGTGCGTTTTCATGAGCGGGTTGATTGTTCCCGTTCTGCGTGATGCCGGCAAGGCCGTTCAAGTGGTCATGCGGACTGACCAGTTGGCGATGATGCCAGCCGCACGCCCTTGCAGGACTTCCTAGACCGTCTCGCCTGCCATGAACCCGGGCATCAGCCGGATCGGTTTGATGGGCGTGAAACCGGTCTGCGCGAGTTGGATGGCCGCATGCGACAAGCGCCGCGCGAAGTTTTCCGGCGCGCTCACGTAACGGGACAAGGCCGGCGTGAGGAACTCCAGGAACGCATCGTCGTCCCGCGAGATCACCGCCACGTCCTGCGGGATGCGCAGGCCGCGTTGCAGCAGATAGGTCACCACCGTCAACACATGCGCCGTCCGCGCCACGAGGAATGCGCTGACCGGCCGCGGAGGACGCAACGCCGCATTGAGGCAGGATGCCACGCCCGCCACCGAGCCGTCGTGTTGCAGCACCAGTGGCTCGCCGGGGTCCCGGGCGCTGGCTTTGAACCCTTCGCAAAAGCCCGCTTCCGTCTCCGTGTCACCGCCGAAGGCGCCCTTCGGCAACAACAGCGCCGCGCGCCGGTGGCCCTTGCGCCAGAGCAATGACGCAGCGTGGCGCGCCGCCGCACGATGATCCACGTCCACCGACGGCAACTCGACGCCCGGCGCACAGGTGCCGGCCAGCAGACAGGGACGTCTCTGGTCAACGAACCATCGCTGCGTTTCACCCGCAGAGCGAAACAGCACCCACACGGCCGCCGGCGCCCGCGCCATGAGTGCCGCCAGCGCCCCAGCCGGCCGGGCTGAAGAGCATTGCCGGCTGACATGAAACTCCAGTTCAAACCCCTCCCGCGACAGGTGCGCGCGCAGCTCGTCCGTCCAGCAAAGCACGAACGGCGGGAGGCTCTTGAGCGGCACAGGCGAGAGCAGACCGATCGTTCTCGACCACGACCCACTCGTGGCGCGGCGCGGCGGCGCAAGAATGCGGCGGCGTTTACCGTGGGCAACATTGAGCCAGCCTTCACGGCGGAGTTGCTCGAGCGCGCCACGCACCGTCGGCCGGCTGACTTGAAACCTCTCGCACAACTCCCGCTCACCCGGCAGATGATCGCGCCATCGGCCTTCTTGCACCTCCTCGCGCAAGAGCTGCGCGGTTTGGGCCACCAGCGAGACTTGCCGGGGGAGCGCGCGATGTGTTCGTGACAAAGGCATCAGTGTTTGAGGTTCGCGACCGCTTTGTGCGCCGTCTCGCGGAGAAACCGCGCGTAAGCCGGGTCGAGTCCCTTGGGAACGAATCGGTTGGCGACCACACTCTCGCCAAACAACACCTCGTAGAAGACGCACGCGCCGAGGTATTGGCCGGCAATGTTGGCGTGATGACCATCCATGCCAAACTTCAGTTTTCCGTCCTTGCCTTTTTTCCACTGCCAGCCCGTGTGCAGCGAATGCGTCTGGTTGGGGAGCGCCGGACTTCGGACGTTTTTGAAGTCGAACCGGGTATCGGGCCGGTAGCACCATTTCTCGTCGGTGTCGGCCATCTCAAATGCGTCGCCCACCGGGATGACGCGCGCGCCCAACTCCGCTGCGATCGTCCGGTAGGCGTTGGTGAGCATGCGATACATGTCCTCGCGCGTGGCCGGCTCGCCGGGCTTCGGCGTCGTAGCGCCGAAACGCGGGTCGTCGCAGCGGTAGGCCCATGTCTGATGCACCAACAGCTTTGCCTGCGGAGCATGTTTCGCGATGAACGCGCGGAGCTGCTCCGCGTAAGGGCGGTAGGTGGCAATGTCGTGGCTCTTGAAGCTGGCCTGTTGGATGGTCACGAAGTCCCAGCGGTCCGCCGCCAGCTCCTGCTTCAGGCTGCGGCTGTTGGTGTAGAGACCTCCCTTGTCGGTGATGTCCAACTCATTCCGCTGGAATTTCTCCGCGTGCAATTGCAGCGACGCGCCACCGACCACGATGGGCCGGTGAATGAGCTTGTGCCCGCCCGCCTTCACCAAATCCGGCAGATACCACGTTGCGTTGCGGGAAAAACTATTGCCCACGGTGAGCAGGCGGACGGTCTGCGGGCTATCGGCGTCCACCGCGGCGACGACGGCGATCCAGGCCAGGTTGGTTAGAACAGCTATCGCAAAGCGGGCAAGGGATGTTGAAATGCGTGTCTTCATTGGGTTCGTGGTTTTCCTTCCTAATGTGATGCGGCTTCGCTCGACAGGCTGAAGAGATGTGCGTGGGTCATTTCCAGGACCACGCGCACCGGACGATCTGTGGGCGCGCGCGCGCCGGATCGCCAGCGCACAGTCCAGCGCGTGGCGTTCTCGCGCAACGTCTCGCTGTCGTCCAGGGCACAACCGGCAATGGGCCGTCCGTCCGTCTCAAGCAAAGCCACACGCAGTTGGCCGCCGTGGGCGTCGGCGTTGACGACCAGCGATGGCGCGCCCAGCCGCAACGGTTTCGTTTCCACCCGCCCACGCTCCGCGGCGTCGAGCGAGACGAACCCATGGCGCCGCCACGCCGCGCGGCCGATGGTGAGGCGCTTCGGCGGCATCGGCCCGCCGTGGGTTGTCGTCATCGCCGTGTAATACACCCACGTCTCGTCGCCGACGTGGGCGGCAGTGCTGGAAACGCCGAGGATGGAGCCGCCATCGAAAGTGCCCGGCGCGCTGCGCGGAATGACATTCACGCGCGGTTGTGTGCGCCGCCACGTGCGTCCGTCGGCGCTGGTGGCCAGTTGCACTTCAATCGGGCCGTCGTCGGGACTCTGGCCCGGTGTTATCTCCGACTTCGGCCGGTTCGGGGCCGTGACGCGAAAGATAGTGGGCAGCCCGATGAAACCCGCCGCGTGCGGGAAGACCGACATGTTATAGACCTCCGTGCGCTGACGCGGCTGTTGAGCCCACGTGTCGTCCTCCTCATCCGGTGCGAAGACCAGTTCCGGCTCCGTCCACTCCTGAAAATCGCGGCTGCGCGAGAGCCACACAACGCGGCGGCCGAAGCCGCGGACTTTCGCGGGGCGTTTATGATACGCGAGGTATTCGCCAGTCGCCGGATCCTGCGCCAGCGTAATGGTGTCGGAGTGTTTCAGCACCGGGTTCTTCGGGTAGAGCGTCCAATGCAAACCATCGGCGGAGAATGCAGCGTGGTAGCCGGACGATTTTGAACCGAGCATCTTGTAGCGTTTCGCGGGATCGGTCTCACGCGTATCCAGCAGCACGCTGGGACTGTGCATGTTGAAGACGATGTTGTTCTCAGCCGAGCCGGCGAGCGCGTGGATGCCCAGGGATGGCTTGGTCCATCGCACGCCATCCTGCGAGACGGCGCAGAGCACGCAATCACCGCTGTAGGCTTGCGGGCGGCTCATATACCACATGCGCACCTGGCGGGCTGCTTCGTCGAAATAAACCGACCCGTAGATGTAAACGCGGGCGCCTTCCCAGGGCCGGTCCGCCTCGATCACCGGCGCGTTGAGCGTGCGCGCCGGATGCACGGTGCGGACAACACCGTTGGTCGCCGCGATCCCGCTATCGTCCGCAAACAGCAGCGGCAGTTCACGCAACAGGATGTCACGCGATTCCGAGGCATGCATCTGCGCCACGATGCAAAGCGAGAGCAGGGCGCCGAAAACGAACCGGTTCATATTCATCACTCAAAACGAAAACTGTAGAGTTTGGCGCGCGATCCCGTGAATGTCAGCCGCACGTCGCGGCCCTTGAGTGTGGCAAGCTCAGCGCCGCCCGCCCAACTCACCTCTGCACGCGTGGAATTGATCTGGAGAACCTTGCAGTCGTCCGCGCTTAACCCGCCAATGGGTTTTCCATCGGCGTCCTGCAGGCCGACCCGCAACTGGCCCAGCGCGCCGGTGTCCACGTTGAGAAGCAGGCGCGCACCGTCCACCTTCACGGGCGCGGTCACACATCGACCACCCGTCGAGTCGAAATCCAGCGAGACAAAGCCATCCACGCGCTGGACGTAGCGGTAAACGAACCCGTCGGTCCTGCGCTTGCGCGCCTCCACGTCACCGTGCTTGGAATGAAAAGCGGGGCCGTATTGCCATATCTCGTCGCCGCGCACGGCCAGGCCCGTGCCCATGAACGTCATGTTCGCGCTCTCGGAACCTTCCAGACCCAATGGCGCGTAGGGCTTGCGGTCGTAACGATGCCATGTGATGCCGTCGCGGCTGCCGGTGAACTGCACTTCCAGCCGTCCGTCGCCCATGCGCTTTTCGCGTTGGAACATCGAGAGGAAGCCGACGTACCAGCGCGGATCGAGAGGGTAAGGCTGGGCCGAGAGGTTATAGACGTCACTGTTCGGCGGATCGCTCTCGTCCGCGGCGAAGACCGTCGGGAACTCGTTGCCGATCACGGGCACCTTCTCCTTGCCCCAAAGATAAAGGCTCTTGGGCGACGGGCCAATGCCCAGCGGCGTGGTCAGGTTCGAAATCTCCGCGCGCACCACCTTGCGATAGAGCCTCTTGTCCGCGCCGCGCACCCAACCGCGCAGGTAGAGCACATACTTGCCAAGCCGCTCATCCCAAAACGTCACATTCTGCGTGTCGGCGCCGAGCCGCAGCAACGGCGTCTTGTCACGCTGCCAATGCAAGCCGTCCGGCGAGTGAAACCGCACGATGCCTTCTGTCCAGAGATGGGTCACGTAGGCGTAACGCTCCTGCGCAGGCGCGTTGGGGTCCTGAAACACGACGCCTTCGAGCGAGGTCAGGCCGACGAGGTTATTCTCCTTGCTGCCATCGTAAGTGACGATGCCGAGGTTGGGCTTGGTCCAGTGAACGCCATCCTTCGACTCGGCGTAGGCGACGTTGGGATTGTTGGCCTTGTCGCGACAGATGTACCACATCCGCAGCTTGCCCCCCTCGTCTCGCACCGTGAGAAACAGGGTGATCATGAGCTGTTCCCACGGTTTGTCGGGCCGGATCACGATCTCGCGTTGCTGCGGCGGATTGACGTGGAGCGACACTTTCTCAGCCTGCTGGACGAAAGCCGGGTCCAGGAAGAGATGACGTGGCGACACCGCGTCCGCGGCGCCGGATATGGAACTGGAACACAACATTACGATGGCCAGAATTAGAGGGTTTGGTTTCATTCCTGTATTGCCAACAACGGTTCTGAGTTTAGAGAGCAGCCATCTGTTTGCGCAAGCACGGCGTGCGGGAGGCAAGTTGTTTTCACCTCCTGCGAATCTTCGTTTTTACGCTTGAACGCCCGCGACAGCCGGTGAAACTCGTCGCACGATGGAAATGTTGCGCACAGTGATTTTTGACATGGACGGCGTGATCGTGGACAGCGAGCCGCTCCATGAACAGGCTTTTCTCGAAGTGATGCACGATCTCGGTTATGGCCTTGACCACGGGATAGATTTCGACAGCTATGTGGGCCGGTCGGATTTCGAGCTGTGGGAAGACTTCATTGCCAAAAACAAGCCGCCACAACCGCTGGAGGAATTGATGGCGATGAAGCGGCGGCGCGTGATCGAGGTGGTGCGGGAGCTCCAACCGATCTTTGCCGGGCTGCCCGAATTGTTGGAGAAGCTGGCCCCGTGCTGCCGGCTTGGGCTCGCCTCCGGATCGGAACGCGCGTTCATTGAGACTGTGTTGTCGCTCAAAGGCCTGCGCCGGTTCTTCCCCGTGATCGTCAGCAGCGCGGAAGTCGAACACGGCAAACCAGCGCCGGATGTTTTTCTTCGCGCGGCAGAATTGCTCGGGGCGGCACCGAAGGATTGTTGGGTCATCGAGGATTCCAAGCCGGGCGTCACTGCGGCGCTGGCCGCCGGCATGAAAGTCATCGCCATCACCAACACGCATCCCGCCGATGAACTCCGCGACGCCACACATGTCGTGGAAACCTACGAGGAGATCGGCCGGCTGCTGCTGCCACTGTCGTGAAGGATGGTGACCGTGGCGCTCGCGAGGCTGTCAGGTCTTGCCGGAAAGCAAGTCGTCCACCAATTTCACCAGCGCCGGCAGCGCAGCGCGAACGGCCGGGGAGAGTTCTTCGCCACACTCGAAAGTCCCGCCGACCACGCTGACGATAAACGCCTGCGGGCTGCGACCATAGAGTTCCCTGGCCATGGCAAGCAGCAATTCCGGGCTGACGTGGTGCGCAAACGACGCCGGTCCCGCCTTGGGCTCCACGCGCCGCCAATCGAGCCGGCCTGGCAACCCTTCGCTGGCGGCGTCCACGAAGATGACAAGAGCCGCTTGGCTGATCTGCGGCGCCAGTTCCGGCATCAACTGGTGACAAGTGACCACCTCGGCATCGTGGACTGCCGCGGTGTCAGCGAGCAGCCGCGCCGCATGCCAGCCCAAGCCGTCGTCGCTGCGCAAGGGGTTGCCGTAGCCGATAATCAATGCTTTGGCCATGAAAACGGCGGGAGTTTTGAGTGTCAACGCACGCTGAAGCAAGCGCGAAGTGGCAGGGGAGTTTTCGCATGGCAACTCTCAAACTCGCCAATTATGACAATTCTGTAACAGCGATGTATTGACGAAGCCGGCTGACGGCATAGAATCCGTCCTTTCCGTTCCGTAAGGAACTTCGTATTACACGGTTTTTTGAGTCATGAAGATTTTGTTGGCAATGCCGGCGTCTTATCGCCGGAATGGCACACTGTTTCAGAAGAGAAGGCGATGGATCATACCGATCACGCTGCCGTATCTGGCGGGTCTGACCCCCAAAACGGCGGAGATCCATCTTGTGGACGAGTTCCACACAAAGCTCGATACGAGTATTGATTACGATCTGGTGGGTTTGACGGTGCTCTGTGCCGCCGAGAAACGTGCTATCGAGGTCGCACAGGCTTTCCGCAAACGCGGCATCAAGGTCGTCGCGGGCGGCATCCACGCCAGTCTCGCCCCGGAACGCCTCCAGGATCACGTGGACTCCATCGTGATCGGCGAGGCCGAAACCGTCTGGGCGGACGTAATCGCCGACGCTCAGAACGGCCGGCTTAAACCGCGCTATAAGGCCCCCGAACTTTGCGACATGCAGAACCTGCCCCGGCCGCGGTTCGATTTGCTGAACATGTCGAAGTTCCTCTACAACATCTATCCCGTCCAGACCACGCGCGGCTGCCCGCACGGCTGCCAGTTCTGCGAGGTGCAGGCGCTCTACGGCCGCAAATACCGCTTCCGTCCCGTGGGCGAAGTGCTCGACGAAATCAAGTCACTCCCCAGCCGCAATCTCCACATCGTGGACGACAACATCGGCGGCAACCTTAACCGCGCTAAGGAGCTTTTCCGCGGCATGATCCCTCTCAAGGTGCGCTGGAGCGGTCTGACCACGTTCAAGTCCATCCGTGACGAGGAGTATGTGAGGCTCGCCAAGAAATCCGGCTGCTTCCACCTCAACCTCGGCATCGAAAGCGTCAACCCGATCAGTCTTGACGGCATCAAGAAGCATCACAACAGCGTCGCGGAGTATCGCGACCTGCTGCACGGGCTGGACCGCCATCGCGTTCCGTATTCGCTAAACTTCATCCTCGGCTTCGACGAAGACACTGTGCAGACCGTCCAGCGCACGATGGACTTCTGCCGGCTGATCAAACCGCCCATGGCTTTCTTCAGCCTCCTCACGCCCCGCCCCGGCACGCAACTCATGGCCAAGCTCACCGCCGAAGGCCGCCTCATCCACCAACGTTTCGAGGAATACGAGTGGGACGATCCGGTCTTCCGGCCCAAGAACATGACCTTGGAGGAACTGAAGGACGGGCCGTGGAAATGCTATGAGGATTTCTATTCCTTCAGCGGGATGGTCAAGCGGTTCTTCCCAACCCGTTTCTACCTCAACGAGTTCTTCCTGAACCTCTTCTACTTGTATGCCGTCAAGAAGCGCATAGACCCGGTGTCGTGCTTCTAGACGCCGCGAGGCGAGTGAAGAGTTAAGAGTTGAGGATCCTGCCAATTCTTCATTCTTAGGTTCCCCCATCGAAAACCGCTTGCCCCCGACCAGCCGCAGCGAGGACTATGCCCGCGAAGGCGGCGAGAGCGCGGCCGGTGATATGTCACGAGTCCGCCGCCCAGTTCTGAACGCTCTAATGAGCGCGACGACGCAACGTGATCATGTAGCCAATCTTGCGAAGCGAGATTCTCGAAAAGCACTGGAGCAGGCTCAGTGTATTCCCGATCCTTGGTTCCGATCACAAGCCCTCGCATGGGTTGCGCGGTTTGCTGAGGATAACCCCGTCAAGATCGCCAGTCTTGCTGCGACGGCAGCCAGCAAATGTGACGACGAATACCAGAGAACAGCGGCTCGCGCTTGGGAGATCGCCGCGTTAGCTGAGCGCAAGTTTGTTGCTGAAGCGATAACTGGATTGCGGGACGCAGTGAATCAATCCAAGAGTGTAACACCTCTTGCTTCCCGCGCTGAAGCGCTTGTGCTGTTGCTCCATGCAGCATTACGAATCAGCGATCAAGATGCAAAACGGGTTGCGTATGAGCTGAAGAACTCATGCGGTCAAGATTCGCACTGGCGTTGCAAACGGGCGATTCGCGACGCCGTTGAACTCACAGAAGGAACGCTTAAGCCGCGTCCGTTCTTCTGGTAGCCAACTTCAAACAGCGCCGGCGGACGGAATGCACAAGAACCGGGAGCCGGCTCGGCGGAACGCCTTGTCCTGCCCCGCCGCTTGGATTCTTCCTTTGCGTTTCCCTGCGCCCCTTTGCGCCTCTGCCTTGGAAATGCCGCCCTTTCAACGCAGAGACGCCATCGTAGCCCGCCATTCCGCGGCGGGTATGATGACGATGCCCCGCGACGGAGTCGCGGACTACGATGGCGCAGACGGTCAGCCTCGCTGGACGTGGTCCAGCACCTCGCCACCAGGGCCGAGCAGCTCGACGCTTAGCGGCATCTGGCCGAGCGCATGCGTGGAGCAGCTCAAGCACGGGTCAAAGCAGCGGATGACGGCCTCGACGCGATTGAGCGCGCCTTCCTTGAGCTTGCTGCCCTTGACGTAATGCTTGGCCACCTGCGCGACGCCGCGGTTCATGGCGAGGTTGTTGTGGCCGGTGGCAATGATCATGTTCACCCACGTGATGAGACCGTTGTCGTCAATCTTGTAGTGATGCATGAGCGTGCCGCGCGGGGCCTCGGAGACACCGACGCCTTCATGCTTGTTCGGCTTGGCGAAGGCGCGGACGTGTTTGCTAAGGATGTCCGGCTCGTTCAGGAGCTGCTCCATCTTTTCGATGCCGTAGAGGATTTCCACGAGCCGCGCGTAGTGCTGGTGGAACGAGCTGAGGATGACGCCGCGCCGCAACGCGCGGAACTCGGTCCATTCCTGGTCGGCCTTGGGCGTGCCAGGGCGATCAATGATGTTCAGCCGGGCCTGCGGGCCGACGCGGTAGATGCCGTTCGGGTAGCCGAGAGACTTGAAATAGGGCGACTTGAGATAGGAAAACGGCTCGACCGCCTCGGCGATATAATCGAGGTAGCGGGCTGGATCCACGTTGTCGAGGACCACGTTGCCGCTGGCGTCGACGAACCGCAGCACTCCGTCGTAGTGCTCCAGCAACGCGTTGTGCTCGTCCTCCTCGTGCGGCGAGACGAGGCCCATGAACATGCTCGGGAAGTTGCCGAACGTCCGGATCTCGGTGCGGAACTGTTCAAACGTGCCTTTGTACCAGTCGAGCGTGCGCTGGATGATAGCCATCGCGTCGGGAATCATCGCGACGATCTTGTCGCGTTTCTCGGCGGTGAGCGGCTCGGCGACGCCGCCCGCGACAATCCATGCGGGATGGATGCGTTTACCGCCGAGCATCTCGACGATCTGCTGGCCGAACTTGCGCAACGCGACGCCGTCGCGCGCCATCTGGGGCTGTTGCGCCAGGACGCCGAAAATATTGCGGGTGGCGGGATCGCCATCCATGCCGAGCAGCAGGTCCGGCGAACTCAGGTGGAAGAAGCTCAGCGCGTGCGACTGAACGATCTGCGCGAGATTCATGATGCGGCGCAGATGCACCGCGGTGCGCGGAATCTGCACCGCCATCAGCGCGTCGCAAGCTTTCGCTCCCGCCATCAAGTGGCTGACGGGGCAGATGCCGCAAGTGCGCGCGGTGAGCGCGGGCATTTCCGTGAAAGGCCGGCCCTCGGCGAATTTCTCAAACCCGCGGAACTGCGTGACGTGGAACTGCGCATCCTGCACCTCGCCCTTGTCGTCGAGGAAGATGGTGATCTTCGAGTGCCCCTCGATGCGTGTGACCGGATCAATGACAATCTGTTTGCCCATAAAAGTTTCTCCTAAGCGCCGAACCGCGTCTGGGAGGCGGTGTCGGGCATCCGCCCCGCCAGAAGTTCGCTCACGACGTAATAAATGACGTCAGCCGACGGCGGGCAGCCCGGCACGAACACGTCCACCTTGACGCACTCGTGGATCGGCCGCGCGTGCTTCAGCAGCGGCGGAATGACCTGTTTCGGAACCTGTTGGTTGAGTTGCGCGTTCTCGATGTAGGCGCGCTGGCAGATGGCCTCGACGCCGAACGGGTTGCGCATGCTGGGAACGTTGGAGTTCACCGCGCAGTCGCCGAGCGACACCAGAACCTTGGTGCGCGCGCGGACCTTCTGGATCTTGTGCAGGTCTTCCTCGCTGCTGATGGCGCCTTCGCAAAGGCAGACATCCACATTCTCCGGATACTCCTTCGCGTCCACGAGTGGGCTGTAAACCAGCTCGATCTTGTCCGCCAGTTCGATCAGCCGCTCATCGATGTCCAGAAAGGACATGTGGCAGCCGGAACATCCATCCAGCCAAATCGTTGCGATTCGTGCTTTGCTCATACTCGCTCCTCTCGCATCAAAGTCAGGTAGGGCAGGAACTCGCGTTTGGTCATTTCGCCCGAAGCGCGTCCCTTTTCAGACAACGTGCCTGTCGGGCAGACCTGCACGCACTTGCCGCAACTGGTGCAGCTCTCCGACGTGCCCCACGGCTGGTTCAAATCGGTGATGACCAGCGATGCCGTGCCTCGGCCCTGCACGTCCCATGTGTGCGCGCCTTCAATCTCGTCACAGACGCGCACGCAACGCTGGCACAGGATGCAACGGTTGTGGTCCACAGCGAACCGGTCGTGCGAAGCATCCACCGACAGTTTCGGGTAGATGTACGGATAGCGGATGTGGTCCACGCCAAGCTTTTGCGCCATGCCTTGCAGCTCGCAGTGGCCGTTGGAAACGCAGACCGAGCAGACGTGGTTGCGCTCCGCAAAAAGCAATTCCAGGATCATCTTGCGGTACTTCACCAGCACCTCGGTGTTGGTGAACACCTCCATGTTCTCCTGAATCTGCGTGATACACGCCGGCAGCAACCGCCGCGCGCCTTTGATCTCCACGAGGCAGAGACGGCACGCGCCGATGGGCGTCAGGCCGTCCAGGTTGCAGAGCGTCGGAATAAAGACGCCGTTCTCGCGCGCCACATCGAGGATGGTCTGATCCTCGCGCGCGCTGACGTCTTTGCCGTTGATTTGCAGCGTCTTGACGCTGAGAGTTTTTTGAGCTGAAGGGTTCATACGGTCGCCAACTGCTCCTTTCCGATCTTGCACACACCCGCGGGACAACGCCGGTCGTGAATATGGGCCATGTATTCGTCCTTGAAGTAACGCAGCGTGCTGACAACGGGGTTGGGCGCGGTCATGCCGAGACCACAGAGGCTGGTGTTCTTGACGACGTCGCATAGCTCTTCGAGCATGGCCAGGTCATCTGTCGTCGCCTTGCCTGTGGTGATCTTGCTGAGCAACTCATGCATCTGCTTGGTGCCCACCCGGCATGGCACGCATTTGCCGCAGCTCTCAGTCATGCAGAACTCCATGAAGAACTTCGCCACATCCACCATGCACGAGGTCTCGTCCATCACGATCATGCCGCCGCTGCCCATGATCGAGCCGACTTTCGCCAGCGAATCGTAATCCACCGGCATGTCAAGGAATTGCTCCGGGATGCAACCGCCGGAGGGGCCGCCGGTTTGCACGGCCTTGAATTTCTTGCCGTTGGGAATGCCGCCACCGATCTCGAAGATGATCTCACGCAGCGAGATGCCCATCGGCACTTCGATGAGGCCGGTGTTCGTTACCGCGCCTGCGAGCGCAAACACCTTGGTGCCCTTGCCCTTCTCGGTGCCGATACCGGCAAACCACTCGCCGCCATTGCGGATGATCGGCGGGATGTTCGCAAAGGTCTCGACGTTGTTGATCAGCGTCGGGCAGTCCCACAAGCCGCGCTCGGCCGGGAACGGCGGACGCGGACGCGGCTGGCCGCGCTTGCCTTCCACCGATGCGATGAGCGCCGTCTCCTCGCCGCAGACAAACGCGCCCGCGCCGAGACGCACTTCGATGTTGAAGCTGAATGTGGTGCCGAAGATGTTGTGACCAAGCAGACCGAGCCGCTCCGCCTGTTTGATGGCGTCCTTGAGCCGCTTGACCGCCAGCGGATATTCGGCGCGGACGTAGATGTAACCCTGGCTGGCGCCGACCGCGTAGCCGGCAATGGCCATGCCTTCCAGCACGCGATGCGGGTCGCTCTCCAGCACACTGCGGTCCATGAACGCGCCCGGATCGCCTTCATCGCCGTTGCAAATGACGAACTTCCGGTCGCCGCGAGCCTTCGCGACGGTGCCCCATTTCAGGCCCGTCGGGAATCCCGCGCCGCCGCGGCCGCGCAAGCCACTCTTGGAAACCTGCTCGACCACCTCCGCCGCGTGCATTGAGGTCAGCGCCTCCAGCAAGGCTTCATAGCCCTTGGCGGCGACGTATTCCTCGATGCGCTCCGGATCCACGATGCCAGAGTTTTCCAGCACGATCTTCTTCTGCCGCATGAAAAACGGCTGTGTCGTGTCGCACTCGATGCGTTTCACCGGTGGTTTGCCGAGGTTCTTGACGATCTCCTCCGCGTCCTGCGGCGTCACCATCTGGTAGAGCGCGCCCGTCTGCTCCACGGCCACCAACGGTCCCGCCATGCAAAGTCCCATGCAGCCCACGCCCTTGACCTTGCACGTTTCTTTGAGACCGTGCTTCTCGATTTGCTGCTCCAGCGATTCCTTGACCTTGTCCGCGTGCGTGGAGACGCAGCCGGCGGCCATGCAAACGCAAAGCGTGTGGCCGACCTTCTGTTTCGCCTCCAGTTCAGTCTCAGCGATTTTGTGTAGTTCTTCTGGTGTCATGGATTCAACCACCTCCGAATCTTTTCCGTGGCAACCGCCGGTGTGACCTTGGCGGCAACCTCGCCGTCAAACACCACCGCTGGCGCCAGCCCGCACGAGCCGAAGCACCGGGCCGAGATCACGGAGAGCTTGCGGTCCGGCGTCGTTTCGCCCGGCTTGATCTTGGCGATTTGCTCGATCGCGTCCAGGATCAGCGGCGCGCCCTTGATGTAGCAGGCCGTGCCCATGCAAACGACGCAGGTATGCTCGCCTTGCGGTTTGAGCGTGAAAAAGTTGTAGAATGTCGCGACGCCATAGACTTTGCTGAGCGGCACGCGCAGTGATTTTGCCACAAACTTCAAGGCGATCTCGTCCAGATAACCGAAGATTTCCTGGACCGTGTGCAACGCCTCAATCAGCGAGTGGTGCGAATACCCATGACGGCGCATCGTCGCATTGACGATCTTCCAGCGCTTGTCATCCGACGGCATCGCCGGTCTTGCCAAATTCATTACCATGTCATTCTCCTAAACCAACTGTTGCAGCGCCCAAAAAGCGCCACGCTTGAAACAAAGGAGCATAAGGTAGCACCCCCAATCGAACTACGCTACGGTTGGTGATTATTTTGCGGGCGTTGCATCTTTTGAAGAACAACACCGTCTCCCCGGCCTCCCGTGGGGCTCAGCAAATCCTCGGCAATTGCTCCCCGCTAAGCATGTCCACGATCCGCGTCGCGCCAATCTGGCTCTTCATCGTCACCAGACCAAGCGATTCTGCCGTCACATGACCAATAAGCCGCGCATCAGCCCCAAGCGGATGGGCGCGCATCACGGCCAGAGCACGTTCGGCATCCGCCTCTGCGACGAATGTGACAAAACGACCCTCGTTGGCGACGTAGAACGGATCGAAGCCGAGGATTTCACACGCGCCATGCACGTCCTCGCGCACAGGCACCGCCACCTCGTCAAAAACGATGCCGACGCCAGCCGACCCGGCGATTTCGTTGAGGCCGCTCGCCAAGCCGCCGCGTGTCAGGTCCCGCATGCAGTGGACCTCGACGCCCGCTGCCAGCACGTCCATCACCAACCCCGACAGCACCGCGCAGTCGCTCTCGATGGCCGTCTCGAATTCCAGTCCCTCGCGCACCGCCATGATAGCGATGCCGTGGCGGCCCACGTCACCGTTGATCAGGATGGCGTCGCCGGGCCGGACGCTCTTCGGCGCAACGACGTGGTCGTGCTCCAGCACGCCGATGCCGGCCGTGTTGATGAAAATGCCGTCACCCTTGCCCTTGTCCACGACCTTCGTGTCGCCCGTCACGATCTGCACGCCCGCCACGTCCGCCTCGCGGCGCATGGACTGGACGATGCGCCAGAGCGTGTCCATCGGAAGCCCTTCTTCGAGAATGAAGCCGCAGCTCAGATAACGCGGCCGCGCGCCGCACATCGCCAGATCATTCACCGTGCCGCACACCGCCAATTTGCCGATGTCACCGCCGGGGAAGAACAATGGCCGCACGACGTAGGAATCCGTGGTGAACGCCAGCCGCTTCGCGCCACCGGTGTCGAACACCGCGCCGTCGTGCTGCTGGTCGAGCAGCGGGTTGCTGAACGCCGCCGCAAACATTTTCCCGATGAGCTGCTGCATCAACCTGCCGCCGCCGCCGTGCGCCATCTGCACGGCCGGGTAGTTTGAAATCGGGATTGGACAACTCAGCGCAAAATTTTCAGGTGTCTCCATGACGGCCCGACTATAGCCGAACAAGGAGTTTGGGGCCAATTCCCTTCCCAAAAAGAATCTTCACCTGCGCTGTTATATTTCGCGTCCTCATTCGACTTAGGAGGTGTAAAGGGCAAAGAAGCCCAAAGGAAACCAAAATGAAACCTCAGACTCGAAAGGAAACACCAATGAAGAAAGCACTCATCACCCTGTTGGCAGTCCTCGCGCTCGCAACCCCCGCATTCGCTCAGGGCCAGCATTACGTCAATCCCTACACCCGCAGCAACGGCACCTACGTCCAAGGCCACTACCAGACCAACCCGGACCGCAGCTTCCAGAACAACTGGTCCACGCGGGGAAACGTCAATCCCTACACCGGCCAAGAAGGTTATCGCACGCAGCCATCCAACCGTTTCATCCGCAACAGCGGCAGCAGCCAATGGTCGTATTAGTCTGGCGACCGTGCCAGCAGGGCCGAGCCTCAGTTTGCCCGTGGGTCTTTCGATAGGAGGGGGCAAGACCCAACGGGCGCTGAGGCTCGCCAATGTTTCAGTTTCTCAACCAAGGTGCGTATGATAATCTGCCAACCAGTTTCAGGAGGTCATCGTGGCTGGCAGTGCCGACTATCAAGAGCTTGTTGCACGGTGTTTGAGGGGCGACTCCAAGGCGTGGGGCGAGTTGTTTCGCGCAAACTTTCGCCATGCCGAGATGATCGCCCTTGCGCCGCCCTTCCGATTCCACGCCCACGAAGCGGAGGACATCGCACAGGAAACCATGATTGAACTCGCCCGCAAACTTGCCGGCATCGAGAACATCCCGGCCTTCGTCGGCACCGTGGCGCACAACAAATGCGTGGACCGCGTCCGCAAGATGAAACCCGTCTTGGAATCCGACCTGGCGCATGGCGAAGACGACGAACCCAGCTTGGACAGCGTTGCCCAGCCGGAAACCGTGTCGCCGGAACTGGTGGAGGACGAATCGCTCGGCGCGCTGCTTGGGGCCATCGAGACTTTGGGCGAGATGTGCCGGGGCATCCTTCACAACCGGTTCTTTGAAGAACTGGCTTACAAGGACATTGGCGAGCGGCTGTCTATTCCCGCGCCGCAAGTCGGCGTTTATCTCGCCCGCTGTCTGGCCCGGTTGCGGACGCAGATCGAGCAGCGCCCCGACCTGTGGAAAGAGCTTGAGGCCCTGCTGTGAGGAAACCATGAAGCCCGACCCTGACGCTCAGGAACGGTTTGAGGAGTTGCTGAAAAGCGATTCTGACGTTGTCGTGCCGCCGTCGCCCGCCGGGAGCGAACGGCACAAGCTCCATGTCCTGACTGCGCTGTTGAGAAAATACAAAGCCCTTGTTCAGCCTCCCGTCACTGCCAAGCATGACGCCACCGCCTACGAAGCCAAGGTGCAGCGCGTCATGCAACTGACCGAAGGCATTCGGCCAGAGCCGCCATCACGCCAAGATATTCTCGCGCAACTGACAGCGTTCCTGTCCTTCGATTGGATGCGGCCCGCCGTGCTTGTGCCCGCCGCCGTTTGCGCGCTCCTTGTGGCTGCTTTGATGATCTCCGTTGTCGTCGAGCGTGCCGGACAAGGCCGCCACACCCTGCTGGTTCTCAACTGCATCCCGGCGAATGCCATCGCACAGCAATTCGTTCTGCGCGGCGGCGCAACCAGCCAAGTTCGCTCTGCCGAGATCACAAGTGCCGTGCTGGGCGCTGTCTCAAACCGTTTCCCGGCTGGCTCAGTAACGAACCGCTACGCCGCCGCCGATGCAATGCTTGGCGTCACAGTGGACGCGTATCCAGCCGATGCGCTCCGAGGCGTCGCCGAGCGCTTCGTGATTGTGGTTGCTCGCGTTCCCAAAGCCGAAGGCAGCCGGTTGGAGTTGCGGCTCTACGATACGAAAAAGAAAGCGGTGATTCTCGCCAAGAAGATCGAGGCTGCGGACCCGGATGAGTTGCGCGAGGAAATTGTCGCCGCAGCAAAGTTCATAACAGGTAAGGTGCCGGCTAATAACAGATGACACCTAACTACGTTATGATCTCGGTCAAGCAGTGGGGTTGGGTCATTCTAGCTTTCGTAGCCGGACTTGGGGGAGCTGTCTCAGATGGAGCCGACAGCAATGCCTCTTCTAACACCGAGTGGAAGCAATTCTACGAGCTGATCAAGACCAGACAACTCGAACCGTTTGCTCAAGTTGATCCGCAATTGTTCCGCGCCAAGTTCGCTCCTCTGCTGGAAAAGCCCGATCTGAAATCCGACCCGGAATTTCTGGTGTTCTACGGTGGCTCGCTTGCGCTTTCGACCTTTGCCAAACAGGACTTAGCCCCAACGAAACGCGACGAGCTGTTCTGCGAAGCTTACACCAACCTCCGAAACGCGGCTGAAAAAGGCGACCCGCTAGCGATGTCTGGGGTGGCACAAATGCTGGCTCAAGGGCTTGGTCTCCAACGCGATGTCGCAAGTGCCTTAGCATGGTATCAGAAAGCATGGAAGGCGATCGCCGATAAACCTTACAAGCGTTACCACGTCACAGAGTTTTTGCTCGCAACCGCACAGTTACAGATCGAAGCGAAGGATATTGCGGCTGCTGAGGCCACCTATAAAGAATTGCTCGCGTATTCCGAACACGGCCCGAAATTAACAGATGCTCTCGTAGCCTTGGACAATCTTGCCTTATTTTACAGGAACATAGGCAACTACGTTGCTGCAAGAACTGTCTTCAAACGCTACATGGTGATCTGCGAAAAAGTCCTTGGTTCTAACCACCTGCTGATTGCCCAGAATCTGTATTCTTTGGCGCAGCTCTATTTCCCTGATAACAATTATCGAGCAGCGGAGCCGCTGTTCCAGCGTGCGCTTGAAATCACGAAAAAGAACCTCGGTCCTGACCACCCCAACAATGCCGAAATAATGAACGCACTGATCGTGCTCTACGAAGCTCAAGGAGAACCTAACCGAGCAGTGGAACTGATGGAACGAGTGTTGAGGATTCGGGAGAAGCAATGCGACCAAGTATTCAGCGTGACAAGCGAACTCGAGCAAACGGGTTTTGCCGATAAACTCCGACGAGAATACCATGCCTGTCTCTCGCAAGTTGTTGAACATCTCACTACGAACTCCATCGCCCGGCGTATCATTTTGGGCATGGTTCTCTTTGCAAAGGGAACAATGCTGGAAACGCTTGCTCAGCGACAGGCTAGAGTATTTCGGGGCACTGATCCCGAACTGAAACGCTTGTTTACCGAATGGCAGACAGCCAAAGAGCAGTTGGCCAAGGTGCTCATGGCAACCCCCAGCCCAGATCAATTAGCGGGGTATCAGGACATGAAACTGAAGCTTGAAGCCCGTAAGGAGGTAACCGAGCAAAAGTTTGCCAGGGCATCGGGCAGATTTGCGAGTCAAAGCCAAGCTTCTCACGTCCTTTTACCAGATGTGGCACGCGCACTGACCAACAACTCGGCATTGATTGAGTTTGCCAAATACCGATTCTTCCATCCCGGCGCTAAAGAAGAGAAGAGGTGGGGTGATTCAAAATATGTGGCTTTCGTGCTGCGCGGTGGGGGGGATATTGCAAATCCGGATGTTGCTTTGGTCAGGCTAGGATCGGCGGACAAAATCGAAGCTGCGGTGAAGAAGTGGCGTAAGACAGCGGCACCAGATGAACACGGTAGGCGATCTGATAAAGCGGTGCTTGATGCTGCCTCGCAAGAACTGGCGGCACTTGTCTGGAATCCCATTGTTCCAGCGCTGGCCGGCTGCCGGAAACTTTATCTCTCGCCCGACGGTGAACTGGCCTTCGTTTCCTTCGGGGCGTTGCCGGGAAGTAAGCCAGAAAGCTTTGTAATTGATGATTACGACATCACGTATGTTGCCACCGGTCGCGATCTGCTGCGGCAAGGCGGCGGGCAAGACAGCGCATCGTTGCTGGTGGGTGCGCCGGATTTTGGAGAACAGCAGGGGTCAACCGCAAAACTCACGAAAGACACGAAACCGGAAAATGAACTGCTTGCGATGCGGCCGGGCATTTCAGATTTGCGCTCGTTCACAGCGCTGAGCTTCGCCCCGTTGCCCGGCACACGCTCAGAGGTTGAAAACGTTGCGCGGCTGTTGCAGCAAAGGGACACGCTTCGACAGTCGGAGACCGTCGCTACAGTCCCGGTTGTGCTGACGGGCGCGAAAGCGGACGAGGCCACGGTGAAAGCCGCAAAACATCCCGGCATCCTGCATCTGGCAACACACGGGTTCTTCCTGCCGGATAGCGGCTTGAATGACGTGATGAGCGGCAACGACCGCTTCCAGTCGCAACTAGGAGGTGAAATGGCCAACGCTGCGGCGGGGAAACTCTGGCGGCAGATGAAACTCAAGAATCCGATGCACCGTTCTGGCGTCGCATTGGCGGGGGCAAATGACACGATTCGCGGACGGCGCGAGGCTGGCGGCAACGATGGCATCCTCACCGCCGAAGAAGTTGCCGGAATGGACCTGTGGGGAACCAAGATGATTGTGATCTCGGCTTGCGAGTCCGGCTTGGGCGAAGCGAAAGGCGGCGAAGGCGTGTTCGGCCTGCGCCGAGCGTTCACGATGGCTGGCGCGCAAAGCCTCGTCATGACCTTGTGGGCGGTTTCCGATGACGCCACCCGGCAATTGATGGAATCACTCTACCGCCACTTGTCGGAGCAGCGAACTCCGCAACGCGCCTTGCTGGCAGCGCAGCGCGAATGGATTGCCAAGAAACGCGCCGCCGGTCTTTACCCGCATCCAGTCCACTGGGCCAGCTTCGTCGCCAGCGGAATGGGGTTGGGCTTAGACGATGGAAAAACGCCATAAACTCGAAAGCCGTTGCTGACGCTGTCAGTGCAGCTCGCGTTTCTCTAGCCCACCCCGACCTTTTTCAGGCTTTCGACAACCAGATATTTGAAGAATGTTGCAAGTTCGGACATTCTATGCGGCTCATGGCTATTGAGCCAAACCGTGGCTTTTCAAACAGTTTTCCAGTCTTTTCGGGGAGTCTCTTCGCCGGTTCTACCAGAAATCTTCTGTCCGACTGTTACATTTCGTGCCCTCGTTCGACTTACTGGGTATTATGATATTCTACATCCTTGTTTACTTGGGAATTGGAGCTGTCGCTTCTTTGCTGCACCCTCATATTCGTCGGGATATAATCAGTTACTGGGAGCCAAAACCACCAAGTGTGGGAACAATGCTCAAGCAGGTGTTGGGTTGTTCAGTCTTGTTTCTCGTGGGATCGGCAATCTGGCCTATCGCAGTGTTTGCGTGCGGAAGGCAGAGAACTGCACATGATCGACTTGAAGAACTTCTCGTCAGTGCTTATCGCATGATTGCCGCGCAACATGGATGCGCGCCCACTTCACAAACATCTGATCGGGAGATTGTGGAGATTTACAGGAAAGTCGTAACAGCCTTTCGCCAAGCGTCGGAGCAAAGAGGAGAGCATCTGCCTGCTACTGTCATGAACTTCATTGTCTGGAAGTTCTTTCAAATCAAAGAGCAGTTTGGCGATGATATGGTGGATGAGCATCTGAAGTATGAAGTGGAAAAATACCTAGCGTCCGGGTTGCGTCCTGATTACCAGCAGGACTTGCATCTGTTCTAGAGACACCGGGCAACGCCAGCAGGGATGCCGGCGCTACTTCTGCCGCCGGTAGCGGTAGTAGGCGGCGCAGGCGCCTTCATTGGAGACCATCGTTGCGCCGAGCGGATGCTCCGGGGTGCAGCGGGCGCCGAACGCGGGGCATTCGTGCGGTTTCTTGATGCCTTGGAGAACGAGGCCGCTGATGCACTCGGCGGGTTCCTCCACGTGCTGGTCGGCAAGGCCGAAACGTTGCTCAGCGTCGAACGCGACGTAGTCGCCGCGCAGGCCGAGGCCGCTTCGGGGAATTTCGCCGATGCCGCGCCATTTGCGCGGGACGATGCCGAAGACCTCACGGATGATTTGCTGAGCGGGCGCGTTGCCTTCGCGGCGGACGGCGCGGGCGTATTGGTTCTCGACCTCGAAGCGGCCTTGTTCGAGCTGGCGCACGCACATGGCGATGCCCTGAAGGATGTCGAGCGGCTCAAAACCGGTGACGACAATGGGGCAATGGTATTTGGCGGCGATCGGCTCGTATTCGGTATAGCCCATCACGGTGCAAACGTGACCGGCGGCAAGGAAGCCCTGGACGCGGTTGTCGGGCGAGGAGAGGACCGCCTCCATCGCCGGCGGCACGAGCACGTGGGAGACGAGAACCGAGAAGTTGGCAACGCCTTGTTGGCGGGCTTGATAGACCGCCATGGCGTTGGCCGGGGCGGTGGTCTCGAAGCCAACGGCGAAAAACACCACCTGCCGCGCCGAGTTTTCACGCGCCAGCTTCAGGGCGTCGAGCGGCGAATAGACGATTCGCACGTCGCCGCCGGCCGCCTTGACCGACAGCAAGTCCTTCTCTGTTCCTGGCACGCGGAGCATGTCGCCGAAGGAACAGAAGATGACTTCGGGTCGCGAAGCGATGGCGATGGCTTTGTTGATCAGTTCGACCGGCGTGACGCAGACCGGGCAGCCGGGTCCATGAACAAGCGTGATTTCCTTCGGCAACAGTTCGTCCACGCCGAACTTGACGATGGCGTGGGTCTGGCCGCCGCACACCTCCATGATCGTCCACGGACGGGTGGTCATGCGGCGGATGAGCCGCGCGTAACGCTGCGCGCCTTTGGCATCACGGTATTCGTCGAGGAACTTCATAAACGTTCGCTTACCATAACAGCGCAGCGGAACTCTTGCGAGTTCCGCTGCGTCGCACAACTTGTTATGGGCGGGAAGCTCTCAGGCTTTCCGCGGCATCACGGCTCAGCCCAGTTTGTAGCCGGCGAGGGCGCGCATATACTGCGCACGCTCGAAGTCGGCCGGGTTGGCGCACTTGATCTGGCTGAGGCTGCCCTGCATCTGTTTGACGGAGTCGTATTCGTGTTTCTCCATCCACTCGCGCATGGCCTTCTCGATCACACGGACGCGATCAATGCCATAGCGCAACAGCGCCGAGCAGAGCATGGTGGCGTTGGCGCCAGCCATGAGCATCTTCAGCACGTCCTCGGCGGAGTGAATGCCGCTGGTGGCCGCCAGGTCGGCTTTGATGCGGCCGTGCAGGATGGCAACCCACGTCAACGGCAGGCGCATCGCGAACGGCGTGCTCAGCAGGATGTCCGGCTTCACTTCCAATTCTTCGAGGTCGATGTCCGGCTGGTAGAACCGGTTGAAGAGTACGAGCGCGTTGGCGCCGGCGTCGTCAAACCTCTTGGCCATGTTGGCCATGTTGCTGAAGAACGGACTGAGTTTCACCGCCACTGGAATGGTGATCGCGGACTTGACCGCTTTCACGACGTCCACGTAGGTCTCCTCGACCTTCGAGCCGGCCAGTTCCATGTCTGTCGGGATGTAATAGATGTTCAACTCCAGCGCATTGGCGCCGGCCTTTTGAATCTGTTTGGCGTAATCAATCCAGCCGCCCACGGAGCTGCCGTTGAGGCTGGCGATGATCGGAATGTCCACGGCTTTCTTCGCGGCGGCGATGTGCTCGAGGTATTCCTCCGGGCCAAGCTTGTATTCGCTGGCCGTGGGGAAATAGCTCGTCGCCTCGGCGAAGCTCTCCCCGCCATGCACCAACGCCTCTTCCAACTCGGCGCTTTCCTTCTGCAGTTGTTCCTCGAACAGCGAGTGCAGAACGACCGCGGCGGCACCGGCGTCTTCCATCTTCTTGATGTTGGCCACGTCCTCGGCCAACGGCGAAGCCGACACGATCAGAGGGTTGCGCAGCGTCATTCCCAGGTATTTGGTTGTCAGGTCCATTGTATCTTCCTCTCTCTTACGGATTTGATGATGATCTTTGGATGCCCCGGCTCCCCGCGGATTGCGCGGGGAGCCGGGGCGAATTGCGTTATGCAGCCGGCGCGGGCTTCGGCGGAGCCTCTCCCGCGGGTTTGCGCGCGGCCATGTAGGAATACAACTGCCAGCGCGCTTCGGCATCCTTCTGCGCCTGCTCCATGAGCCGCTTGGCGTCCTCCGGCTTGCTCTTGGTGAGCATCTTGAACCGGTTTTCCGAGAGCATGTAATCCTGCACCTTGGACTTCGCCGCCGCCGAATCGAGCTGGAGCGGGTTCTCGCCCGCCGCGGCGCGCCGTGGGTCGTAACGGTAGAGCAACCACTGGCCGGATTCGACCGCCATCTTCTGATGCTGCACGCCCACACCGTGTTCCACGTCGATGCCGTGGGCAATGCAATGGCTGTAGGCAATGATGAGGGACGGTCCCGGATAGGACTCTGCTTCGAGAAACGCCTTGAGCGTCTGATCGTCCTTGGCGCCCATGGCGATGCTGGCCACATACACGCTGCCGTAAGCCATCGCGATCAGGCCGAGGTCCTTCTTGCCCAGCGGCTTGCCGCCGGCAGCGAACTTCGCCACCGCGCCGCGCGGCGTGGACTTGGACATCTGGCCGCCGGTGTTGGAATAGACCTCGGTGTCGAGCACCAAGACGTTCACGTCGCGGCCGCTGGCCAGCACGTGGTCCAAGCCGCCGTAACCGATGTCGTAGGCCCAGCCGTCGCCGCCGAGAATCCACACGCTGCGGCGCGCGAGGCTGTCGACGATGCCGAGGAGCATCTTTGCTTCGCTGGACGTGTTGCCGGCAAGCTTTTGCTTCAACGCGGCGATGCGCTCGCGCTGCTCGTAGATGCCGGCTTCGTCGGTCTGTTTGGCGTTGATGAGGCTGCCGACCAGGTCGTCACCCAGGACGCCGGACAGCTTCTTCAGCAACTCACAGGCAAACTCCTGCTGCTTGTCGATCGAGACACGGAAGCCAAGACCAAACTCAGCATTGTCCTCGAACAGCGAGTTGTTCCAGGTGGGTCCGCGGCCGTCGGCATTGACGCAATACGGCGTTGTCGGCAGGTTGCCGCCATAGATCGAGGTGCAACCCGTCGCGTTGCCGATGACGGCGCGATCGCCGAAAAGCTGCGTGAGCAGCTTGATGTAGGGCGTCTCGCCGCAGCCGGCGCACGCGCCGGAGAACTCGAACAACGGGCGCATGACCTGTTGCTGACGCAGTTGCGTGACCTTGACCTTGCGGCGGTCGAGTTCTGGAAGGTTCAGGAAGAAGTTCCAGTTCTCGCGCTCCGCCAGACGCAGGGGCGCCTGCGGCTTCAAGTTGATCGCCTTGAGCTTGGCCTCGGCCTTGTTCTTGGCCGGGCAAACGTCCACGCACAGATTGCAGCCGGTGCAGTCCTCGGCGGCGGTCTGGAGCGTCCACTTCATGCCTTTCCATTCCGGCGCGCGGGCGTCGGTGGACCTAAACGTGGCGGGCGCTCCTTGGAGGCACTTCGGGTCATAGACCTTCATGCGGATGGCCGCATGCGGGCAGATGGCGACGCACTTGCCGCACTGGATACAAGTCTTCTCGTCCCATACGGGGATTTCGAGCGCGAGGTTGCGCTTCTCGTATTGCGCGGTCGCAGTGGGGAATGTGCCATCCGGAGAGAACGCGCTGACCGGCAGCGTCTCGCCCATGTTGCCGTAGATGACGCCCAGCGTTTTACGAATGTACTCGGGCGCATTGGCGGTAAACGGCGACGGCATCTCGATCTTGCTGGTGACCTGCGCGGGCACGGTCACTTCGCACAGGTTGGCCAGCGTTTGGTCCACGGCGGCGATGTTCTTTTGGACGATTTCCTCGCCTTTCTTGCCGTAGGTCTTCTTGATGGCTTTCTTGATCTGCTCGATGGCCTTGTCGCGCGGCAACACACCGGAGAGCGCGAAGAAGCAGGTCTGCATGATCGTGTTGATGCGGCCGCCCATGCCGGTGGCGCGCGCGACGCTGATGGCGTCAATCACGTAGAACTTGATCTTCTTCTTGATGATCTGCTCCTGCATGATGCGCGGGAGCTTGTTCCAAACCTCCTCCTTGCTGTTGGCCGTGTTGAGCAGGAACGTGCCGCCGGGCACCAGCGGCTGGAGCATATCGTAGCGCTCCAGGAACACCGGCTGATGGCATGCCACAAAGTTGGCTTTGTTGATCAGGTAGGTCGAGCGGATCGGCGCCGGACCGAAACGCAGGTGCGAGACAGTGACCGCGCCGGCCTTCTTCGAATCATACACGAAGTAGCCCTGCGCATAGTTGTCGGTATTCTCGCCGATGATCTTGATGGAGTTCTTGTTCGCGCCCACGGTGCCGTCGGAACCGAGGCCGTAGAACATCGCGCGCACCACCTTGTCGGACTCCGTCGAGTACTCCGGATCGAAAGGCAGGCTGGTGTTGCTCACGTCGTCGGTGATGCCGACGGTGAAGTGGTTCTTCGGCTTCGCGGCGGCGAGGTTGTCGAATACAACCTTGACCATCGCCGGCGTGAATTCCTTCGACGACAGGCCGTAGCGGCCACAGAGGATCTTCGGCATCGCCTTGAGCTTGCCGTAACCGCTCGCGAGCGCCTCGGTCAGGCCGGCCACCATATCGAGGTAGAGCGGCTCACCGAGAGAACCCGGCTCCTTCGTGCGGTCGAGCACCGCGATGGATTTCACCGTCGCGGGCAACGCTTCGATCAACGCCTTCGGGCAGAACGGGCGGAACAGGCGAACCTTGAGCACGCCAACCTTGGCGCCCTGGGCGTTGAGGAATTCCACAGCCTCCTGCGCGGCTTCGCAGCCGGAACCCATCAGCACCACGACGCGCTCAGCGTCGGGCGCGCCGACGTATTCGAAGAGATGGTATTGTCGGCCGGTCAGTTTCGCAAACTGATCCATCGCCTTTTGTGTAATAGCCGCGCACTTGTCGTAGAACGGATTGCAGCTTTCGCGGGCTTGGAAGAACACGTCCGGGTTCTGTGCTGTGCCGCGCAGAACCGGCTTGTCGGGATTCATCGCCCGCTGGCGATGCGCGACGACCAGATCCTCGTCAATCATGCCCCGCATGATCTCCTCGGTCACCAACTCGATCTTGGAAACCTCGTGCGAGGTGCGGAAACCGTCGAAATAATGCAGGAACGGCACGCGTGACTCCAGCGTCGCCACCTGCGAGATCAGCGCAAAGTCCATCGCCTCCTGCACCGACGCCGAGCTGAGCATCGCAAAGCCCGTCGAGCGCGCGGCCATCACGTCGCTGTGGTCGCCAAAAATCGAAAGCGCGTGGGTCGAGAGTGTGCGCGCCGAAATATGGAACACCGTCGGCGTGAGTTCGCCGGCGATTTTGAACATGTTCGGAATCTTGAGCAGCAAGCCCTGCGACGCGGTGAACGTGCAGGTGAGAGCACCGGTTTGCAGGGCGCCGTGCACGGCGCCCGCCGCGCCGCCTTCGCTCTGCATCTCCACCACACTGGGAATGGTGCCCCAAAGATTCTTGATGCCTTCCGAAGCCCACTGGTCGCACCACTCGCCCATGTTGGAGGAGGGTGTAATGGGATAAATGCCCATCACTTCGTTGCAGCGATAGGCCACGTAGGCCACCGCTTCATTACCGTCAATCGTTATATATTTTTTAGTGCTCATGTTTCTTTCACTTCTTCCAACTCGTCCATCTGCCGCAGGTATTCAAAAACCTGGGTCGCTTCTTCTTCGCTCAGCGTGCTGATTGCGAAACCGACGTGAACGATCACGTAGTCGCCGACGGCCGCCTCGGGGACGTAAGCGAGGCTGACCTCCTTGACGATCCCGCCAAAGTTGACCTTGCCCATCCGCTGCAATGGGTCGTCGCCACTGACACTCTCGATCTTACCTGGGACTGCCAGACACATTAGCTGCAGGTCTCCTTCGACGCCGCCACCACCTGGCCCAAAGCGATCCCGCCGTCGTTCGGCGGCACCCGCTGATGCCAGTAGGCGCGAAAATGTTCTTGTTCGAGCCGTCGCACGGCCCGTTCAGTCAAATAACGGTTCTGAAAACAGCCGCCGGAGAGCACCACTTGCTCCCGGCCCACGCGCCGCGCCACCGCGACGATGATCTCGGCCAGCGCGTTATGAAACTTCGCCGCAAGCCGGCCGACAGGCTCGTTTTCAGCCACATCGTCCAGCATGCCACGAATCATCGGCTCCCAGTCAACCACCAACGGTGATTGTCCGTCCCGAATCCCGAACGGATACGCTTCATCCGTCCCGGCGGCTTCGGCGGCAAACTCCCATTCCATCGCCGCCTGGCCTTCATATCGCGTCTCCAGCCGCAGCCCGGCAATCGCCGCCGCCGCGTCAAAGAGCCGGCCCGCGCTGGACGTCACGGGCGCATTCAGTTGTTTATGCAGCATTTGCCACACAATTTGCAACTCCGGTCTTGTAAAACCTTGCACCGGCGCCGGCGCGCCCAGCTTGAACAGCGCATCCCCGAAAATCTCGTAAAGCACCCCCGCCGCGCTGCGCCGCGGCTCGCGGACCGCGCTGTCGCCGCCCGGCAGCCGGAACTGCCGCAGGTGCGCCACGCGCTCGAAATCGTGCCGTGTGGCCCGGAAAAACTCGCCGCCCCAGATCGTCCCATCGGTTCCGTAGCCTGTGCCGTCCCAAGCGACACCGAGCACTGGCCCTTCCAGTTCGTTCTCCGCCATGCACGAGACGACGTGCGCGAAATGATGCTGCACTTCCCGCACTGGCACGCCGAGTTGCCGCGCGAACCTTGTCGAGAGATAATCGGGATGCGCGTCGCAGGCGACCGACTCTGGCCTCGCATCGTAAAGCCGCTCCAAGTCGCCCACCACACGCTGGAACGCATCGAACGCTGCCGTGCTCTCCAGATCACCTATGTGCTGGCTGATGAACACGTTATGACCGACCACCAGCGCCACCGAGGATTTCAGGTGCGCTCCCACCGCCAACTGCGGTGCCAGCGATGCGCGTGAAAGATGGACCGGCAGCGGTGCAAACCCGCGCGCACGCCGCATCACCATCTCGCGATCCATCACCACCCGCACGATCGAATCGTCCACGTGCCGCACAATCGGCCGGTCGTGGACGAGGAAGATGTCGGCGATGCCGCCAAGCCGCTGCAAAGCGTCGCGTTCGTCGGTGCAGATCGGCTCCTCCGCCAGATTGCCGCTCGTCGCCACCACCGGGAAACCCAGTTCCGCCAGCAGCAGGTAATGCAGCGGCGTGTAAGGCAGCATGACGCCGAGGCGGGGATTGCGCGGCGCCACTGATTCCGCAATGTCTCGCGCGTCCCCGCGCCGCCGCAGCAGGACAATCGGCGATTCCGGCGAGGTCAGCAGCCGCTCTTCGGTTTCGGAGACTTCACACAACGCCCGCACCGCCGCCAGCGACGGCGCCATCAGCGCAAACGGCTTCTCCTCGCGGTGCTTCAGTTCCCGCAACCGGCACACCGCCTGTTCGTTCCGCGCATCCACCAGCAGATGAAACCCGCCCAGTCCCTTCACCGCCGCGATCTCACCGCGTCGGATCACCTGCACCGCCTGTTGCAGCGCCGCGTCGCGCTGCCCCAACACCCGGCCAGTGCGGTCCCAAAGTTCCAACTGCGGGCCGCACGCCGGGCAGGCGTTCGGCTGCGCGTGGAACCGGCGGTCGCGCGGGTCCTCGTATTCGGCGCGACACGCCTCGCACATCGCGAAGCGTTTCATCGTCGTGTTCGGCCGGTCGTAAGGCAGCGACTGGATGATGCTGAACCGCGGCCCGCAGTGCGTGCAGTTGGTGAACGGATAGCGGTGACGGCGGTTCGCCGGATCGAAAACCTCCCGCAAACACTCCGGG